>CALFBM010000066.1 GCA_937951645.1 uncultured Rhizobiaceae group bacterium
TCAACTTCAACTGAGCCTATGGTAACGCCTCTATCAACGGCATCACGAACCAGCATGTAATTGTTTGGCACGCCGCCTGCAAAATAATCGCCCAATGCATTTTCTACATCAGCTGCATTTAAGCCAGATGCATTTTTGCGAAAGTCCATGCGGTTTACTATGATCTTTGGCGTTGCCTGTTTGCCGATGCGTTCTTCAACAGCTTTAACCAATCTATGGGAATGGCGAATTGAAGGAACTGTCATGTCTGCCACAACAAAGAGCTTGTCTGAGCCTGTAATTACAGTTTCTGTCCATGGAAACCATGTGCGGGGCAAGTCGATAACAACATTATCAAAATATGCTGAAACAAGATCCAGCAATTTGACAACCAGTGCGCCCTTAAAAGAACGCATCTCTGTTGGTTGATTGGGTGCGCAAATTACTGAAAGCCCACTATCATGTCTTGAGAGCATGATGTCCAGCAGTTGTCTGTCAAGGCGTTCTGGTGAGTTTTCAATTTCCGAAATGTCAAAGCGTGGCTCGATATCCAGATATTCGGCACAAGCGCCATGTTGGAAGTTTAGATCAACAATACAAGTTGTGCGACCCAGTTTTTCACCATGTGCATTTAATATGGCGGCTGTTTCAATTGCCATTGCCGTTGTCCCAACACCGCCTGAAGCCGGCATAAATGACATGAACTGTGGCTGCACTTGTGCTTCTTGCGTATTGATTTTCATGGCATTGTTGCATGAACGGACAAGATCAGAAGTTTGAACCGGTTTGACCAGAAAATCAGAAACCTTGAGTTGAATTAGAATACGTGCGGCGGCAGGGCTGAAGTTGCCCGATATAACAATAACAGCCATATTGTTGTCAGCCATGCGCTTGATTTTTTGAAGGTTTTCGAAGTCTTCCACTTTTGTAGTATCAATATCAACAATCATTGCCGTTGCATCTATTTCACGCATGCTTGCAACAAGATCAGCAATCGGTTTGCTGATAATTTGCATTGATTGTTTTTCAGTGTTTGGAATTGCACCTTTTGCAAGGTTTACCAGCTCTGTGTCCTGAGAAACAAGTACTAGCTTACTTGTCGGATTGTTTTCATCTTTATGCGACATATTCCGTATCCCCGTCGGTTTTTCCGCTTCTTGTTTTAGTTTGATGTTGTGCTTATGGCACCGATTTCCTGCGTTTCTTCTTTTTTGCCTTCTTTATAGCGTTTAATGGTATCGCCAAGACGTTCGCCATCCCCTTCAATCTTGTTGTTGTAGGCGTTTGCATTCCAGGGGTCTTCAACCATTTTGGCTTGATTGATTGCTTGTGCATCACCTGCAAAACTTGTGACACCTTCGTTACGATCAAGATATGTACAGCCAGCGAGTGTAAAAATTAAACCAAGTGCTGTAGTTAACAAGATTTTGTTTTTATTCATTATTTTTACTCCAACTCAATCACATGGCCTGATTTCAATACACCGTTTCTGGCATCTGCCAAGGTTCGCAAATGGGCACGGCTTACTTCCAATGTTCCATTTGCAAAAAACTCTGCATCATTGGCCGGTGCCGTATTGTCCAAAGGTGTTGCAGGGTTCTCACCAGGTCGTAATGGCTTTACCAAACGTGGTGTTACAATGATTACAAGATCACTTTCGCTTTTTTGAAATTGTGAACTGCGGAAGAGGGCGCCTAGAATTGGCACATCACCAAGCCATGGTATTTGTGCATTGTTATTATTTGAACGTGTTTGCAGAAGGCCGCCCAGAACAAAACTTTGACCATCACGTAATTCAAGCGTAGTTTCTGCTCTTCTCACTTGAAGACCAGGTATTCTAATACCGGATAAAGTAATACCGCCATCTGGGTCAAGCTCACTAACCTCTGGTGCAAGTTTTAAGTTGATTAAACCACCATCCAATACAGTAGGTGTAAATTTCAAACCAACGCCGAATTGTTTGAATTCTACTGTTACGTTTCTACCGCCGCCATCATTGTCCTCGGATCCAACCGGAATTGGAAACTCACCACCAGCCAAAAAACTTGCAGTATCACCAGAAAGAGCTACTAGGTTTGGCTCTGCAAGACTCCTTACAAGCCCCTTTTCTTCCAGGGCATTAATTGCAACATCAATATTTGTACCATTTTCAAAAATATTTGTTACGAATTGACCATAGGGGATGCTACCGCTTAGTAATTGCGCAAATGCGCCGCCTGTTGCTGTTGATACGCTTGAATTTGTATTGCGATTTACTCTCGTACGAATACTTAATTCTTTACCCTTATTACGACGTGCCTCAATAAAGCGAACTTCCAGCTTGACTTGCTGTGAGCCTTCGATTTTTACGGTGTCGACTAACTCAGGGTCAAATTTCTTGGCAATTTCGCGTGCTTTTGCTGCAGCGACTGCGCCATTTGCCTTGCCTTTGAGAACAACGCGGCCATTTGAGGTTGTTGCTTTGACATTTGACTTGGGAAGAGCAGCGTTTAATGCTGCATTAATCTGGTTTGTGTTTGCCCCCACTTCGATATCCAGAAGGCCAACCAGATTGCTGTCAGAATCATAAAGCGCAATGCCTGTTGTACCAGGTGCTGTTCCAATTACATAAAATGAGCGATCAGTTAGCGGACTTACTGTTGCAACTTCGGGATCTCCTACAACGATCTCGCTAAACGAGCGATCTGTACGTACAGTTTTTGGCTTTGCCTTTGTAATTTTCATGGTCTTCGTATTTTGTGAAGAACTTAGGCGAATAATGCCGCTCTCGGCATACGCTAAACTTGTTGTTGCAAAGGGTAAAGTTGCCGTCATCATTGCAATGCCGGTTGCGATTGCACATTGGCGCAATTTGGTTTTTATATTCCAGCCAAAATTAGTCATTTTAGTCCCCATAAGAATATTAGTTTAGTTATTGTTATTATTTTCTTTTTTAGGTTTTTGGTTGCCTTCTATGGCAACGTTGAATTCTTTAATCTCGCTACCAGAAACTACCTTGATGGATGTTGTCGTTGGTTTCTCACTCTCCAATGAGAAAATACTGCCGTCTTCATTCTCTACACCACGAAGTGTTAGTGAAAGGGTTCCTACATTCAGGCCCCATGCAATTTTTTGAGCACCTTTGCCATCAGTTTCAATTGTTACAGAATTTGCTAATTGAGCTGTTTCGTTTCTTGACCCTGCATTTTGGTCAACAGAAAGAATTTTTACATAATCCATCAAGACTTCTGAAGTAACACCGTTTCCATGATCATCATTTTTTGTAATCAAAATGTCCACACGATCACCTGGTTGAATGAAACCCGCTACGCCGTTTACTGTATCTACAGGAACGGTTACTGCGCGCATCCCTTGCGTAATGACACCAGCAAGACCCGCCCTGCTATTTTCGCCTGTGATTTTAGCCGTAATAATTGGCTCACCTGGAAAGATTGTTGTTAATACGCGGCGATTACCGTCGCTGATTACCTCTGACGTTGCTGCGAAAGCACCTTCCGGAAAAGCATCTTGCGGCCAGTCAACGACTTTAATCATGGAGCCATCAATTACTTGACCAAATTTGATTTCTGCAGTTGCTACCACAACTTTGGCAAGCTCAATTGCCTCTACGACAGGACGGTTTGCACTGAGTTCGTCCACACGAGCTTGAGTTTGGCTCTCAAGGTAGTAATTTCCACCAACGTAGCTGGTTGCACCAAATGCAACTGCCAGGCCTGCCATGATTATCAATTTTCCACTCATTTGAGATAGTCCCCTGCTAAAGTTCTCAAAACACCTGATATTGATAAGGTAAGGCGCTTAATGAACTTGTTAATTTCAGCGTGGCCAAGTCATGAAAAGTAGATAAACGGTGTACTTTTGGTGGTTGTGGTAAACAAACCCTTTCGAAACAGGACAATTTGAAATATTCATAAACGAAGCAGTAACTATAGCATGCTTAAACGCATAAAAACTTATGCAATTTGTTTAGAAATTTGGAGGTTTCAATGCTGGAAATATTAACAATTGACAATTTACTGACCTTGTTAATGCTTATTTTGCTTCAAGTCGTTTTAGGCTTTGATAATCTTCTCTACATTGCAATTGAATCCAAACGCGCACCTGCCGAGAGCCAACGCAAGGTTCGCCAAATCGGAATTGGCATGGCTATTATACTGCGTATTCTTTTGCTTTTTGTGATCATAAAAGCGATTGGATTTTTCCAGGATATACTTTTCGAAATCAACTTTAAAGGACTTGTTGAAGGCAGTTTTAGCGGGCATTCCTTGATTGTATTGTTTGGCGGAGGGTTCATAATCTGGACTGCTGTTAAAGAAATCATGCATATGCTCTCTGTTCACCACATTGAAGGCTCTGATAAGGCGGGGCTTAAATCCGTTCCCTCCGTTATTTTCTCAATTGTGTTGATGAATCTTGTATTTTCCTTTGACTCCATTTTATCAGCCATAGCCCTGACAGATGTCTTTGTGGTTATGGCAATTGCCATTATTATTACAGGTATTCTCATGATTGTTATGGCCGATAAAGTAGCTGACTTTCTAAAAAAGAATCGCATGTATGAAGTATTGGGTCTTTTTATCCTTTTCATAGTTGGCATTTTGCTGGTTTCAGAAGGTGGTCACCTGGCGCATATAAAGCTGCTTGGCTATCCTGTTGAAGCGATGTCAAAATCCACATTCTACTTTGTTTTGATTGTCTTGATTGTTGTTGATGTCGTACAGGGCCAATATCAAAAACGTTTGATGAAACAGCATGAAGCAGAGATCAATGATCCGAAAATACTGGCAGATTAGGAATTATTCAAATCGCGCATCCAGCCATTCAACGAATTCTTGCAGTACGTCATCGCGGTTTAATTCGTTGAGGGCTTCATGGCGGTTTTCTTTATGGAGCCGCATTTCCATGTCCTTGATACCTGCTTTTTTAAGGCGAATGTGAAGGCGCCCTACAGCCCTTCCATTATCGGAGCATGGATCTTTGCCTCCTGCCAGCAGATGCATGGGCAAATCATTTCTGATTTTTGCGAGCGCATTGTTGTCTGCGCCTGTTTTGATGCCTTGCAACAAATCGCTCCAAAGGCCGTTACTTGCATCAAACCCGCATAAAGGGTCGGCGATGTATAGATCAACCTCTGTTTCATCACGTGTCAGCCAATCCGATTGGGTTCGGTTGGGTTTGAATTTGCTGTTCCAATCTTCAAAGGCAAGTTTTTTGGCAATTTGGCTTGGCACGTCTGAACCTTTAAACATGCGTTCAATTCTTAATAAAAAGCCATAAAGGTTTAACAGTAGTCCGCCATCTACGCCTGAATTCCAAAGTGCGCTTGCGGCAATTTTGTCCGAGTGTTGGATACAATAATTGAGTCCGATGATTGCACCCATTGAATGGCCAAAATATATGATAGGTAATTCTGGATGCAGTTTGCGTATTTCGTCATTTACTGCGTCGATGTCTGCAATAACTTTTTGTAAGCCATTCTGCTTGGCGAAAGTTCCTTGAGGTGCGTCGGGAGCAGTTGTCAGTCCGTGGCCGCGATGGTCGTGAGCGACCACGTGGTAATTGCCCTTTGCAAGAACATTTGCAAAGCGCTCATAACGTCCAATATGTTCGCTCATGCCATGAGAAATTTGAATAACGGCTTTGGCACTGCCTTTAGCTCGTACCTGATAAAGTTGAAGCTTGGCGCCTGTAGGGCTGGTGAGTTGTGATTTGGTAAATTTCATCATTCAGGCGTTGATGCAATTAGTGTTGTAATTTCAGTGTCAGAAAAGCCAAGCGCTCTACCAATTTCCATAATGCGGTTTTTTTCAGAAGGCACAATTTCCAAATCGCTTACCATAACTTTTTGGCAACTTTGGATAATGATACGTTTCATGGATGGGCTGATAAAGGAACGGTTACGTGTAAGACGTTCTTCTATGTCAAAATGGTCATCAAATTCGGATAGAATTTCGCGTACTTCTTCATCACGGATTTTCATTCCTAACATCTCTTGATAAATGCCGGAAATAGTATCGACCTCCTCTTGTCTGACACGTTTGTCTGCAACTGCTACAACGCCCATGGATTGAATGATTGCATGAATTTCAATTGCACCATCCTGTTCCCTTATAGCATTGTCATTTTTATAGGAGTTTATTGAGCTTGGGGTCTGCTTTGTTTTTTTATTCTTTGATCTTTGACTTAGCCCATACAGCACAAATAATGCTCCGGCTATAATTGCCCCAAAACCAAAGGCAGCGAATAGTGGAATCTCAAATTCATAACCGCCATAGAGATTATACGCGCCAAGAAAGATGAACAGAATTCCGATAATCATATAAAATAATGCGCGCATATTTGATTTAGCCTTTTAAATTTGATTGATGGTAACACTACGCTTGAATTTATACGCTTCAAAGCGTAAATCGTTCGATAACTTAATTAATAACAATTTCTGTTGCACGGAGAAGCATTTATGGCACGCCAGTTCATCTATCACATGGCAGGACTTTCAAAGACTTATGGTACGAAGAAGGTTCTGGAAGATGTTCATCTGTCTTTTTATCCGGATGCTAAAATCGGCATCCTTGGCCCCAATGGCGCAGGTAAATCTACTGTACTTCGCATTATGGCGGGTCTTGACAAGGAACATACAGGTGAAGCCTGGCTTGCAGATGGGGCTACTTGTGGGTACTTGCCGCAGGAGCCTCAGCTTGATGAAAGCAAAACGGTTGTTGAAAATGTGATGGAAGGTGTTGCTGACAAGAAGGCAATTCTGGATCGTTACAACGAGCTGATGATGAATTACTCCGATGAGACAGCTGACGAAGGGGCGGCTCTTCAAGACCAGATTGACGCTCAGAACCTTTGGGATTTGGATTCACAAGTTGAAATGGCGATGGAAGCCCTTCGTTGTCCGCCCAGTGATTCGCCTGTCAATGACTTGTCAGGTGGTGAAAAACGCCGTGTTGCACTTTGTCAGTTGCTTTTGTCTGAGCCTGATCTGCTTCTGCTTGATGAACCGACCAACCACCTGGATGCAGAAACCATTGGCTGGCTTGAAAAGCACCTGCGCGAGTATAAAGGCTCTGTTTTGATGATCACACACGATCGTTACTTCCTTGATAATGTTACAGGCTGGATTTTGGAGCTCGATCGTGGGCGCGGTATTCCTTATGAGGGTAATTATACAGCCTATCTTGAAGCCAAGGCCAAGCGCATGGCGCAAGAGGGGCGTGAAGAAGCGTCTCGTCAAAAAGCCATACAGGCAGAGGCTGGCTGGATTAATTCCAGCCCGAAGGCTCGTCAGGCAAAATCAAAAGCGCGTATCAAGGCCTATGATGAATTGGTAAAGGCTTCAAATGATCGTACCCCTCAAAATGCCCAGATTATTATTCCGGTTGGTGAACGTTTGGGTGGTGTCGTAATTGAGGCGGAAGGCGTTTCAAAATCCTATGGCGACAAGCTCCTGATTGATGATTTAAGCTTCAAGCTTCCCCCGGGCGGCATTGTGGGTGTTATCGGGCCGAACGGTGCGGGTAAGACGACGCTCTTTCGCATGATCACAGGGCAAGAACAACCTGACAGCGGCACGATCAATATTGGAGAGACAGTTGATCTTGGTTACGTCGATCAAAGCCGTGATGCGCTGGGTGCTGACAAGACTGTTTGGGAAGAAATTTCCGAAGGCAATGACATCATCAAGCTTGGCAAACACGAGTTGAACTCACGCGCCTATTGTTCGACATTCAACTTTAAGGGTGGCGACCAACAGCAAAAGGTTGGCACGCTTTCTGGTGGTCAAAGAAACCGTGTGCACCTTGCCAAGATGTTGAAATCAGGCAGCAATGTTATCCTGCTCGATGAGCCGACTAATGACCTTGATACAGAAACACTGGCCGCGCTGGAAGATGCACTCGAATCATTTGCAGGGTGTGCCGTGGTCATCTCTCACGACCGCATGTTCCTTGACAGACTTGCAACCCACATTCTGGCCTTTGAAGGCAATAGCCATGTGGAATGGTTTGAAGGCAACTATGAGGATTACGAGCAAGACAAAATCAGACGCTTGGGCGCTGACGCCGTTAATCCGAAGCGAGTGACGTATAAGCCGCTGACTAGGTAGTTATTATCTTGGGAATTTGATTTAATGAGATTAAGAATTTTAGGAGCTGCATTATTTGGTCTTGTAGGATTTGCCTGTGGGGCAGGAACAGGAATAGTAGGTGGTGTTTTTGGTTCTGTTGCGGGTGCTTCTGTTTTTACTATTTTAGGAGCGGTTTATGGCTGGAGTGCTGGTCCTGATATTTGGCGCTTTTGTAATAATATTATAAACAAAATATTCAAAAAGTAATTTTACCAAATATTATTAAATCAACATATCCATATCAACGTCCAATGTCTCAGCAAGCTTCTTTAGCGTTGTGACGCAAGGATTCTTCTTCCAGCTTCTATGTCTGCTATTTGGGTTCTGTTTACGTCTGATGCCTTTGAAAGGCTTGATTGGTTGAAGCCGCGCCATTCACGGTAGATAGCGAGTGGGTTTTCACCGTCAACAATCATGCGTTTAACGAGTGATTGCGGCATGCCTTCTGAAAGGTCTTTCATCGCTTCATCATATGCTTTTATATCTTCAAGCATTTCGCGATCGGCGATTAACTTGTCGTATTCTTCTTTGGGAATTGTAACAAATTTATTCATCGTAGGTACTTCATGTGGAACCTATTTCTAAGTTCCATTGCTCTGGGTTAGCTCCCCCGTCTTCGAGACGGGAACGCTTCAGCACAGCTTTTGATGCATGATCATACTCTCCAGAAAAATGAACCACCCGAAGGGGTTTCTGGCTCATTTTTCTGGAGAGTATGATCATGCAATATGACAAAGGCAAGCACTGCACATTTTATCGTCGCTACCACCTCGTTTGGATCACGAAATATCGCTACAAGGAATTGAAGGGTGACGTTCGATTGCGTGTGCGGGAGATAATCCGGCAGGTTTGCGCTGAAAACCGGGTTGAGATCATCAAGGGCGTGCTGGCCAGTGATCATGTGCATATGTTTGTATCAGTTCCGCCAAGCCTGTCGATTTCTGATTTAATGCGCAAGATGAAGGGTAGATCTTCGCACAAAGTACAGCGGGAGTTTCCGCAACTGAAGAAACGCTACTGGGGCAGACACTT
>CALFBM010000067.1 GCA_937951645.1 uncultured Rhizobiaceae group bacterium
ATGCCTTGGAATGGTTATAACTACGAAGACTCCATTCTTCTTTCTGAACGTATTGTGCGTGATGACATCTTTACTTCAATCCACATTGAAGAATATGAGGTTATGGCTCGCGATACGAAGCTTGGACCAGAGGAAATCACACGTGATATTCCAAACGTTTCAGAAGAAGCGCTCAAGAACCTTGATGAAGCCGGTATTACTTATATCGGTGCTGAAGTAGGCCCGGGCGACATTCTGGTTGGTAAAATTACACCAAAAGGCGAAAGCCCGATGACACCGGAAGAAAAACTTCTTCGTGCCATCTTTGGTGAGAAAGCCTCAGACGTTCGCGATACTTCATTGCGCATGTCGCCGGGTGCCTTTGGTACAGTTGTTGAGGTCCGCGTCTTTAACCGCCATGGTATTGAAAAAGACGAGCGTGCGATGTCAATCGAACGTGAAGAAATTGAAACACTCGCAAAAGACCGCGATGACGAGCAGGCAATCCTGGATCGTAACGTCTACAGCCGTTTAACAGACATGATAAAAGGCAAAGAAGGTGCTGCAGGCCCCAAGGGCTTCAAGAAGGGTACAAAAATCACACCTGAAGTGATGGAAGAATACCCGCGCTCACAGTGGTGGCAGTTTGCTGTTTCCGACGACAAGCTGCAAACAAGACTTGAGCAGCTTCAAGGTCAGTACGATGACAGCAAGAACCTCCTGGAGCAACGCTTCATGGACAAGGTTGAAAAACTCCAACGTGGTGATGAGTTGATGCCTGGCGTTATGAAGATGGTTAAAGTCTTCGTCGCTGTTAAGCGTAAACTCCAGTCTGGTGACAAGATGGCCGGTCGTCACGGAAACAAGGGTGTGGTTTCCAGAATCATGCCAGTTGAAGACATGCCATTCCTTGAAGATGGTACGCACGCTGATATCGTGTTGAACCCTCTTGGCGTTCCATCGCGCATGAACGTGGGTCAGATTCTTGAAACACACCTGGGCTGGGCATGTGCTGGCATGGGTCGCAAAATTGGTGACCTCATAGACGCTTACAAGGAAAGTGGTGACATCAAGCCTCTTCGTAGCGAGCTGGAGCAAGTCTACGGTGATAACGAGCGTAATGAGCCTGTTAAAAATTACGATGATGAGTCGGTTATGCGCCTTGCAAGTCAGGTAAGACGTGGTGTTTCTATCGCCACACCAGTATTTGATGGTGCGCATGAGCCTGATATCGTTGATATGCTGGAGCAAGCAGGTCTGCATCGTTCTGGTCAGTCTGTTGTTTATGATGGCCGTACCGGTGAGCAATTCGACCGCAGGGTAACCATGGGCTATATCTACATGCTCAAACTTCACCACCTTGTGGATGACAAAATCCACGCGCGTTCAATTGGTCCATACTCTCTTGTTACCCAGCAGCCGCTCGGTGGTAAGGCGCAGTTTGGTGGCCAGCGCTTTGGTGAGATGGAGGTCTGGGCGCTTGAAGCTTATGGAGCTGCTTACACCTTGCAGGAAATGCTTACCGTTAAATCAGATGATGTTGCCGGTCGTACCAAAGTATACGAAGCAATCGTTCGTGGTGATGATACGTTTGAAGCAGGTATTCCGGAAAGCTTTAACGTTCTGATCAAGGAGATGCGTTCTCTTGGTTTGAGTGTCGAGCTTGAGAACACCAAAGTTCTAGCCAATGATCCCGAGGATGATGGTGATGAGCTTCTTCCAGACGAAAGCGATGCAGTAGAAGCTGCCGAATAAAAGAACAACAAAGGAGGCGAGGGAACCTTCGCCTCCGGTTCGAATTGCGTGAACCGCGCGAAACTTGAAATTCTGGTTTTGGTAAAGTGCACAAGTCCAAAACCGCAACGGGCATAAAGCTCAAAAAGGAAATGAAGTACCATGAATCAAGAAGTCATGAATCTCTTCAACAATCCGGCAGCATCTCAGAACTTCGATAGCATTCGAATTTCTATTGCAGCACCGGAGAAAATTTTATCCTGGTCATTCGGCGAAATCAAAAAGCCCGAGACCATCAACTACCGTACCTTCAAGCCTGAACGTGATGGCTTGTTCTGTGCGCGTATATTTGGCCCCGTAAAAGACTACGAATGTCTATGTGGCAAATACAAACGCATGAAATATAAAGGCATTATCTGTGAGAAATGTGGTGTTGAAGTAACACTGTCTCGTGTGCGCCGTGAGCGTATGGGCCACATTGAGCTTGCAGCCCCGGTTGCACACATCTGGTTCCTGAAGTCATTGCCATCTCGTATTGGTCTTTTATTGAACATGACATTGAAAGACCTTGAACGCGTTCTCTATTTCGAAAACTTCGTGGTGACAGAGCCTGGTCTTACACCAATGAGCGAGTACCAACTTCTTTCAGAAGAAGAATACATGGATGCAATCGACGAGTATGGCGAAGATACATTCACTGCCATGATCGGTGCTGAAGCTATCCATGAAATTCTTGCCTCCATGGATTTGGAAAAAGTTGCTGGTGAAGTTCGCACTGAACTTGCAGAAACTTCCTCTGAGCTTAAATCAGTTAAACTTGCCAAGCGCTTGAAAGTGGTTGAAGCGTTCATCGAGTCAGGCAACCGTCCTGAGTGGATGATCATGAAAATCATTCCGGTCATTCCACCGGATCTGCGTCCACTTGTACCGCTTGATGGCGGTCGTTTTGCAACGTCTGATCTGAACGATCTTTATCGCCGCGTGATCAACCGTAACAATCGTCTTCGTCGCTTGATGGAACTGCGTGCGCCAGACATCATCATCCGCAATGAAAAGCGCATGTTGCAAGAGTCTGTCGATGCATTGTTTGACAATGGTCGTCGTGGTCGTACAATTACTGGTGCCAACAAGCGTCCCCTGAAATCACTTTCAGACATGCTTAAAGGCAAACAGGGTCGTTTCCGTCAAAACTTGCTCGGTAAACGTGTTGATTATTCTGGCCGTTCCGTAATTGTAACGGGCCCAGAGTTGTTCCTTCACCAATGTGGCCTTCCAAAGAAAATGGCTCTGGAGCTGTTCAAGCCGTTCATCTATGCACGTCTTGATGCGAAGGGGTATTCTTCAACTGTCAAACAGGCGAAGAAACTGGTTGAAAAAGAAAAGCCGGAAGTCTGGGATATCCTTGATGAGGTAATTCGTGAGCATCCGGTTCTCTTGAACCGCGCACCAACACTTCACCGTCTTGGTATTCAGGCATTTGAACCTGTACTTATTGAAGGTAAGGCTATCCAGCTTCACCCGCTTGTTTGTGCAGCCTTTAATGCTGACTTTGATGGTGACCAAATGGCAGTGCACGTGCCTCTTTCGCTGGAAGCACAGCTTGAAGCACGTGTCTTGATGATGTCTACAAACAACATCTTGCATCCGGCGAATGGTCAGCCGATTATCGTTCCTTCACAGGACATGGTTCTGGGCTTGTACTATCTTTCAATTGTGAACGAGAATGAGCCAGGCGAAGGCATGATTTTCTCTGACATGAGTGAATTGCAGCACGCGCTTGATAATGATGTTGTAACATTACACGCAAAAATTCGTGGTCGCTTTAAAACGATTGATGAAGAAGGTAATCCTGTTAGCACAATCTATGAAACAAGCCCTGGTCGTATGATCTTGGGCGAGCTTCTACCGCGCAATGGTAAAGTCAAGTTTGATATTGTTAACACCGAGATGACCAAGAAAAACATCTCTAAAATGATTGACCACGTTTATCGTCACTCAGGTCAAAAAGACACGGTGATTTTCTGTGATCGTATTATGCAACTTGGCTTCAAGCATGCTTGTAATGCCGGTATTTCCTTTGGTAAGGATGACATGGTTATTCCTGAAACCAAGGCGGGAATGGTTGCGGAAACCCAAGCTCTTACAAAAGAATTTGAACAACAGTACAATGATGGCCTGATTACACAGGGTGAAAAGTACAACAAGGTTGTTGATGCCTGGGCCAAGTGTGGCGACAAGGTTGCAGATGAAATGATGGATCGCATCAAGGCGGTTCACGTGGATGATGTTACAAAACGTCAGCTGCCGATGAATTCTATCTACATGATGTCTCACTCAGGTGCTCGTGGTTCTCCAACACAGATGAAGCAGCTTGCTGGTATGCGCGGTCTTATGGCCAAACCATCTGGTGAGATTATTGAGAGCCCGATTATTTCAAACTTTAAAGAAGGTTTGACGGTTCTTGAATACTTCAACTCCACTCACGGGGCTCGTAAGGGGCTTGCCGATACGGCGTTGAAAACTGCGAACTCCGGTTACTTGACACGCCGTCTTGTCGATGTTGCTCAAGACTGCATCATCACACACGAAGATTGTGGTACCGATGCCGGCCTTACAATGCAGGCTGTTGTTGATGCAGGACAGGTTGTTGCGTCGCTTGGTCTTCGTATTCTGGGCCGTACAGCGGCTGAAGATATCGTCCATCCTGAAACAGGTGAGGTTATCATTCCAAAGAACCACCTTATGGATGAAGCTGACGTCGATAAGGTTGAGGCGGCAGAAGTCAAGACTGTGCTTATTCGCTCAGCCCTTACTTGTGAAAGTCAAAATGGTATCTGTGGCGCATGTTACGGCCGTGACCTTGCTCGTGGTACTACTGTTAACATGGGTGAAGCAGTTGGTGTTATTGCCGCTCAATCAATTGGTGAGCCTGGCACACAGCTTACAATGCGTACATTCCACATTGGCGGTACTGCGCAGGTTGTCGATAGTTCTTACCTTGAAGCATCTTATGAAGGTACCATCCGTATCCGTAACGCAAATATCTCAAAAGACAGTGACGGTCGTAACATTGTTATGGGTCGTAGTGTTGCAGTTGTTATTGAAGACGAGAAGGGTGTTGAACGCGCTTCACATCGTGTCAATTACGGCGCAAAACTTCTCGTTGCCGAAGGCGATTCGATCAAGCAAAGCCAGCGTATGGCAGAGTGGGATCCTTATACGCGCCCAATGATGACTGAAGTTGACGGTACTGTTGAGTTTGAAGATGTTGTTGATGGTCTTTCTGTTCAGGAAAATGCCGATGAAGCTACTGGTATTACCAAACGTGTTGTTGTTGACTGGCGTGCAAACCCTCGTGGTGCAGATTTGAAGCCTGCAATCGTTATCAAGGACAAGAACGGTGAAATTGCCAAACTCAAGCGTGGTGGTGAAGCTCGTATTCTTCTTTCAGTAGATGCGATCCTTTCAGTTGAGCCAGGTGCGAAAGTGAAAGCCGGTGATGTGATGGCTCGTATTCCGACAGAGAGTGCGAAAACAAAAGACATCACGGGTGGTCTGCCACGCGTTGCAGAGCTCTTTGAGGCGCGCCGCCCTAAAGACCATGCTGTTATCGCGACCATTGACGGTACAATCCGTTATGGCCGTGACTACAAGAACAAGCGTCGTATCTCGATTGAGCCAGATGATTCAACACTAGAGCCAGCGGAATATCTAATTCCAAAAGGCAAGCCATTCCACTTGCAGGATGGCGATCCAATCGAGAAGGGTGACTACATTCTTGACGGTAACCCGGCACCGCATGACATTCTTGCAATTAAGGGCGTAGAAGCGCTTGCTTCATATCTTGTCAATGAGATTCAGGATGTTTACCGTCTACAGGGTGTGATTATCAACGATAAGCACATTGAGGTGATTGTTCGCCAGATGTTGCAAAAAGTTGAAATCACTGACCCAGGTGACACAGGTCTGCTTGAAGCGGAACAAATGGACCGCATTGAACTGGAGTTGCTTAACGAGCGCATGATTGAAGAAGGCAAGAAGTCTGCTGCGGGTAATCCGGTTCTTCTGGGTATCACGAAAGCAAGCTTGCAAACCCGTTCATTCATCTCGGCTGCTTCCTTCCAGGAAACAACAAGAGTTCTTACAGAGGCTTCAGTTGCCGGTAAGTCCGACACGCTCGAAGGCTTGAAGGAAAACGTAATCGTTGGTCGTTTGATCCCAGCTGGCACTGGTGGTGTAATGTCAAAAATTCGCCGTCTTGCCGGTTCACGTGATGACATGATCATAGACACAAAACGTGAAATGGCTGCAAGCGATGCACTTCTGGCTGACATGAGTGATGAAAGTGAGCCTGCTGAGTAAGTTATTACAAAATAAGTAAATAAAAAAGGCTGCCAATGGGCAGCCTTTTTTATTTCAAATCAAATTGGTTACGTTTGGTAAATAATTTTCCTCTAAGTATTATATTTATAGGAGAGGGCTTTGAAGAGTGTAACAATATCAATGATTAAGCGTTTGTGCGATAGTTTGGATCCATATTTTGGTGTAGATCCAGAATCAGACGTGGCTGGCAGGTTGCGCGCTGCACAAATTGCATCAATTTCCAAAACAATGCCATTAATGATGATAGCAAAGTTACTTTGCGCTACCCTTGTCTTTTTGGCATTTGCAAAAGAACCTTCAGGTTGGTTTTTGCCTTATTGGACAATTGCCTTGTATTTACTGGCAGGTTTGGGATTTCATCATGTTCACCAAACCAGTAAACGCGGTCCTATTTTAAGTGCATCGCCCAGGGCGCATACGAAAGCAATCAATGCTGCTGCGTATTCTGGTATATTATGGGCGATAATGCCTGTTATGTTGTATTCTCATGTAGCAGAAGGCGAACGTATTATTATTATTGCTGTTATGAGCGGCATGATTGGAGGAGGAGCAATATCGTTATATGCTGTCCCCCGCTCCATGGCAGTATGGTTGTTCTTGTTGACTATTGGGTGTGGGATAGGGCTTTTGAAAGCACCTTCTTATTCAAACATTATTGTATTGGGCATGCTGGTTGTCTACGCAATATCCCTAATGAGGGCAGGGTGCTCAATGGCAAAAACCTTCACCGCAAATGTTCTAACGGGATTTGAAATTAGCAGTCAATCAGAAACAATTGGCCTTCTTTTAAGGGATTTCTCGGAAAATGCGAGTGACTGGCTTTGGGAAATAAATACGTCCGGTCAGATCACAAGAGGACAGGAGGAATTTTCGAATTCGTTAAAGATTCAATTCAGTTCAATTTCTCCCGGTGACTACAAAGGGAATTTGTTAAGCGATAAAAATCAGATTTTGAATATGCGTTCACTCGAGAGTTTGCGGAAAAACTATAATGAGTGTACAAATTTCAGAGACGTGGTTATTTCCTCGTCAGGTGAGCAGGGTAGTTGCTGGGTAAGTTTGTCAGGCAAGCCACTTTATAACGAAAAGAAAGAATTTCTGGGTTTCAGGGGCGTTGCTTCAGATATTAGCGAAAAGAAACATACAGAAGAGCGGATTGCATATCTTGCCCACAATGATGCATTGACCGGGCTTGTTAACAGGGCAAACTTTACTAAGGCTCTGTATGATTTGTTGAAAAACCAGGAAAACAATTATCAATGGTCAATTTTTTATTTGGACCTTGATGGTTTTAAGATTGTAAATGATACCTATGGCCATGCCATGGGTGATAAATTACTTGGTGAAGTTGCAAAGTCTTTGAAAAGAGTTGTTTCAGATCGGGATGTTGTTGCCCGATTGGGAGGTGATGAGTTTGCAATACTCTGCAAATCAGCAGGCAGTGTTCAATCTGTCTCAACCCTTGCTGAGGCTATTTTGCAAGCGCTCTCAAAACCATTCATTATTGATGGCAGTACTTTGGATATTGGTGTGTCGATTGGAATTACATTGCGTAATCGTGATGGTAGTGATGCCCATACTTTGCTTCATAATGCAGATTTGGCACTCTACCGTGCTAAAGCTGAAGGTAGAGGTACTTTCCGACTTTACGAGCATCATATGGATGAAATTGTAAAAGAACGCCGCAATCTGGAAAATGATCTCAAAAGCGCGCTTAAGAATGGCGAACTTTCACTGTCTTATCAGCCTTTGGTTTCCGCAAAAGAAACACAGACTGTAAGCTTCGAGGCACTTGCACGCTGGACACATCCTCATCGCGGAGCTGTTTCACCAGCGGACTTTATTCCGATAGCAGAAGCAATGGGCATTATCGCAGAAATTGGCGACTGGGTGCTTCACCAAGCATGTATGGAAGCTTCAAACTGGCCTGATCACCTGTCAGTTGCAGTCAATCTCTCGCCACAACAGTTTTTGTCAAATAAAATTGTTGGTACCGTGGTAGATGCTTTAAGTAAATCGGGACTAGCGCCTGACAGACTTGAGTTAGAGATTACCGAGGGCCTCTTCATGGAAAATACGGACGAGGTAATGTTTTCTCTTCGTGAATTGAAGGGAATGGGCGTTTCCATTTCCCTGGATGATTTTGGGACAGGATACTCAAGTCTGTCATATCTTCTAAAGTTTCCATTTGACAAACTGAAGATCGATCGTTCTCTAATCAATTCCTTGGATACCGACCCGAATGCAAAGAATGTTCTTGAAGCAATCACAAAACTTGCTTCTGTAATGAATCTCACCGTAACAGCAGAGGGTATCGAAACACTTGAACAGGTCAGGGTGCTCTTGAAGATGCACTGCACACACTTTCAAGGGTTCCTGTTTGGTCAACCTTTGCCAAACGATCAACTGGCCGCTTATTTATTAAAAGAATTTAATACCGATATAAGAAGTAATGAGCAGCAAGCTCCACAAGATGTTGCCTTATAGGATTAACTATATCAGGCTTTGGTATCTGATGGGTGATTAACGCCATCCATGACGGGGGCAGGGGCAAAATCAAACGCATTTACACCATCCAGACAAGCAACATTGAAGCCATATTCATCCGGGTTGCTGCGTCTTTGATGATGCGTGTAAATTCCGCAAGTCTTGCAGAAGTAATGTTTGGCAGTTTTTGTATTGAACTGATAAAGCGTAAGGTTTTCCTCACCAGATAATATTCGTAAACCTTCAAGATTTGTAGTACCTGCAAATGCAGTGCGCTTGCTGCACAAAGAACAATCACAATGGTGCACATCCTCGATGCCATTTTCCAAATCAACTTCAAATTCTACAGCACCACAATGGCAAGAGCCTCTCATTGTTTCCATATCAACCATGCTTTCTTAATACACGTTGCCAAATTGCGCCATATTCGAACAACTATAGCAGTGTTTTCTGCAAATGTCTGTTTTGACTCCAAAATTTTACATCTCAATACAAAAAGGGGTTGACGCATATGGGAGTTAGGCTTATTACCTCTCCAACAGATTGATGTGAGTCACACTCGATTTGGCGCAGCTCGCGCTAAACTAAAGACTCAAACAAGGTTTGAACATAGATTTTATAGTTGTAAGTGCATGACTGTTTACAGTCCTCTGCCAATTTTAAGGTTCTCCGCCAAGCTGGTCTTGGGACGGCAGAATCTTTTTTGCATGAGAAATGCCTCGGCGGAAACGCACGGTGTTTTTGAACGTAACATGTTTGACGAAAAAGGAAATGGATGGGAAGTCCGCCTTAGTCGTCAAGAAAATGAAAAGGTCTGGATTGTATGCCTACAATCAACCAATTGGTTCGTAATCCGCGTAAGCCGCAAATCAAGCGTAGCAAAGTGCCGGCGATGGAGGCTTGTCCTCAAAAGCGTGGTGTATGTACTCGCGTATACACAACAACTCCAAAGAAGCCGAACTCTGCGCTGCGCAAAGTTGCGAAGATTCGCCTAACAAATGGCTTTGAGGTTATCGGTTATATCCCTGGTGAGGGTCACAACCTTCAAGAGCACTCAGTCGTAATGATCCGTGGTGGTCGTGTAAAAGACTTGCCGGGTGTTCGTTATCACATCATTCGCGGTGTTCTTGATACGCAAGGTGTTAAAGACCGCAAGCAGCGTCGTTCGAAATACGGCGCTAAGCGTCCTAAGTAAGGGTAGTAGAATATGTCTCGTCGTCACCGCGCAGAAAAACGTGAAGTAAACCCTGATCCAAAATTTGGTGATGTGGTACTTTCGAAATTTATGAATTCCATCATGCTTGATGGTAAAAAATCAGTTGCAGAGCGTATCGTGTATGGTGCGCTTGATGAAGTTGAGGATAAGGCCAAGTCTGATCCTCTTGAAGCTTTTCATGCCGCCCTTGAAAATGTTGCTCCTGCTGTTGAAGTACGTTCGCGCCGTGTTGGTGGCGCTACGTATCAGGTTCCTGTTGAGGTTCGTGCAGAGCGCCGCCAGGCTTTGGCAATTCGCTGGGTTATTGCTGCAGCTCGTAAGCGCAATGAAACAACAATGATTGCTCGTCTTTCAGGTGAGATTCTGGACGCATCAAACAATCGTGGTTCAGCAGTTAAAAAACGTGAAGATACACACAAAATGGCAGACGCAAACAAGGCGTTCTCTCATTATCGTTGGTAATTTATAAAAGGTTGGTTTGAGTAAGGGTTGCAGGTTCCCAAGACACTGTAAGGCTTCTAAAACAAAGGTTAAGGCATATGGCCCGCGAATTTGAAATTAAAGATTATCGTAACTTCGGCATCATGGCTCACATTGATGCAGGCAAGACTACGACTACAGAGCGTATCCTGTATTATACAGG
>CALFBM010000068.1 GCA_937951645.1 uncultured Rhizobiaceae group bacterium
GATACGCTTGACTGGTATGGCTGGGATGAATTTGGCGGCTCTGTGCATGATGTTATCGGCACCCGATGCGACCCTTATACAGGTGTTTTATTGGCAGCTAGTGAATATCATTATTGCTGCCACTCAAACCTGACACGTGCCCTCTCAAAATCCAAGGGCATGACGCTGGATGAAGCAGAACCTTATGTGCATGACGTGCTGAATGTCTTTATGTGTACGGGCTTTATGCCTGATACGAAGCAATATTTCATGAAAGCAAGCCCTGTGCGCAAGGGCGATTATCTTGAGATGTTTGCAGAGATTGATTTGCTTGGTGGTTTAAGTGCCTGCCCAGGTGGAGATTGCAGTTCTGAACATACGAGCGATGTGGCGCAGTGCCATCCACTTGGCGTGGAAATCTACAAGCCAAAGAAAGGCAGCATGAAAGATTGGCAATCGCCTGAGCGTAATAGCTACTCAAGAATGCATGGCGCTTGATATTCAAACTTTTGGAAGGCCACGCACCTCCCCTTCACACATGACGTTTTTATCATATGCCTTGCGGGCAAATACCTCTCTCACCATTGGTTCAAAATGCTCCAGTGATTTCATGTCATAGTCCGGATCAAAACTTGATTGATCCCAACGCTCGCAGAAATCGGCACAGGTTTGAAAATATGGATGGTCTTTATATTTCTGACGCTCCTCTGGATCCCATCCATAATGATGCGCGTAATACAGCATTTGAAACATTCCATGATGCTCTACCGTCCAGGCAACCTCATCACGCACGAAAGGACGGATGATTTCTGCAGCAAAGCGATCGTGATTTTGCGGTGCAAGACCGTCGCCAATATCATGCAAGAGTGTTGCTACAATCCAGTCTATGTCTGCTCCATCGTTTTCTGCCCTGGTAGCTGATTGAAGACCGTGCTCAAGACGGCTGATTTTATAACCAGCCATTGTTTCATCAGCCTGCATGCGAAGTTCACGCATGATGCGATCAGCAGTCATGGCAAGATAAGGTTCTTCCAGCTTGTGAAGAAGCTCATAATCTTCCTTGGTGCCATCTTTCATCTGCGTAAAAGAAACTGTGGGTTCGCTCATAATTTCCTCCCGAACTTGCAAATCTGATGACAGATTGATACGGGCAATAGGAAAGAACAAGTGTTTTTTGCTCAACTCGACACTTAAAGGGAAAATTATGGCCAAGAAAGCAGCTTCTGATCACGCTATTACAACCCATTCCTTGCTGGGTACGGGAGATGATTCCACCTTCTCTGGTGTTATGTCATTCATGCGCCGCAAATATACAAAAAATATTGATGGTGCAGACATGGTTGTCTGGGGCATTCCGCTTGATACTTCCGTTACCAATCGGCCAGGAACACGTTTCGGACCCAATGCGATAAGGCGCGCTTCTTGTATTCTGGATGCAGATCCGCAATATCCGTTTCACCTGGATCCGTTTGAAACACTGGCTGTTGCGGATTATGGCGACTGTTCCATGAGCACAAACCGTGTTTGGGAAAACCCTGAACGTATCGAGAATGAAGCAAAATCAATTCTTGATTCCGGCGCTTATCTCCTATCGCTGGGTGGCGACCATTATGTTACCTGGCCATTGCTAAAAGCACATGCGGAAAAGCACGGCCCCCTGGCTCTTGTCCAGTTTGATGCGCATCAGGATACCTGGGAAGATGAAGAGGACGTTATTGACCACGGGAGCTTTGTTACACGTGCTGTAAAAGACGGAATTATTGATCCTGACAAGTCCATCCAAATCGGTATCCGTACCCATGCTCCTGAGGATTATGGCATTGAAATAATCTATGGTGACGAGGTGGAAGAAATGACAACGGAAGCCATTGCCAACCAGATCAAGAAACGTGTTGGCGAAGGCCCCGTCTATCTTACCTTTGACATTGACTGTCTTGATCCTGCCTATGCACCAGGTACTGGCACGCCTGTCTCTGGCGGACCATCTTCAGCCAAAATGCTTGGCGTCTTACGCAAGCTTGGAAGTCTTGATATTGTGGGTTCGGATGTTGTGGAAGTTTCACCTGCATATGACCATGCAGAAATTACAGCCATTGCAGGTTCAATGGTAGCCATGTATATGGTTTGCCTTCAGGCAGAGAAGAAAATCGAAGGCTAAACGCATTCGTGAATTGATTCTACTTTCAACTATAAAGCATTGAAATTAAAAGTATTTACTGGAAATAAAATGAAACCGAACATATTCATCGACGGAGAGCACGGCACAACCGGTTTGCAAATACGTGAGCGTTTGGCCAAGCGTGATGACATCAACATTCTGTCACTTGCGACGGAAGACCGCCGTGACGCAGACAAGCGCCGCCAGATGCTTGGAAAGTGTGATATCGCTATTTTGTGCTTGCCTGATGATGCAGCAATTGAGGCAGTGAAACTCATTGAGGAAACAGGCAATACGGCTTGCAAAATTATCGACACTTCAACCGCACATCGCACACACCCGGATTGGGCTTTCGGGTTTGCAGAACTGGATAAGGATCAGGCCAGTATAATTCGTTCTTCAAAACGGATCAGTAACCCGGGGTGTTATTCTACCGGAGCAATTGCACTGCTAAAACCCTTGATTGAGACTGGACTGATGGCTTCTGATTGTAGCGTTACGATCAACGCTGTTTCTGGTTATACAGGTGGCGGAAAACAACTGATTGCGCAGATGGAAGACGCTTCGCACAGCGACCATATTGATACATCATTTCATCTTTATGCGATGACAATGCAACATAAACATGTGCCTGAAATCATGGACCGTTCCGGCCTGCACAAACGCCCGATTTTCATGCCGAGCGTGGCACGATTTGCTCAAGGCATGTTGGTATCAATACCACTGCATCTTGATAGCCTAAACAATACCAGCGTTGCATCAATACGTGATGTGCTGGAAGCTCATTATTCCGGCAATGGGTTTGTAACGGTTGCCTCATCAGATGAGACAAACGAAACGGCACAATTAAAGCCTGAGGATTACGCAAATCGTGATGACATGAAACTTTGGGTATTTGGTGATGATGCAAGCGGGCATGTTAATATGGTTGCCCAACTTGATAATCTTGGCAAGGGTGCGTCAGGTGCTGCCGTTCAAAATCTCGATCTGGTTTTAAGTTAAATGATCAGGAGTTTGCAAACTTGACGCCGCGCCAATGGGCGATTGCAAACCCGAGAACGACCACCGCACCACCCTGGTGATACAAACCCCAGTTTAAAGGCACTTGAAGAACAAGCGTTATGACACCGATCACTGCTTGTGCAATCGTCAGGGCAAGCAACAGGACAGTACGGTTTTTATGGGTTGAGCCGGATGCGGATTTTAACGCAACAATCATTTGTACCAAAACCAAGGCCAGTAATGCGTATGCACTCATTCGATGAATAAATTGTACTGTCTTGGGATTTTCAAAAATATTGATCCATACAGGCACCTGAATCCATAAATCTGACGGAATAATTACACCATCCATTGTTGGCCAATCATTATATGCCAGCCCCGCGTCAAGACCTGCAACCAGTGCACCCAGGAAAATTTGTAATAAAATCGCAAATACGACTATGGGTGCAAACCATGCAACAGTGTTTGTAACTGTCTCATTACTATGGTCAACCAGTGAACGAGCAAGCCACATCGTATAAGCAAAGATAATACAGGCAAGTGATAAATGTATAGCCAAACGATATTGGCTTACGTCTACGCGCTCAACAAGACCGGAACTGACCATCCACCACCCAATGAACCCTTGTAGACCGCCCAAAACAAACAAAATCAAAAGGCGTGGCTTGATCCAGCTTTCCAGCCTTCCTGTCAGCCAAAAAAACACCAACGGAAAAAAGACGACAAGTCCAATAAAACGACCCAAAAACCGGTGCCCCCACTCCCACCAGTATATGAACTTGAACTCATCAAGGCTCATGCCTTTGTTGATAAGTTGATATTCAGGAATTTGACGGTACTTCTCAAGTGCCAATTGCCAGTCTGCTGCATTGAGTGGCGGGATTGCGCCCAAGAGTGGTTTCCATTCGGTTATCGACAGGCCAGAGTCTGTAAGACGCGTTGCACCACCCACAATAACCATGACAAAAATAAGGAAACAGACAAAATACAGCCAGTTGCGAACTTGCACTCTGTGTTGCTGATTTATCTCTATTGAATAATAGTTGTTGTCGGCAGTTACGGTCAAAATACACCTCATGAATACTGAGTTTAAATTGCACTCAACAACCAATTTCTCAAGTCCCTATCTGCGTGACAAGCGGTCGCGTTAGTCTTTAATTGATTTAAATGCTCAATGTAATATGTAGGGTTCATGAAACAAAGAACACGCAAATTAATTGGTACCTTTATTATCGTAATTATCGCGATGTTATATGCTGTTATCTCAACAACGATTGCAGCTGCCAAACTTGCAGATGCAAGCGGTTGGGTGCACCTGATTTATTTTCTATTTACGGGTATGCTTTGGGTAGTGCCAGCGATGTTCACCATCAACTGGATGCTAAAACCTGATAAACCAAATAAAAGACCCTAATTCACATCCAGTTTTTTACCAGTATTTTTAAATCTTGTTGGAATGCCCGACAACAACGTATTCACATAACGCATGGATTGATGGTTTCCGTTCAATGACACTCGCGGCAGTGCAGTCATATGATCCTTGTGCTCTGGATAAATTACTCCATGGCGTGTTGTTGTAGCAGTGGCAAAGCCAAGTTTTTTGGTTAATTCAAATTCTCTTGGACCAGCAACTTCACAAAACCCGTATGGATAGGCCAAATGTTTTGGTTCTATTCCAATTTTCGCTGTGATTACTTCACGGCTCTTCATGATTTCAGTTTTTGCATCTTCAAGTGACAATTTCGAAAGCGCATAATGGTTTATTGTATGAGCCCCTATTGTACAGAGTGGATCTTTGGAGAGTGAAATGACTTCTTGCCAATTCATAAGGTCTTTTCTTGCATATTCAAAACAATCATACCCGTAAGCCTTGCAAAGCCTTTCCACGATTTCACGTTGGACATATTGATCTGTTTGTAACATCAAATGCACAATCAGAAATTTATAGGCAGTCTTTTTGTTTTCTATTGTAGAAACATCAAACTCCTTGACCCCGGCATCCAAGGCAACCGATATTTTCTTTTGCGATGCAATAATGTGTTCAACATCTTCCCACCACAATGGCGCATTGGCCTCTGTCATGCCAGGTGCGATATAAATTGTATATGGCACTTGGTGGCGTCTGAATATCGGAACTGCATTTGTTAAATTATCACGATAACCATCATCAAGTGTGATACTTAAAAACGGTTTTGACCCTCTAAACTTTTCAGGAGTTTGCAATCGCTCAACAACTTCATCCATCGTAATGAAATCATAGCCACTGGTTTTTAACCTGAGGATCATCCTGTCTAAAAATTCAGGAGACGCAGAGAGATGATGGTTCGGGGAAAAAGGTTTTCTTTTTGGATTTTGTATGCGGTGCAGCATGAGAATAGACCCAAGACCACCGACATAAGGTGTCATGGCAGCTTGTATACCTGAAAAGTATAATGAATTAAGTACTATCTTGCGCCACATACAAAATTATCAATTTCTAATATTTATTTCAAAATTAATGCTCCTTCATTGAATATCACACAAATTATTTAGAATTCATTGATATAACGCTATGGATTAAATCCGAGGAACCAAAATGGCCATGACGGAGGCTCAATTGAATATCAGCTCTACACAAGGCGATATTATAGGATACACGGAAGATTATTGTATCCAACGCATAAGCGCGCCTGAAAGTATTGAAGCTGAATGGAAAGCACTCCAGAAGTCAGGCACTGCATGTATTTACCAAAATTATGACTGGGTTCGTATTGCCTGTAATACGTTTGAAAAGAACAATCAGATTTGCATTATTACAGCTCGTAATGCAAACGGGCTTCAATTTATTTTGCCAATGGTGCTTGAAGGTTCGATTTTAAAAACACTCAGATGGGTAGGGAGTACCCATGCAAATATTTGTAGTGGTCTGTATTCAGAAGCTTTTTTGAAATCTGCTGATGAAAAATTAATGCGTGATATTTTTAAGATCATAGGCAAATCCATCAAGGGCATTGCCAAGTCAAAACTCAACAACCAGCCGATGACTTTAAAATCCCGTCCAAATCCCATGACATTTCTGGTTCAACAAAGTTCGGTTAACAACATGTATGACATGGACTTGAGAGAAGGTTTGGACGCAATCCTTGATCAAGGCAGTGGCAAAAGAAAACGCAAACTGTGGCGCAAGCAAAATCGCGTGGCAGAAAGCATGGGCGGATGTGAGCTTGTCATACCTAAAACAAATCATGAAATTATGGATGCGCTTGAAGAATTTGAGATATTAAAAGCAAAACGGCTCAAGGAATTGGGTATTAAAAATGTTTTTTCTGACCAGAACACAGTTGATTTCCTGCGCGCGATGGCCACGGCACCAGTGATTGAAAATGGAAAATTGTTTGAAATATTTCAGCTGAAAATTGCTGGTAAAACACGTGCAATGTATGCGTATGGCATCGACGGGAAACACTGCCAGGCCTATGTAAATGCGGTTGAGTATGATGATTTCGCAGAGCATAGCCCAGGAGAGATGGTATTATATGCAATGATCGAGCATTTAATTTCACAGGGTTATGAAAAACTGGATTTAGGCGTTGGAGACGAACGTTATAAAATCTCCTGGTGTCCAGGCAAGCACAGAATGTTTGACACAATCCTTCCCTTGTCTGTATTTTCAATACCCATTGTATTTGGAGTGAGAATTAAAAATGTCGTCAAGCGTCATCTCAGGAACAATCCAAACATCTGGTTGAAACTCAAAAAATTACGCAAAGTGAAGGCTGTTATTTTATCAGACAAATAATGTGATTGATCTTTATTTACCGAGCCGTTTAACGTTTCAACGTATCAATCAGGCAGATTCAAATGCGTTATTTTGCTGTTGATCAACTTCATCAGGAATAATATGCAGAATGTCTTTAAAGCCATCCTCCTTCAATTCCGCTTCAAGGTTTTTGCAATCATCAATACGGGCGTTAATCCCGCTAATAATTACAATCGCATCGTCGGTTGCGACCAGATTAATACCTTCAAGATCAGCGTCCCCACAATCAACAATACAATAATCATACGACATTGCGACTGCATCTATAATATCAGACATGGTTTGCATATCTGGCGCTGGTGCGCCATGGAACAATGTGCCTGATGGCACCACGTGAACGCCAGACATTTGATCGCGGTATATAATGTTGCTTACGGAAACTGCGCCTGAAACAAGATTGAAAATACCTGGCAGCTCATTGCCTCCCAGCATTTCATTTGCTGTTGCACCGCCCCCGCTTAGATCAATGATAACCACACCGTTTTCGCCAGCTCTATCTATTTGACGGGCTAAAATCCATGCAGTCTTTGAACCCTTGTCTCCACCTGGTGAAGCAACAACAATACGTCCCTCACCCAAATCCTGAAAAACACTTGCCGCATAACGCACAGCGATTGCACCTGTGTTTGAATTTGGTGGCTGATTTGATGTACTTAAGCTTTCATGGTTTTCAGGTTTCTGACTTGGCATTTTTAACGGACCTGCAGTCGGTGTAATTTGCACGGTCGCGCTCTGATGTTTTGTCTGCCTGTTTCTGGACTTGTCAGTTATAATCTCTTCCAACTGTTCAAAAGGATTACTTCGCGTAGGTTTAACCTCAGGTATTGCCTGCATGGAAGGCTCTTCCAATGCATCAGTTTCTTCCAGTAGCGGTATTTCATCCAGTGTATCGATTTCTGTATGTACAAGTTCTGATGCTCTTGCAGTTCCGATACTTGAAATTAGTGTAATTGCCAGAACGCCCAGAATACTCAAGATCAACGCAGCAACTGCACCTGCGATTGTAAACGGGATTACTTTGGGAAAATAAGGTTTGGATGGAAGAGACTGAGAAGGATAAATTTCTGCGTCAATTGGTGTAAAACCTGAACGACTGATCGCCTCTAACTCACGCTTTTCATATTCGCTCAAGAGTTCGCGATATGAGTCCGCCTTACGTACCAATGCGTCCAGTCTTACCTCTTCCTTGTTAACCCGCGTTACTTCATCCTTGAGGCGATCAATTTCTTTCATAAGATCAGCTTCAGTTTCACGTGTCAGATTAACATTGTTTTCAAGGCTCTTGAGGATGTTGTTTGCTGACCCTCTGATTTGGCGTTCGAAATCATCCAACTGGGAATTCAAGGACTTAATACGTGGGTGATTTGGTAATAATGTAGTTGAGAGATCAGAAATCTGCGCTTTAATTTCTGCCTCTCTCTCCCTCAGCCTTTGAATAAGCGGAGAGGCAATTACTTCCGGGATAGCATCCAATGAAGCGCCGCTTTTTAAAGCCGCCCTGATTGAAGCAACTTTTGCTTGCGCAGATGATCGCTGCGCACGAAGCCTTGATAGCTCTGTTGAGATTTCCGAGAGTTGCTGGGTTGCCAAGGACTGATTTGCTGCACCGCTACGCAAGATGTCTTCCTTTGCTCTAAAGGCTGCAACTTCTGCTTCGGCTTCTTCAAGTTTTTGGCGATATTCATTTACAACCGGATTAAGCCAAACTTTTGCATCTTTTGTGAGCTTTTTCTTTTTGTCTTCCTGAATTCTTACATATTCTTGCGCAATACGATTTGGCACTTCCAAAGCAGTGTTTGGATTGGTTGACCAAAATTCAATTACAATTGCCCTTGATTTTTCAATAGGATAAACAGTCAGCCGTTTTTTAAATTCTTCCAAAACAACTGATTGCGATGCACTTATGGAGTTTTCGCTTGGCTCAAAGACAGGTTTTTCGCTTTTATCAAAAAAGTCGCCTATCGAGTCAAGGAAACCGGATTGGCTGAACTCGCCTTTATTTTCCAGATCAAGCTGCCCAATTATTTCAAGCGCAATCTTGTCTGAACTGATAATCTCGACCTGGCTGCGGATTGCCTCTTCATCAAACTGGTTGGTCGCCTGCTGACCCCCGTTGTCATTTAATGTTCGATTAAAGGAAGTATCCTTGTTTTCAATAATAATACGGGCATTCGAATCATAGCGTGGCGGAATGGCGGACAAAAACATGAACAGCCCTACGCTCGTGAGAATTGTAATCAACAACACAAGCCACCAACGCTTTTTTAATGCAGCAAACAAACCAATGACATCAATATCATCGTCCTGCGTTAATACATTGGGGTTTGACATTCTATTACTCCGGAATACTCATATGCTTATTATAAATAAAATCATGCACGCAAACCACGTACAATATATGACCAAACAATGAACGAACATGGTAACCAAGGAGTTAAGAAATAGGTTTTATGGGAGTAAAAAATCAAGTTTTTCAACGAACTTGTTGTGATTGCTTTACCAGCTATTAACCATAACAGATGTTTAATAGAGGGAACTGAATATAAATACACTTTTTCCACCCAAGGAATAAATATAATGTTTTGCGTCCATTCCAGGAATATTTGGAAAGCCCTCACCATATCCTTCATGGCGATGGTTATATCTGCATGTGCTTCTTACAAGCCGCTTGATCCTGCGTTTCATAAAGCCCTGTCTGAGCCTTATACCCTGGACTCAGGAGACATCCTGCGCGTAACAGTGTTTGGGCAAGCAGAACTTACAAATACATACTCTGTAGACAAGGCCGGCCATTTATCCTTTCCGCTTATCGGTTCAATTGGCGCACGCGGCGTTACGCCAAAGCAAATGGAAGGCCGTATTGCAAATGGGTTGAAACGTGGGTTTTTACGCGATCCTGATGTGTCCGTTGAAATTGCCACTTATAGACCCTTCTTCATTTTGGGTGAGGTTGGGACTTCTGGCCAATATGTTTATGTCCCTGGCATGACCGTTCAAAACGCCATTGCGATTGCAGGCGGGTTTTCTGCACGTGCTGAACAAACGGATGTTGATATTACCCGTAATATAAACGGTGAAATTATCACAGGTCGCGTTCCCATTAGCGATCCTATTTTACCTGGAGATACAATCGCCATTAGAGAGCGCTTGTTTTAAGAAACATGCCTAACCCCTTAAAAATCATTCACTGCTTCCGCTCTCCTGTGGGTGGCATATTTCGCCATGTACGCGATCTTTTGGGCCAACAGGCACAGGCAGGTCATCAAGTCGGTATCATTTGTGATTCAACAACGGGGGGTGAGTATGAAAACAAACTCTTTGAAGAAATCCATCCTCTCCTTTCATTAGGGTTACACCGTATCCCGATGGCACGCTCCATTGCGCCGAAAGATTTTTCTGCCCTTTTAAAAACCAGAAACCTGATCAAGTCATTATCTCCGGATATTGTTCATTCTCATAGTGCCAAAGGGGGTGTTTATGGACGAATGGGTGTTTGGCTCTCTGATAAAAAAACAAAGACTTTCTACTGCCCGCACGGGGGCGCAATGCACTATGATGCCGGATCCCTTAAAGGCAAGATCTTTTTTTCAGCAGAGCGCTTTTTGGAACGCATGACGACAAGCCTTATCTTTGTCAGTGAATATGAGCGTAATGCGTATCATGAAAAGGTTGGCTCACCACAATGCCCGGAAGCAATCGTATATAACGGAATTTCACCACAGGAGTTCATCCCTGTTCCATTAAAACAAGACGCAAGCGATTTTTTATACATTGGCATGAAACGAGACCTTAAAGGGCCCGACATATTTTTGGATGCTTTAAAAATCACACGCAACATTTCGGGAAAAGACCTCACAGCATGGTTTGTGGGCGATGGTCCTGATGAAGCAAAATATGACAAACAAATACAAACACTGCAATTACAAAACTGCGTCAACGTAAGCAATGCAATGCCAGCCAGAGAGGCTTTTGCCCTTGGTGATATTGTTGTTGTTCCCTCACGCGCTGAATCGCTGCCTTATCTGGTTCTTGAAGCACTGGCTGCACAAAAACCCATGGTTGCAGTTGATGTAGGTGGTATTCCGGAAATTTTTGCTGATCAAAAGCACCGACTTGTCCAGAGTGAAAACCCTGAAGCCATGGCGAAAGAAATGCTGAAACTTCATGAAAATAAAAACCGTCATATAGAAGCTGCTGAAATGGCTGAGGTTTTACAAAAGAGCTTCTCACTTAATGCCATGTCCACGGGCATTGAAAAGCTTTATTCTTAAGAGTTGATTACCATTCTCACCAAGATTCAATCAAACTTGTTAACCTCTTGTTATTCATAATTAAAATCTCTCAAATATTTGCCCTTTATTAAACACTATTATCAGGGTTTTGCCGTATAAGTTCCCTTGGGTAATATTACGGACAGAGTGGATAATGAAAACACTGGCAAAAGAAATAGGTAACGGTTTCTCACGCGAAGCAATGAAAAAAGCTGTTGCTCAAGAAGAAATCTCCAAGGAACGTGTGGTTGAACTGAATGAATTGGCAAGCCAGGTGGCTGAACAATTTTCAGCCAAATCCATTTCACCATTCCTGATTTCCGGTTCACTGCGCTTACTGGATTTTCTGACCCTGTCGATGGTTGGCATTTTGACACTTCTGTTTCATCTAATCCCTGTTGTCGAGCTGAATAATTGGCACATCTTATCCTCATTTCTTTGCACGCTCATAACAACAGGTTTCATACAAGGCCTGGATGGTTATCTGACAACAACACTCAGACAGTTTAGCGCATCCTTTTTCAAGAGTCTGGCTGCCTACACAATGGCGTTTATTGTCACAATGATGGTAATGTTTCTTGTTCACTCACTGACAGGTAAAATGGCGTACTGGATTGGTATGTGGTTTGGTTATGGTGTGGTCTACCTTGGTATTTCTCGTGCAATCATGGGTGCAATTGTTACAAAACTCATGAATGATGGTCGTCTGGAACGGCGCGCAATAATCATTGGGGGCGGTCAAACTGCCTCTGATTTAATTCATTCAATGGAAGCAAACCCTACTTCAGATATTCGAATTTGCGGTATCTTTGATGATCGTACGGATGATCGCTCTCCACGTATTGTTGCAGGCTATCCCAAGCTTGGTAATGTTGCTGAACTTATCGAGTTTACGCGCAAAGCCCGCATTAACATGCTGATTGTTTCTATCCCGCTCAATGCAGAAAAACGCGTCTTGCAATTGCTGAAACGCCTTTGGATGCTTCCGGTGGATATTCGTTTATCAGCACATACCAACAAACTGTTCTTCCGACAGCGTACCTATAGCTATGAGGGTACTGTGCCATTGGTTGATGTTTTTGAAAAACCGATTGCCGACTGGGATTCAGTCATGAAGCGTACGTTTGATATTGTATTTTCCTTTTTCGCCATTGTTGCGCTTAGCCCGATTATGCTGATCACTGCCATTGCAGTGAAACTGGACAGCAAAGGTCCAATCATCTTCAGGCAGAAGCGAGAAGGTTTTAACAATGAAGAAATTGAAATCTTCAAATTCCGCTCACTCTATACTAATCAAGGCGACAATAGTGGGGTTAATGTTGTGACCAAAGGTGATAGTCGCGTCACCAAAGTTGGCCGTTTCATTCGCAAAACTTCAATTGACGAGCTTCCTCAATTATTCAATGTTTTGCTTGGTTCCCTCTCCCTGGTTGGCCCTCGCCCACATGTTGCAAATGCACAGACAGACAACAAACTCTGGACTGAGGTTGTGGATAGTTACATCGCCAGACACAAGGTAAAACCTGGTGTAACCGGTTGGGCCCAAATTAATGGCTGGCGCGGTGAAGTTGACCGGGAAGATAAACTCAAGGGCCGTATTGAATATGACCTTTATTACATCGAGAACTGGTCATTGCTTTTTGATCTCTATATCTTGGCCATCACGCCATTAAAACTCATCAACACAGAAAATGCTTACTAGGAAAATGTAATGAGTGCTGAAAGCCTCATTGCAGGCCCCAACCCTAAGACTATTGGTGGTGTGAAAATTTCTTCCATCATGAATTTTTTTATTGGGCTGGCAATTTTTACAGGTGGGTTTGTGACTTTTGAACCAGCGCCTTATGAATTGATTCTGGCAGCGTTTCTGGGAGTCTCCATATTACTTGGTCTACGCATCCCGGTTGGTGTTCTACCGATATTAATACCGGTTTTCACCTTTACGCTTGGCGGCATCATTTCCTCTTTCCAGATTGAAGACTATTCGCGTGGCATGATTTATAATGCAGTAACGCTGTTTCTGGGTATGACGTCCGTATTCTTTGCAATACTGATTGCAAATGAAATGGGACGGTTGCGGCTTATTTTCAGGGTCTATGTCATTGCTGCCGCCTGTACATCCCTGTTGGGAATATTTGGATATTTCGGATTACCAGGCTTTGATATCTTTACACGTTACGAGCGCGCGCAGGGTGCTTTTGCAGATCCAAACGTTTTTGCCCCCTTCTTGATCGCGCCTATCCTATATTTAATCTACGGTATCATGAACCGCTCTGTTACGATGTTACCTATCCGGTTAGGCTTTCTTTTTATCATTTTACTGGGTGAGTTCCTTGCATTCTCACGCGGAGGCTGGGGTGTAACAGCCATAACCGCGCTTATGTTTTATTGTCTCTTGTTGTTGAATGAACCCAAACCCAAAGTACGAGCCAAGTATATTCTCATGGGTGTTGCTGGTCTTGGCGGGCTAATTGTTGCCATTATCGTTGCTCTGCAGATTGATGCAATCGCAGATATCTTCGTACAACGTGCGCAGGTTGTTCAAAATTACGATGGCGCGCGGTTGGGCCGGTTCGCACGACACGCTATCGGGTTTGAATTAGCGCTCAGCAAACCTTGGGGTATTGGCAATCTGGAATTTGGCTTCCTCTACGGCGAAGATGAACATAATGTCTATCTTCGAAGCTTGATGTCTTATGGCTGGATTGGCTTTGTTTCATGGATGACAATTATTCTGTGGCCATTGATTGTGGGCTTTAAGATTTTGTTCCAAAACCGTCCGTGGCAAGTTTATTTCCAAATTTGTTATGTGGTTTTTATTGGCCACCTGATGCTTGCATGGGTTATCGACATAGACCATTGGCGCCATGTTTATCTGTTATTGGGCATGATATGGGGTTGTATCCTGCTTGAGAAGAAACATCAAAAAGCCAAAAAAATCATCCAGAGGCAAGCAGCCCAAAAACTGCCAAATATGGAAATTGGCGGCAATATGATTCCTGCTGAATAACATAGTTTGGTTTTGGTCGGAGTAGCAGGACTCGAACCTGCGACCTCTCGGCCCCCAGCCGAACGCGCTACCAGACTGCGCCATACTCCGTAATTTTAAAAACCTATATATTACAAGGCTCTATTACGTCAACACTTTAACTTACAAACCTCCATAAAAGAACATTAAGGGAATATAAGGGGTATTAAAGGCCATTAGAGGACTGTAAATCACTGACAAATCACTGACCCTTTATGGCAGATACTCCCAAATTCATCTTGTTAATGATTATTTTGGGATAAAAATGTTTAAAGTAAATTTAGAAATTCTTTGGTTTCATTCTTCAATCAGCCTCAGTAGGTTATTCTGGGGGGACAAAGATTTGAAATTATTTTTATTTAAACCACTACCGACTTGCGTCGGTAGATTTGTCTGAGTGCTGTTCCAGGTACTGAAGTACGGTTTGTTCTGTGATGGCACCATTGGTAGTTGAAAAATATCCCCTACCCCAAAAGTGTCTGCCCCAGTAGCGTTTCT
>CALFBM010000069.1 GCA_937951645.1 uncultured Rhizobiaceae group bacterium
GTGATCTGATTACGGCTATCCTTGGTTGGCATCATGCAAACAATGTCGCCGCCAATAATATTCAGACCTCGCACAGAACGCAAAATCGCCATGGTTTCATCCATCAAGAAGCCCTGTTCACCCGGCTCAAGATTTGAAACGCCAGGCGCAATTGTCGGATCGAGGCAATCAAGATCAAAGGTTATATATAAAGGTGTATCGCCAATGATGTCCGGGATCATTTCCACCCAGTGCTGCAAGGCTTTAGCGCGATATTCGGCCATGGTCACAACATTATAGCCATAATCATAAGAACCTTGAAGCCAATCCAGTGTTCTTGGATTTCCACGCAAGCCAATCTGTACGCTTTTAGTCGGATCAACATGTCCTTGATCCGCCAAATAAGCTCCCCAATGGGCGGCACTTTTTTTAGCCCCCAAAAAATGATCAACTGAAGTAAATACATCCGTATGGGCATCCATGTGGAGCAGTGCTACTTTTTCACCTTTGGCAAGGTTACTTCCCTTACCGCCAAGTGCCTGAAGAATGCCGCCTGTTATTGAATGGTCGCCACCAATAGAAATCGGTCTTGCGCCCTTTTTATCTACAACGGTGTAAAAATCAGTAATCTGCTGAATACATGCCTCATTGTCATTGGCTCTCGGAAAAGGTACATCTCCGATGTCAGCAATATTAAGAATTTTCCAAGGATCAATTCCAAAGTTCATGTGAACGCGCCGCTGAACGGCCGAAACATTGCGAAGAGCACGAGGGCCTAAATGTTGATCGCGCTCAGTCGTTCCATTTCCGCCACTATGAGGAACACCAACGAGCGCTACGTCCAAACCTTCAGAATCCGTTTTATGTTCAGTTCTGAATAAAGTTGGAATACCCCACCAATAAAGGCCTTCCATCATTGCACGCTCGTGTTCATCAGACATTTTCCCCTCCCATTAGCAGCCAAAGCCACTGATTGCCTCTTATTTATTTCCCGTTCGCGGCAAGGCCACTCATCGCCTCTTGTTTGCTTCCCGCTCCTAACGAAAGTCTAGAAGGGTTATCCTGTTTTTACAAATCTCAAATAACAAGGGGTACGTTCTTCACGGATAGCTTTTGCTTCGTAACGGGTTCTTGTCCAATTCTCATATGGCGTATGCCAGTCTTGGGCGGTATGTGCCTGCCAGTTAAAATTTGGATGCTCATCACAATGGTTTAGCGTCCAATTGATATAGGTATCAATGTCTGAAGCGAAATGGAAAATACCATTATCTTTTAGAACCCTGGCAAACCTCGTTAGATTTTTCTGGCTAACGAAACGGCGTTTCCAGTGTTTTTTCTTTGGCCATGGATCCGGATAAAGAAGGTCAATCCTGTCAATACAACCATCAGGCAACCAATCAAGAAGCTCGGTTGCATCTTCTTCATACAATCTGATGTTTTGAATATTATGTTCTTCAATAGATGATAGCGCTTTTGCCATTGAATTTACAAAAGGCTCAACGCCGATAAATCCCACATCCGGATTTTTAAGCGCTTGGTGAATGAGATGCTCACCACCGCCAAAGCCACTTTCAAGAACTATCTTTTCAGGATTATGGGGGAAAGCCTGCGAGAGATTTTCCAGGCTTGGACTTTTTATATCAAACCTTAGTTTAGGTAGAAGTTCATCCAGCAGTTTCTGCTGGGGCATGGAAAGATTCTTTGCCTTGCGCCGCCCAAAAAAGGCTTCTGAGCGGCGGGAAGCGTGTTGTTCTTTACCCACCTTAATCAAGCAGCTTTGACAGCTTCTTTTAATGCCTTTGTAAGGTCCGTTTTCTCCCAGGAGAAAGCACCCTTGCGTGTTGCCTTACGGCCAAAGTGACCATAAGCAGCAGTTTGTGCATAAATCGGCTTGTTCAAATCAAGGTGCTTGCGGATGCCGGTTGGCGATAAATCCATGGAAGCTCTAATTGCACCTTCCAGTTTTGAATCTTCAACTTTTCCAGTGCCATGGGTATCAACGTAAATTGAAAGCGGTTGGGCAACACCAATTGCATATGAGATTTGAATTGTACACTTATCGGCCAATTTGGCAGCAACCACGTTTTTAGCAAGATAACGTGCAGCGTAAGCAGCTGAACGATCAACTTTTGTTGTATCCTTGCCAGAAAAGGCACCGCCACCATGCGGTGCAGCACCACCGTAAGTGTCCACAATGATTTTACGGCCTGTCAGACCTGCATCACCATCAGGACCACCAATTACAAACTTGCCTGTTGGATTAATATACCAGTCGCAATCATCTGCTATTGGAAGATTGCCACCTAATGCTTCATTAATGTAAGGCTCTATTACCTGTCGAACTTTTGCAGAATCCCAGCTTTCATCCATATGCTGGGTAGAAACCACAATGCCCCTGACTTCTTTTGGCTTACCATCTTCGTAGCGCACTGTAATCTGTGATTTCGCATCAGGCCCAAGCTTTGCTGCTTCGCCATCGCCAGATTTACGTGCCTTTGCCATAAGCTCAAGAATTTTATGGCTGTAATAGATTGGTGCAGGCATTAAATCCGGTGTTTCGTTACAGGCATAACCAAACATAATTCCCTGGTCACCAGCACCTTCTTCGCCTTGTTTGTCAGCCGCGTTGTCCACGCCTTGTGCAATGTCTGCTGATTGCGCATGAAGTAGCACATCAATTTTTGCAGTTTTATGGTGGAACCCATTTTGTTCATAACCAATATCACGGATAGCACGACGTGCAGCAGAACGGAAACGCCCAGGTGCTACAACTGGATTACCACTGGAATCTTTTACAATATTGCCGTCTTTATCTTTTTTGCAAAGTGAGTCTGGAAGGCGTACCTCACCGGCAATTACAACTCTGTTGGTTGTTGTAAGTGTTTCAGCTGCAATACGGACTGTCCATGGATCAACCCCTGTTTTTATTGCTTCCTTATAAATCAAATCCACGATTTCATCGGAAATTCTATCACAAACCTTATCTGGATGCCCCTCTGAAACTGACTCACTTGTAAAAAGATAATTCTGACGTGCCATTAATTTCTCTCCAAGAATGACATAAAGCTTGCTTTATATGTTTTAAAAGTTAAGCGTTTATTGTCGCCTTGAGCCCAAAGGTCAAGAATTTGTTTTGATGAAAGCCAGAAGAAATGAATTATTCTTCATCATCAGCCAGTGACCGCACAAGATCAATAATCTTTTTACGGACTTTAGGGTCTTTAATATTTGAAAAAGCCTTGTTTAATTGAAGGCCTTCAGAGGACGATAAGAAATCAACAACATAATTTGGCGAATCGCCTTCTGTAAAACTGCCTGTTGCACCTGGCTGAGAGTCGGGTAAGTCTTCAAAGAAAAACGAGACTGGGATTTTAAGTATCTCAGAGAGCTTCTGCAACCTGCTTGCACCGATTCTATTAGTGCCTTTTTCGTATTTTTGAATTTGCTGAAAAGTAATACCCAGGCTCTCACCTAGCTTTTCTTGACTTAAACCAAGCATGGTACGCCTTAAACGTACTCTTGCACCAACATGAATATCAATTGGATTTGGTGTTTTCTTTGTAACGGCCATTTTTATTCTACTAACCCGCCTAGCGAAATAAATTGCCTGGTAAAAAGCAATTTAGATTTTGGAAATGTGACCCCTAATTTTTTACTGTGTCTGTAAATACATATAATCATACCAAATTACAATAAACCCAACAATATAAACAGCTTTAAACATGCTTACGAATTATATTTTCTTAAAGAAAAAGCCCCAATCAAGAAGAAGAATCCGAAGACTATCCAATGGAATTTGCCGCTCCAAGCCTTGAAAAAAGTGACCTCCAAAGATGTTGGAAGTTTTGTGTCTATTATACCTGCTTGACCAAGTTCTAGCTCTTTCACCACACGTCCGTAGGCATCGTAAACCCCTGAGATGCCAGAGTTGGCAACGCGAACTACCGGGAGTCCTTCTTCCACTCCTCGCAAGACCGATTGCCTCAAATGCTGATATGGGCCAGGGGTATTCCCATACCATGCATCATTGGTTAGATTCATTATCCAACCGGGTCTTTCCTGTTTATTCCAAAGACTGCCTGAAAAGATTATTTCATAACAAATTAGAGGCAGAATTTTGGGCCCTATTCCGGTTGACAGTAATTTTCTCGAGCTGCCTGGTTCAAAACCACCGTCCTGATTTACCAATTGTCTTATTCCCAAAGCTCTTGCAATACTTTGAAATGGTACATATTCACCAAATGGAACAAGATGTGTTTTATCAGCTGCCGATACTATTTCACCTTTATCATCAATTACGTAAACCGAATTAAAAACAAATCCTTCGCCGCCTGATGTCGCGGCTTCCGCACGCGCTGCTCCTGTCAGGAGTGTCGTACCCTCAGGCAACATGGAGCCAATTGCCGCCAAAGTATCGCGGCGCTGGGTTAATAAATATGGGAAAACCGATTCAGGCCAAATCAAATGAGTTGTGCCTGCAAGGCCATTTTTATCGCCTTTACCCTTAGCAACAGAAAGATCCATATAGGTTTTAAAATTCCCGGCTTCCTTGTCCTTGTCAAATTTATTACGCTGATCAATATTTGGTTGAACAAGACGAAGCTCTACTTCTGGTACAAAATTGATTGTAGCTTCCTGAAGACGCCACACACCATATCCGGCATGCGCAAGAACAAACACGGATGAAACCATCAAGGCAAACTTTCTGGTTCTGGCTTGATTATCAACACCTGGCACAATTATCCCAGCCGTTGAAAAAGCAAATACTGCAAAAGCCGTCATGCCATAAATACCAGTTATAGAAGCAGATTGCATCATAACCGGTGTGAAGAACGCGGCACCACTTATTGGGTTCCAAGGAAAACCTGTTGCAACAAATCCGCGCAAATATTCAAATAAGGTAAAACTTGCAGCAAGCATGAATAGGCGCCCTGCGTCCCCAGACCAAAATATTCTGGCAAATGCTGTGGCTCCGCCCCAAAATAATGCAAGAACAAACGGAACAACCGTTATTGCAATGGGCAATGCCCATAAAAAATCTTCCGCCTCCACCAGGAACGCATTGCCAATCCACCAAAGACCCGCAAAAAAATAACCAAATCCGAAGAAAAATCCTGGCTTAAAACCGTCCCACAATTTTGCAAAAAACCCGGAGGAAGGCTCACTTGCCGCGCCATCCATTAGCCATACAAGAATTGGAAATGTTGCAAAAAGAAGGAAAACCAAATCAAAAGGCGGCATTGCCAATGCTGATACAATACCCGCAAGAATTGCAGCGCCATTGCGCTGCCATCCGGATAATAGAATAAACCACCCTGCCCAATTCTCAATATTTGAAATGACTCGTGTTATAATGTTTCTCCTACAGTTCCTCAGCACCAGTATCGAATCAATAAACACCCCGCCTTATGCTTAAACGATACAAATGGAAATGGGAATCAGGAGTTGCAAATTAAACACGTTTGGTGCGACGCCTTGACGATTTAACAAGCTTTACACGTTTAATTCTACGTGGATCAGCTTCCATCACATGGAATTCAAAGCCATTATTACTAATTACCTCGCCACGCACCGGTACACGCCCGGTAATATCAAAAATCAAGCCGCCAATCGTATCAACATCGTCTTCGTGCTCTCCAAAAGCAAAATCATCCCCCAGAAATTCACGAATATTATTCAATTCGGCTTTCGCATCACAGATGAAAGTACCATCACCCTCATCCTGGATAAGGACATCCTCATCATCATGTTCATCTTCAATTTCGCCAACAATTTCTTCAACGATATCTTCTAGCGTAACTAGACCATCTGTACCGCCGTATTCATCAATTACCAAAGCTATTTGCTTGCGGTCAGCTTGCATACGAGCCATTAATTCACGCGCACCCATAGAAGGTGGTACGAACATGACTTCGCGCAATAGTTTCAAACTGGAGATAGGTTTGGAAAGGCTGACTTTCTTTAAATCCAGATTAGCTGGCAGAACTGATTTACGTTTAGATGCTTCTGCCTTTGTAAGAGACGCTGTTTTGGTAATATAGCCGACGACATCGCGAATATGGACCATGCCTTTGGGATCATCCATCGTTTCACCGTAAACAGGCATTCTTGAATGACCCGACTCTTCGAAAAGCTTCAAGAGTTCAGCCAGCGTTATTTCATCAGTAACAGCAACAATGTCTGCACGCGGAACCATTAAATCTTCAACACGTACATCTCGAAGACGAAGGATACTGGCAAGCATGGTGCGCTCATCCAGTGAAAACCCCTCTGCTATTCCCTGGCCTTCTGAAAGAGCATCTTCAAGATCTTCACGAATGGTAGCTCCATTCCTTTTGCGGCCAAAAATCCCGTAGACCCATGAAAACAGAAATTCAACCTTGCTCCTGCCATCAGTTTCTTCGATGGGAACAAGTGATTTACCCGGTTCTAAAGGGTCTTCAATGCCAGATGTGGCACTTTCTTTTTCTTGGTGAGTTTGAGTGTTTTCACTCATAAGAATTATTCATCTTCATAAGGATTGGCGATGCCAAGTTCGTTCAAAATTTTTGTCTCAAGGCCTTCCATCTGGCTTGCCTCTTCATCAGTTTCATGATCATACCCGAAAAGATGTAAAAAACCATGAACGACCAGATGACTAAGATGGTCTTCAAAAACCTTGTTTTCAAGAGCCGCCTCGCGTTTGGTGGTTTCGAGCGAAATTACGATGTCACCAAGCATTAAGCTGGCACTCTCACCGACACTAATATCTTCACCGGGAAACGAGAGCACATTCGTTGGTTTATCTTTTTC
>CALFBM010000070.1 GCA_937951645.1 uncultured Rhizobiaceae group bacterium
TAACTGCCCTTGATCAATTCAATCTGGACGTTTTGTCCCTGATGCGTAAAACCGCAGGTGTCACGATTATAATTTTCAAGTGCCTGGCGTAGTCGCCCTGCCATGACACGCACTGATGGATCGACTTGAGGATCAAAGTCATCAGGGCGGCCAAGTGCATCTACGCCAATCGTATAGCCCTTGATGTCACGTTCTTTTTCATCGAGTGTTTTATGAACGATAAATGATAAAAAACTGGAAAGCTGGCTTGAATTTACAAAGCCCGGTGAGCCAAGAATATCTTGCAGCGCTAGTCGTATTAGCTTTTTTTCAGCGTAGAGATAGGACACTAATTGTATTTCCTCCGATTCAGAATACCCTGAAAAATACCCCCCTTAATTACTGGATTATTTCAAATTCCTGAGAAAATACAAGAGTTTCATCATTAAATGTACTAATATAGCATTTAAGTGATTGACGTTTTCGTGATGGTGATAATAGTTATCGGTTTAGAAAATTTCATTCTGGAGTATCATGTATGAGAGCAGCAGTTTGCAGAGAGTTTGGAAAACCTTTGGTTATTGAAGAGGTTAAACTCTCGGAACCCAATGATAATGACGTCAGGATAAAATTAAAAGCGTGTTCGATTTGCCATTCAGATGTTTCATTTGCTGATGGTATCTGGGGCGGTCAACTGCCTGCTGTTTATGGTCATGAAGGTGCGGGAATTGTGGAGGCTGTCGGTGCTGGCGTTACAGACTATGCAATTGGTGATCATGTTATTGTGACACTTGTTCGACATTGTGGAGAATGCCATTTTTGTAGTGATGATGTTGAGGTTCTTTGCGAAGGGGAGTTTGATCTGTCGCGCAAAGGACCCATTACAAATGCATCAGGTGAAAGTCTTGAACAGGCAATGAATTGCGGTGCTTTTGCCGAAGAAGTTCTGGTTCACGAAAGCCAATTACAAAAAGCACCCAAAGACATGCCGTTTGATGTTGCTTCACTTTTGGCGTGCGGTGTTATTACCGGTTATGGTGCTGTCGCGCATGCGTCCCAATTGCGTGAAGGGCAACATGCTGTTGTGATCGGATGCGGTGGGGTTGGTCTAAACGCACTTCAAGGTGCAAGCCTCAAAGGTGCGGGGTCCGTAATTGCAATGGATCTTGAAGCTGACAAGCGCAAGCTTGCGTTAGAGTTCGGTGCAACGCATGCGATTGATCCGCGAGATGGCGATGTTGTTGATCAAGTCATGCAAATTACAGATGGGCGAGGCGCTGATTATGTTTTTGTAACCGTTGGTGCAAAGTCGGCAATTGATAGCGCACAAAATTATATTACCAAGAATGGCACAGTTGTGATTGTCGGGATGCCTTCAAGTGATACGCGCGGGGATTATGACCCTGGCACTATGGCTGCGTGGGGTCAGAAAATTATTGGTACCAAGATGGGGAACTCTGTTATTGCTGTCGATATACCGCAATTGCTGCAATTATATACATCTGGCAAATACAAACTGGATGAGTTGATTTCTGGTCGTTTCAAGCTTGAAGAGATTAATCAGGCACTGGATGAAGTGCGTTCTGGCAAGGCTATCAAGAACGTTATTGTTTTTGACTAGGATATAACAGCAAGAATATATTGTTTTGGTTCTGGCCAGCTTTTAATTGTTGCTTGACAGGGTTTTGACTTTCTTCATTGTAAGTTCAACTGGTTTTCAAGTGAGGGTCAACATGCAAGTCAAAGAGCTCAAAACATTTGTCGTAGGAAATCCGCCACCTCACACGGGTGGCCGGTATTTTATATTTGTAAAACTGACTACAGATTCTGGCGTGGTGGGTTACGGCGAATGCTACGCTGCCACGTTTAGTCCTGATGTCATGGTCAAATGTATCGAGGATTGTTTTGGCCGCTATCTGGAAAACGAAGATCCGCATCACATAGAAAAGTTTTGGCGCCGTAGCTATTCGTCCGGTTTTACCCAGCGTCCTGACCCAACCATGATGGGTTGTGTCTCGGCGTTGGAGATGGCGTGTTGGGATATCATAGGCAAAGAAGCTGGCAAGCCTGTCTATGAATTGATGGGTGGTTTGGTACATGAAAAACTGCGCTCATATACATACCTGTATCCGGAAGACGATGAAAGCGTATATCCTGCTGATCGCGAAGAGGGTGCCAAGACTGTTTATAATGACCCTGACATGGCAGCCGCTGTTGCGCTCAAGGCTGTGGAAGAAGGGTTTACGGCTGTAAAGTTTGACCCGGCCGGACCTTATACGGTTTATGATGGCCATATGCCCCGCCTGATTGATATTGATTTGTCTGCACGAATGTGCGCTGCGGTGCGCGAGGCGATTGGCACACGAGCAGATATCCTTTTTGGTACGCACGGGCAATTCTCGCCTGCTGGTGCGGTGCGCCTTGCAAAGGCTGTTGAGCCTTATGACCCACTTTGGTTTGAAGAACCTGTTCCACCTGACATGCCTGAGGCCATGAGTACCGTTGCTGGCAAGACAAGTATTCCGGTTGCAACAGGTGAGCGGCTATGTACGCGTTATGAATTTGCCCGTATCTTGCAAACAGGCGCTGCTTCTATTCTGCAGCTTGATTTGGGACGTTCAGGTGGTTTGCTGGATGGCAAGAAGATTGCATCCATGGCAGAAACCTATCATGCACATATTGCGCCGCACTGTTATTGTGGACCAATTGTAGGTGCTGCGAACGCTCAGCTTTCAGCCTGTAGCCCAAATTTTCTGGTTCTTGAATCCATCAAGAAATGGGATGGATTTCATGGTGAATTATTGAAGAAGCCCATTCAGTGGGAAGAAGGCTATGTCATTCCATCCAAAGAGCCGGGACTTGGTGTCGAGCTTGATGAAGCGGTTGCCGAAGCTCATCCCTGGGACCCTCGCGGGCCACTCCATTTGGAGATGAAGCCTGATGTGCTCGGTTGGGATGAGCCTGTTTAATAATCGAGCGGGAATTTGACTTAAATCAAATTCCCGCTCTAACCGGGAAAATTGTAAGTTTTTGTTTTCTCTTAAACTTCAATAATGCGGAAGTCGAAGAGTGCCCCAAACTATAAACCTACAATCCTGCCCCCAGTGTTTATATTCTAAATAAATTTTTAATCGGCATTAGTTTTTTTGTATAATAATTTACAGACATAAGCAAAGCTTAAATATTTTTACATTTAATTTCAAGTGACATATAAATCCGTAAGGGGTATTTATGTAGGTATGGTTATTGAAACGATTCCCAAGAAGCTTAGCCAACTTTCAGAGAACCTGACGAAATCTGAACGCAAAATTGCAGATATTATATTAGAAAATTATCCAATTTCTGGCTTGGGCGCGATTACAAATCTTGCAAATAAAGCTGGTGTCTCGACACCAACCATAACGCGTTTGGTCAATAAGCTTGGTTTTGATGGCTTTTCGCAATTCCAGGAGAGTTTGAGACAAGAGCTTGATTTTGTCTTGTCCAATGACGTACGTCAGGTCAATCCATGGTCTCCAAAGATTCCTGAGGCACATGTTCTCAATCGCATCACAGAATCCGTTGTCGGTAATGTAAAGCAATCCCTTGATGATGTTGATGTTGCTGATTTTGAAGGAATGTGTGATGCGCTAGCTGATCCTAAAAGATCTTTATTTATTGTAGGAGGCAGGATTACAAAATCACTGGCAGGTTTTTTTTATCAGTTCATGCAGGTTATCAGACCCAACATTCATTTTATCAATAACCTGGAAAACAGTTGGCATTACAATATGATCAATATCAAGAAGGATGATATCTTCCTGATCTATGATATTCGCCGCTATGAAGCCAGCCTGCTCTCGATGGCAAAATGTGCTTCGGAGCTTGGTGCAGAAATTATTTTGATTACAGATCAGTGGAAATCTCCGATCAATAAATTTAGCAAGCATTGTTTGAATTGCAGGACTGCCATGCCAACCGGACGCGATTCCATGGTTAGCTTGATGTTGTTGAATGAAGTTATTATTGCTCAAGTTCAACATGAATTGGGTAGCCTAGCAAAACAACGTACTGCAGATTTGGAAAAGATTTTTAAAGAGACCAAATTTTTTCAAAAATAGGCCCGCGTTTTTCAGGGGTTCTTGTGTTTGGTTTTTTGTTCATGGCACGTTCAGCTTGTGCTGGATAAAATTTTCATCAAATGTTAATATTATAATTGACTTTCGGGCTGGGCAGGCGAAGCGAAAGGAAACAAGATGACTTATACAAAAAGCTTTCTAAGATCTATTATGGCAGTAGCTATAGCCTTGCCTGTAGCAATGAGCGCTAATTTATCAAGTGCACAAGCTGGGCATAAAAATTTCAAACGAGGCGCCATAATTGCTGGTGCGATTATTGGTGGTGCAATTCTTTATAAACATCATAAGCGCAAAAAGTACCATCGCAGCCATCGCCGCAGTTATTACGGACGTAGCTATTACCACCCAGGGCATCGCTATAACAGGTATGGTTATAGACATGGACACCGTCACCATGGATATCGTCATCACCACAGACATAACGGCCATTACAGTTATCGCCAGCGCTGGGGTGGCAGGTAAGTCGAGCAGTTAACTGATTTCAAATTAGCACCCATTTTCTAGTGGGTGTTTTTTATTCAGCAGGCTTTGCTTCTGCCTTTTTGGGCATAAGTTCCACCATCAGGATTGCAGCGAATATCAAACCGCAACCAATATATCCCAATTGTTGCAGGCGTTCGCCAAGGAAGATAGCGCCAAACATTGCAGCAAACAGGCTTTCTGTTGAGATCAAAACTGCAGCAGCGCTCTCTGATGTGTATCTTTGACCCACTGCTTGCAATGTAAAACCAAGTCCGCCTGCAAATAACCCTGCGTACAAAACTTCAGGTAACGCGCCAATAAGCTGCGCTGATGAAGGCAGGCTTTCGCCAAGTCCAAAAATGCTGGCTGCACCAAAGCTGATGAAGGCAAGAGCTGAGGTTACAAAAAACTGAAGCGTTGCCATGGTGACAGGAAGGTCTGTTTTTTGTCCGATACGGCCTGTTAAAATAACATGTGCAGCCCAGAAAAGTGCGCAGATGATGATCAATATATCGCCACCATTAAGGCTGGCCAGATTACCGCCACTTAGAAGATAAATACCGGCAAGAGCAAGGATGGAGGCTGGCCAAATGATCATCTGTTGGGCAACACGCAAGACAGTTACCATGATAATGGGAACCATGATCACATAAAGCGCGGTCAAAAACCCTGCGTTCGTGACACTTGTTTCTATGAGGCCTACTTGTTGGAAAGACATGCCCAGGAAGAAAGCAAGCCCGACCAAAAAGAACGAACCTTTAAAGCGCATGATTTCACCTGACATGGATGTTATTTTTTTCCGCTTCATTTCTGCATAGGCAAAGGGTGTAACAGCAATGCCAGCCAGTAAAAACCGCATTGCTATAAAGAGCATGGGGCCAATATCATCCATTGCAGTTTGTTGGGCAACAAAGCCCATGCCCCAAATAGCACCTGCAAGTAGCAGTAATAGGTTAGCAGTTGTACGTGACATGAAAATTACCCAGAGAAATTATACTTCAAGCGGTAACAAACTGTCTTGTCCTTGCCAAGCATAAATACGTTACGAATTTAATCTAACCAGTCACTGTCTTCGCGTACAAGGATAATGGTTGGTCGATCTGCACTTAGTGCTGCAGTTACTGCTTCGCCCAACTCATCCATGGATCCTGGCTGAACAGCGTTGCAGTGCATGGCTTTGGTGAGGGCCATATAGTCCGGGGACAGACCGTCTACTGCTATGCGTGGGACGTTTGCCTCTCGCATGTCGTCGCGGATTTGTTTGTAACCATCATTGTGCCAAAGAATTAAGGGAAGGGGCAGTTTCAATTCTGCGGCTGTTACAAATTCCTGGACAGTGAACATTGTGCCGCCATCACCTGCTATTGCAATGACAGGTGTATCAGGGTGGGCAAGTTTTGCTCCGATTGCATTTGGAAAGGCAAAGCCTAATGCACAATATCCTGCTGCATAATGCCAGCACCTTGGTTTATCGACTGGCAGACCGAAGGATGCAGTATAACTCATCTGCGTTGCGTCACCCATAAAGATTGTGTTTGAGGGAAGAGCATCGCGCAGCTTGCCCAGTATCCTGAAGTGTTTTTCCTCTGATGTATTCAAGGCATTATTGATATCGCTCTTGATTTTGGCAATGGCGGTTTGCTTTTTTGAAGTATCAGGTTTTGTTCCTTCAAGCAGCGTATTGAGCGTCTCTACAGCAGGTGCTGCATCACCTAAAACGGGTAGTGAAGCCTGGTGAAGGTCGTTTATTTTTGCAGGGTCGATATCAATGCGGATGAGTGGGCAATTAAACTCAAGCTTGCCAATATAGTTATCAGTTTCTGAAAGTTCGGTTCCAACTGCAAGTATCAGGTCTGCGTCTTTTAGGAGGGTTTGTGACTCTGGTCTGCATATGGAGCCGCCAAGGCTAAGCGGATGGCTTTCAAGCATGATGCCTTTGCCAGCGTTTGACGAGATTACGATGGCGCCAGTATGTTCTGCCAGTGTTTTAATGTCTGCGCCATAAGCGCCTCCACCAACAAGGATAAACGGATTTTCTGCCTTGCTGATCAGAGAAGCGGCTTGTGCAAGTAATTGCGGATCAGCTTGTGGGCGAGGGGGTGGTGTGACAGTTTTCCAGTCATATTCAATATGGGTGGCAAGGATATCAATCGGGATTGATATGTGAACAGGCCTTGGTCTTTGGGATGCGAAGACAGAGAATGCTTGGGCAAGCAGTTCAGGAATATCATCTGGCTTTCGAGCACACTCACTTAATGCACATAAAGGTCGTGTTACGGCGTTAAGATCAGTGACTTCGTGTAAAGTTCCGTGGCCTTTTCCCAGCGTATCTGATCGGGCTTCTGCCGAGATTAAAAGAAGCGGGATAGAATCTGCATAAGCTTGCCCAAGTGGTGTCGTGGCATTGGTAACGCCCGGACCAGAGATCGTGAGACATACACCTGGTTTGCCGCTTGCTCTGGCGTAACCATCTGCCATGAAGCCCGCACCCATTTCGTTCCTGGCATGGATGTGTCTGATTTTGGAATCATCGCCAAGCCCACGACAAAAATCCAGCGTATGAACACCCGGAATGCCAAAGATTGTATCAACGCCATACTGGCTTAATAATTTAAGCGTTGCTTCGCCTACGCTGATTGTTGAGCACACTACATTGTCTCCAGCTTTTGAATTTGTTTGAGCCTCAATATATCAGTGACTACCCCCAAAAGAACCTGTACGAACAGAATAATCCACGACCAGTTCGTAATCCGGATCATCATCTGAATCTACGATCAACTGGCCTGCGCGATTGAGCAGGTTATGGCAATCATGGCTCAGGTGACGCAACTGGATTTCCTTGCCTTCAGCTTCATATTTGGTTGCCAGATCTTCAATTGCCTGAAGCGCTGACTGGTCAACGACACGGCTTTGCATGAAGTCAATGATGACGAGTTTTGGGTCGCCCTTGATGTCAAAGAGTTCAGAAAAGCCATCGGTTGAACCAAAAAAGAGTGGGCCTTCGATTTCATAAACCTTGGTGCCTTCATCTGTTGTTTTTGCAACTGCGTGGATGCGTTTTGATGCGTTCCAGCTATAGGCGAGGGCAGAAACAATGACGCCAACAACCACTGCAACTGCAAGATCGCTCATCACGGTTACAACGGTTACCAATATCATGACCAGTGCATCTGTTAATGGGATGCGGCGCAGGATGGTGAGGGACTGCCAGGCGAAAGTGCCGATCACAACCATGAACATGACGCCGACAAGGGCTGCCAAGGGGATTTGTTCAATAAGGCTTGAGGCAAACATGATAAAGACCAGCAGGAAGAGCGCTGCTGAAATGCCAGAGAGGCGTGTGCGGCCACCCGATTTTACGTTAATCATCGACTGGCCAATCATTGCACAGCCCCCCATGCCACCGAAGAAACCTGTCACGGTATTTGAAACACCTTGTGCAATACATTCCTGCGAAGCACCGCCACGCCTGCCAGTGATTTCACCCACTAGATTAAGTGTCAACAGGCTTTCAATCAGACCAATGGCTGCCAAGATTAATGCGTAAGGGAAAATGATTTTTAGTGTTTCAAACGTTAATGGAACCATCGGAATGTGCCAGGTTGGCAGGCCGCCCTCAATGGAAGCCAGATCACCGACAACAGGCACATTAATGCCAAAGACAATCACCATGCCTGCAACAATGCCGATACCTGCAAGAGGGGCAGGTACTATGTTGGTTATTTTAGGAAAAACCCAAATAATACTCATCGTCAAACAAACAAGTGCAAGGGTGAGAACAAGCGGGATACCGTCCATCCAGACCTGTGTCCCGTCTGGTCCTGCTGTTTTAAATTGTGAAAGTTGAGCCAGAAAAATCACGATTGCAAGGCCATTTACAAAACCAAGCATCACGGGATGAGGAACAAGTCTGATAAACTTCCCCAGCTTGAAGATGCCTGCCAGAATTTGCATGATGCCCATTAAAACAACGGTTGCAAAAAGATATTCAACGCCGTGCAGTGCCACAAGTGAGACCATGACCACTGCAAGCGCACCTGTTGCACCGGAAATCATGCCCGGGCGACCGCCGAATATGGCTGTAATTAATCCAACAATAAACGCTGCATAAAGCCCGACCAATGGCTCTACCCCTGCAACAAATGCAAAAGCTACTGCCTCTGGCACAAGTGCAAGCGCTACAGTCAGGCCAGACAGAATTTCTATCTTGATACGGTTTGGCGTAAAGGTTTCAACCGCCGCACGACGGCTCTCGCCAATAGACAAGCGTTCAGCAAATGCTGCAAAGGTGGATTTTACCATTGTGGTCTTTCAAGGATATTTAGTTCATTCGTTATGCCAATAAAGAGGTTTGGTCATTTTGGCTAGGGGGGATTTTAAGTATGCCCCCCAATTCTGTTTTCTGCCTCCCTGCAAATAAGGGGTAATTTGTTGGAGAAAGAAATTTAATTGGGGAAAGAATGAATTGTTACGGTAAAGACCAAAAGCAAAAACAACAGTTTTTGTTACTGTCAATGTATAGTTTCATTTAGAGCTACGCTTCTATTCACTCGTTACTCGCAACAGCTTACCCTCGCTATCGTCTGTTAATAGCCAGAGGGCTCCGTCAGGAAAGCTGCGAACATCACGAATTCTTCCATATTCGCCTTCCAGTATTTGTTCTTCATGAATCACTTTGCCATCCCTGATTTCCAGTCTTGATAATAGTTGGTCTTTCAGGGCACCTGCAAAGAGGTTGCCTTTCCATTCAGGGATCAGATCACCTGAATAAAAGTCAAGACCTGATGGTGCGATGGATGGATCCCAGTAATAGACGGGTTGTTCAAGCCCTGGTGCAGAGGTGCCTTTGCCGATTTTTCCGCCAGAATAATGTCTGCCATATGAGATAATTGGCCAGCCGTAGTTTTTGCCAGCTTGGGGGATGTTTATTTCATCGCCACCTCTTGCGCCATGAGAGAGTGTCCAAAGCTCGCCTGTTTCCTTGTTTAGCGTTGCGCCTTGGGGGTTTCTGTGACCCAGAGACCAGATTTGTGGAAGTGCTGATTTTCCATCCGCGAAAGGATTGTCGGTTGGTATGCTCCCGTCCTTGCCAATGCGCAGCACTTTGCCTGCTGAATCAAACGGGTCTTGGGCACGAGGTCTGCCACCACGATCTCCTGTTGTGATAAAGATGTTTCCACTTGGTCCAAAGACAATGCGTGAACCAAAGTGTCTTGTGTTGCTGGTTGTTTTATCCATTGAAAACAAGGTTTTGACTTTGCTTAAATGCAGGCGGGGGTTTTCTTCGAATGTAGCTGATGCAATTGCTGTTCCTGCACCACCCAAAAAGGCAGGGTCCGAGAATGTGAAAAATATGGTGTTGTCTGCATCAAAATCCGGGCTTGCTGCAATGTCCAGCAATCCACCCTGTCCATTGGCCCAGACTTTTGGTACGCCATCCACTTTTTTGATTTCGCTTGTTTTCGGGTTTACCAATTTCAAGGTTCCGCCACGTTCCGTGACTAAAATATTCCCGCTTGGAAGCATGGTCATGCCCCATGGATGTACCAGTCCGCTTGCAATGCTTTCTACTTTAATCGTTGTTTTTTCAGTCTTGAAGTTTTGAATCCTCGTTTCAGCAAGACTTGCTGAGGACATATATTTCATTAACATGATGAATGTAATGAAGCATGAAAACTTGCGCATGATGGTCTCCTTGGCTTAAACTCGGGGAATCATTGTCAAAATGATATAGGGCGCGTGATGAATGACACAAATGCCAATTTAGTGTTTGAAGCCGATAGTGGCTTGATACTGGAAAAAAATGAAGCTCAAAATCAAGGAGTTCCCTTGTTTTCAGCGCATTGGCATATTTTTGCGCCAACCATTATTATTTTGGTTGCTTATTCGCTCTCCTGGTTGCTGCTTGCGCTGGCTGACATGAGCGCCAGTAATTTGGCAAGGCTCTTTATCGTTGTGATGTCTGTGTTTGTTCCTCTCCTGGCAGCCCATGCTTTTCTTAGATATCAAACCATTCGTTTACAGGTAAATGATGATTGTCTTTTTTGTCATCCTGGTTGGCCAAAAGACTTGCCAATTGAGATTCCGATCTCAATGATCAAAAAAATTGTTGTCAAGCGTGGTCTTTCCGGGAGGCTTTTTGGTGGCGGTACAATTGTTTTGCATGTTGCAGCTGAAAATAAAATTGTTATTGCGGACCTGGCAGAGCCTGATGCTGCAAAGCAGGCAATTACTGATGCAATGTCAAAAAGCTGATTTTTATGGGGGGCGAGCGATAGGAGCATTTGCCTCAGATAGCCTTGCCCCTATCGCCCTTAGCCTGAGTAAACCCGGGCTATTTTTGTAAGTCAGATCACGGACTGACTTGTACTCATGGTTGTTTGCCAGATTGCGAAGCCTGTTGAGAGAAAGGCGATCACAATAACAGCAGATATGGCAAACAAATTTCCCCATCGCTTTTTCAAGGCAATGTTATGTACTGAATATGTCATCCAGATATTTCGATTATGGTGTTGTTGCCGCAACTTACCCCTCCAATCCTTTATGCTGCCGCGTTCTAAGCCCAATGTAATTCGGCCAGCATTGATTTGGTAGGTTCAGTATCTGGAAATTTAAGGCAGAGTTTTGGAAGTAAAAAGGATAAAACGAGGTTATCTTGTGGCTGAATTGAGGCTTTTGCTGCCTTTAAGTAAACTAAAAAATGATGGATAATAAGGCTTTGTGAGTATTCTATTTTACTTTTACCTTGCTTCATTATGATATAAAATGAACTTGAGCATGGGCATTGGATTATTGCGGGTTTCAGTTGGCATATATTTTTAAATTCAAATTAATTTTATGTTTTGTTGCAGTATTCTTGCCTGCTGTAACTTTTGCCTTTGCAGATGATTTGCCTGGACCGCCCAAGCGTCCACATATTGTTGTAGATATAAAATCGGGTGAAGTGCTTTCTCATGAATTGGCGTTTGCAAGATGGGCACCTGCTTCTCTTACAAAAATGATGACAGCATATACGGTTTTTCGAACACTTCAGCTTCAAAGTATAACCATGGATTCTCCTGTAAGGATCAGTGAAGCAGCGATTAGCCAGCCCCCAACAAAAATGGGCTTTCCTGTTGGCACAATTTTAAACATCAAAACCGCATTAAAAATAATTATGGTGAAATCTGCCAATGATATTTCTGTGGCACTTGCTGAGGCAACTTCCGGTAGTGAAGAGCAATTTGTGTCCTTGATGAATTCTCACGCACGCAGGCTGGGCATGTTTGATAGCCGGTTTACAAACCCGCACGGATTACATGATCCAAACCAGTACACAAGCGCCCGAGACATGGCTCTGCTAACCTTGCAATTGACAAAAGAGTTTCCGCAATACGCCGGTTTTTTTGATATTCCGGCTATTCGGTTTGGCAACAGGCGCCTTCGAAACCACAATGGCTTATTAAGATTGTTTGATGGAACCAATGGCATGAAAACAGGGTATGTATGTGCATCTGGCTTTAATGTTGCTGTTAGAACAAAGCGTGGCAATCGTAGTCTGGTTGCAATAGTCATGGGAGAGAAGTCCGGTTTTCGTAGAAATGTTAAAACGGCAGGTCTACTCCAGCAAGGCTTTGAGAATAAGTCGAAAAACTTGGTGAGTTTTACAGATTTCAAAGACCAGTCTTTCAATTCCAAACAGCCATATGACATTACAAGGGATATTTGCCCCCGCAAGTATGCAGCAGCAGGACGCCCAAAACTACGCCCACCTGATGCACCAAGCCCGCAGGATTTTGATGGTATAGATACACAGATTATTATTCCCGAAGGCGGGTTTCCGGTAGCAAGCCTTGATTGGGTTGTACCGCCTGCGCCTACAAAAAGACCATCAGTTGCCAAAGGTATAATTTCTGTTGCGGTCAAGAGCAAAAAAGTTGTTGAGAAAGAGGAGGGCTCAAAGCAGGTAGTTGAGAACAAGCCTGTATCCTTTAAGGAATTGTCGAAGATATATTTTGCACCAGTAAAAAACCTGAGAGCCGACGTGCGTATTAATTTGGGGGGTGGCACAGGTTTAAACCCGTATGGTATTAAACATACCAATGGTGATATTTACCAGGCTCCAATTCCTGTGCCAATTAAGCGGCCGGCACTTGATTTGAAGCCCTCCAGGGAATAAAAGGTCTGGGTGTTGGCCTTGTCCCAAAATCAAGGCCAGGTTTTCAATTTTATATCGGAGTTCAGTTATGGGCATTGTCGCCAAAGGTCTTTCTCGTGTGAAACCATCTGCAACGATTGCAGTTTCGCAAAAGGCTCGTGAGTTGAAGGGTGCAGGTCGTGATGTTATCGGTCTGGGAGCAGGGGAACCTGATTTTGATACGCCGGACAACATTAAACAGGCAGCGATTGATGCAATAAATCGTGGCGAGACGAAGTACACGGACGTTCCTGGTGTCCTGCCATTGCGTGAGGCGATTGCTGCAAAGTTCAAGCGTGAAAATGGTCTTGATTATGATCCTGACCAGGTGATTGCTGCAACAGGTGGCAAGCAGATTTTGTATAATGCGTTTGCTGCAACGCTTGATCCGGGCGATGAAGTTATTATTCCTGCACCTTTTTGGGTAAGTTATCCCGACATGGTTTTGGTAAATGATGGCGAGCCGGTTTTTGTTGAAGCGACAATCGAGAATAATTTCAAGATTACAGGCGCGCAACTTGAAGCAGCCATTACACCAAAGACAAAATGGTTCCTGTTTAACTCACCGTGCAACCCGTCTGGTGCGGCCTACAGTCATGCAGAACTTAAAGAACTGACGGATGTCTTGTTAAAGCATCCGCATGTTTGGGTTTTGACAGATGATATGTATGAGCACCTTTGCTATGGTGATTTTGAATTTGTAACACCTGCACAGGTTGAACCTGGTCTTTATGACCGCACGCTCACCATGAACGGTGTTTCAAAAGCTTATGCCATGACAGGTTGGCGTCTTGGTTATTGCGCCGGACCTCCCGAGTTGATCAAGGCAATGAACCTTGTGCAAGGACAATCAACTTCGGGCGCGTGTTCCATTGCGCAATGGGCAGCGGTTGAAGCACTTAATGGCACCCAAGATTTCATTCCTGAACGGCGCAAGGAATTTGAATCACGCCGTGATCTTGTGGTTTCCATGCTAAATCAGGCAACGGGCATTGATTGCCCCAAGCCAGAAGGTGCGTTTTATGTTTATCCTTCTTGCAAGGCTTTGCTTGGCAAGACAACTCCATCTGGCAAAGTACTTGAAACTGATGAAGATTTTGTAACGGAATTGCTTGAGGCTGAAGGTGTTGCTGTGGTGCATGGTTCGGCTTTTGGCCTTGGTCCAAACTTCCGTATTTCTTACGCAACTTCGACACAAGCACTAACGACTGCCTGTGAACGCATTCAGAAATTCTGTGCCAGTTTAAAATAACGGCTCACAGTATGAATTTTGAGAACCCGCCCGGCTCTGCTCGGCGGGTTTTTTATTATTGTCTTCTGCCTTGGGTAAAAAGTAATTAGTCTCAACCCAACTAGTGCTTAATGAATTTATCCATGATTGAGTTAGCTGTGCCCGCCCTAGTTTGATATAAGATTGCCAAAGCAAGTATTTGGGAATTAAGCAGGAATGGCAATTGAACATGTGAATACCCTTGTGGTGGGTGGTGGTCAGGCTGGTCTTGCCATGAGTGAGCATCTGGGCAAGCTTGATGTTGAACACCTGATTTTGGAGCGTGACCGGATTGCTGAACGCTGGCGCACAGCAAGGTGGGATTCTTTGGTTGCCAATGGTCCTGCGTGGCATGATCGTTTTCCAACGAAAGAATTTGCGGATACAAGTCCTGACGGGTTTCCCACTAAAAATGGTGTTGTTTCTTATTTTGAGGAATTTGCAGAACAGATCAATGCGCCTGTCCGGTGTGGCGTTAGCGTTAATTCCGTTCACCAAAAACCGGATGGTTCTGGTTTTGAAGTTGAAACATCACAAGGTTTGGTTGTAGCCAGAAATGTAGTTGCTGCAACGGGGCCTTTTCAAACTCCGGTTATCCCATCCATCATCCCTGAAGAAGCCAACGTAACGCAAATTCACTCCACAGGCTATCGTAACCCGAAGCAAATAACCGAAGGTGCTGTTTTGGTTGTGGGAGCAGGTTCGTCCGGTTCCCAGATTGCGGATGAACTGCTGCGCGCCGGACGAGAGGTTTATCTTTCCGTTGGTCCGCATGATCGCCCACCAAGAAGTTATCGTGGCAAGGACTTTGTCTGGTGGCTTGGTGTGCTTGGCAAATGGCAAATGAAAACGCCTCCTGCAGGACGAGAGCATGTAACCATTGCCGTTAGTGGTGCGCATGGAGGAAGTACGGTTGATTTTCGGGAGTTTGCATCACGAGGAATGACGCTTGTAGGAATGACGCAAGACTGTAAAGATGGTTTGCTTTCCTTTGCACCGGACCTGGCTGGAAACATTGCAGAAGGAGACGCAAATTATCTATCTGTTCTTGAAGAAGGCGATGTATATATAGAAAAAAACAAACTTGATATGCCTCTTGAAGAGGAAGCCAAAGTTATTGGCCCTGACCCTGAATGCGTTACTAATCCCATTCTTGAGCTGGATTTGGGCAAGGCTGGGATTAAAACAATTATCTGGGCAACCGGTTTTGTGCAGGATTTTAGCTGGCTGAAGGTTGATACATTTGATGAGAACGGTAAACCGCAACATGAGCGTGGGGTATCAAATGTTCCGGGAATTTATTTTCTTGGATTGCCGTGGTTATCCATGCGAGGATCGTCTTTTATATGGGGTGTTTGGGAAGATGCCAAATTCCTGGCAAACCATATTGCTACCCCCAAGGCCTGGCCCAAGGATTGAACCCTTATGAAGACTCAAGACCTGCTGAGAGATTTGATTGCATTTCCAACGGTTAGTGCAAACCCGAACCGGGCGTTGATTGATTATTGTGCGACCCTTTTAAAAGATGCGGGTGCAGACGTTACAATCATCGAGGACAAGGTTGAGAATAAAGCCAATCTTTATGCAACGGTTGGCCCCTTGGATATCCCCGGCGTTTTGTTGTCAGGGCATACTGATGTTGTGCCTGTTGAAGGTCAGGAATGGACTGTTCCACCCTTTGAGATGAGTGAAGCGGATGGTAAATTGTTTGGGCGTGGTACGACGGACATGAAGGGCTTTGTTGCAAGTGCATTGTCAGCAGCGCTTAGAGCTGGTGAAATGAACCTGACAACGCCCTTGCATCTTGCACTTTCCTATGATGAGGAAATTGGCTGTATTGGCGTTCGTTCCATGATTGACATGCTGGCTAATGCGCCTTTTCGCCCACGGTTTTGTATCGTGGGTGAGCCAACGCTGATGTCTGTCGCAACGGGGCATAAGGGTAAAACTGCTTGTCATGTAACTTGCACTGGGCGAGAAGCGCATACTGCACTTGCACCTAATGCCTTGAATGCCATTCATCTTGTTTGTGACATGATTTCATTTATTCGGGAGTTGCAGGAAGAAATTGTTGCCACTTCAACGCACGATAATGACTATGATATTCCTTACACAACACTTCATGTTGCTAAAATTGAGGGTGGTATAGCCGCTAATATCGTACCCAATCATGCCGGTTTTCGTTTTGAAATCAGAAACATGTTTGAAGACAATCCTGAACTTCTGCTTGGTAAAATTAAGGAGCATGCGGAGAAATTGCTTGCACCTCTTCGAGAACAATTCCCTGAAGCATCCATAGATATTGCGATTACAAATACCTATCCGCCCTTGAGTACGGCCAAAGATTCTGACGTGGTCGGTTTCGTTAAATCGCTTACAGGATCAAATGCCACCATTAAGGTGGCCTTTGGAACGGAAGGTGGTTTGTTTTCATCTCAACTGGGTATTCCGACCGTTGTATGTGGGCCTGGCTCAATGGAGCAGGGGCACAAGCCTGATGAATTTGTGAGTGTGGACCAACTGGCCAAATGCGATGCAATGCTTGACGCCCTGCTGAACAGGCTTGTGGCTGGCATCTAGTCAGGCAGGATTACACCGGGCAGTCCATTTTTTTCTACATGCTGTTTTACGTGTTCAAAGAAGGCCTCAACAATACGGGAACGATGATCTACCTGTTTTGTGACAAGGCCAAGAACGAGTGGGCGGATGCTGTCGGTTAGTGGCAGAAATACAAGCTTCTCTCCATCTGGCGCAAACTCTGATATGGTTCGCATGTTTACGAGACTAAATCCGTATTGATTGGCAACAAGACTGCGAACGACTGATAAATCAGATGTGCGCTCTGTGACATTAGGACGAACCTTGCAGGAATGAAAAACAGATAGGAAATATTCACGGCTTATGGGTAAATCAAGCAAGACCATGGGTTCTTGCTCCAACTCTTTTAGACAGATGGAACCCTTTTTTGCCAATGAATGATTTGCAGGTAACATGACATAAGGCGGCAGGGAAATAATCTTGTCAAAGGCAATATCTTTTGGAATTTCCATGTCATAGGTAATTGCAATATCAATTTCTGCACGCCCCAACATGTTAAAGAGATCTGCCTGATTTGCTTCATGCAAGGTAATATTTGCGTCCGGATATCTGGTCTCAAATGACCTGCGTATTGCTGCACTGACCAAGGGAGCAACGGTTGTCAGTGTACCAATGGAGATCGGCCCGCGTGGCTTGTTGGAAATATCACCTGCCAGATTATTTAACGCTGCCGCATCATCCAAAATGCGTTTTGCCTCGTTAAAGATGCGTCTTCCGCCGGGCGTCAGGGACAGGCCCTGGGCGTGATGGCGTACAAATATCTGAATGCCAAATTCAGCTTCCAACTGGCTGATTGCTGCAGATATTGAAGGAGAGGAAACGTTTACACGTTCAGAGGCAAGCGCGATGGTTCCTGCCTCTCCTACCGCAACGAGGTATTCCAATTGTCTGAATGTAAAGCGTAAGGGCATGCAAATTTATCACCTGTCTATATTCACAAATCAAGCAAAGAAAAGTTTAATTTGAATGGCTATCTTGTTTGGCGAGCCAGAGCAGAAAATCATGAACGGTTCCTTCGTAATCAGGACCGGCCAGTGGCCCACCTATTGCATGAATTGAGCGAAATGAAGATTGCATGATTTCAAGCTTTTCACGATCTTCGCGGTTCACATCTTCCCATAAAGCAATGCGCTGATTGATTGTATCTTCATCCAGTTCATTGCCGTAGGCAGACATGGTCCAGCGTACTTCAATTGTCTCTGCTGTCAGGGGACGTATCATCAGTGTTACCAAAAGCGATGATGCAATGCTTGTGACCTGACACGGAAATATGGAAAATAATGTTGAGCGATGTCTTGCTTTGTCGGTTAGGCCCGGTGCGCCTTTCCCGCGATAAGGAATATCCTTGGGGTAATTCGCGTAATAGCTGGTGAACCCATCGCCAGACGCTGCTTTCTCGCTCAATCCTGTAGGTGTATAGCCATGAAGTGTTTCAGGGTGGACAACTGAAAGATGGTACCCTTCCATAAAATTCTCAACCAGACACTTCCAATTGGTTTTCCAGATTTCACTTGCTGAATGCACGATACGATAATTTTCCGGCTCATAAGCACCAATCAGCTTTTCAAGTCCTGTTAGTTCTTTGTCGAGGTCATGGGGTGTGTCATTTAAACAAACATATATGAACCCATAACGTGTCTGACATGCGAACTCACCAAGTTTGCAGGTTTTTGGATCAAAGCCCTTGTTGTTCATGCGGGCTGCACGCAACAAAGTGCCATCAGTGCTGTACATCCACGCGTGATATGGGCAGGTAAAACGCCTGGTGTTTCCAGAACCTTCAGCCAACCGCATTCCACGGTGGCGGCAAACGTTGGATAGGGCTTTAATACCGGATTGATCGTGAACAATAATCAAGGGTTCGCCAAGTAAACTGAGTGTAATGTAATCCCCAATGCCGGCAAGTTCATCAACGCGTCCGACACAATGCCAGCCAGATTTCAAAACAGTTGCGCATTCATATTCAAAGTATGGCTGGTCAGTATAGAAGTAACCTGGAAGGCCTCTGGTTGCGTCTTGTGGCGCTGATGCAATCAGGGCAAGTTCCTGCCTCATTGCTTCGACACGTGGTGTCATTAAAGTTGAATGATTTACCTGTTCATTCATCACCCGGCACTCCATAAGAAGGCGCCTCTCTAGGATCGAGCGCGCGTTGCACATAAGCCTCTACTTGTGGTTTGTAGACTTCCCAGGCCTTTGTAACTGACATGATCGGGCAGTCTTCGCTCCAGTCACAACGAAGATCAACGATTGGCCAGGAGGTTTTGTCGCAAACCTGCATGCCTGCTGAATGAACCGAACCTGCTTCACCGCCAGCCAAGAGGCCTGAGTGCAGGGCAGCAATCAAGCGGTCTCCCAAATGTCCTGTTGTTGTTTCAAATCCATCAACAATTGCCTGAGGTACGTTTTCATTGGCTAAAAGATTTCCTGCAGAAATTACATCTTTACCCTTGGCATCTGTCCATATGCCAAGTGAATTTGAGCCTGAATGGATAGCTGTTTCACCTTTTTTGTCGATTGCCAGCACCTGGCGGTAATTGATGTATTTGCCTTCTTTTTTTATTTCAGCAATCGCTTCTTCTGCTGACTTGTCAGATTGCATGAGATCCAGTGTCATGGGGCCTAGTGTGGGGTCAGTAATATTTTGGCTGGCAACGGCTCCAATGCCGGACCGTGTATAAGAACATCGCGCGGCGACCGCTGGGGATGATGATGAGATGGCAACACCAAACATGCCTGTTTCAGCACAGCGGGCAACGAGCGAAAACGTCATAGCGGAATAACGGCCGTACCGTCAATTTCTACCAGCCACTCTGGTCGCGCCAAAGCCTGCACCACAAGGCCTGTTGAAACGGGATGCACCCCTTTTAGATATTCGCCCATGGTGCGGTAGATGGCTTCTCTATGCCTGACATCTGTAATATAAACCACAATTTTCACCAGATGTTCCATCTCACCGCCAGCTTCCTCGATGAGTTGCTTGATGTTTTGCATGACCTTGTGGGTTTGCTCTACCGGATCGTGGCTATCAATGTTCTGCGCGTCATCCAGATTTTGGGGGCATTGGCCACGCAACCAAACTGTCTTGCCGCCATGGGTTACAACGGCCTGACATAAATCATTATCGAGAGCCTGTTCCGGATAGGTATCCCTGGTATTGAATTTTCGGATGCGCGTATGAGCCAAAGTTTTATCCTGTGCTTGTATCTGTTTAATGCATCCGGAGTTTATCCTGCCCCTTGCATTCTATTATTAATGTAACTTGCAAAATCATAATTGGGGCGTTCTAAATGAGACAGATGTCCCGGTTTAGCGACTTGTGAGCATAGCCCGCGATAAACCTTCTCTGTACAGCCCTTGTCTTCCACATTTACTTCATCAAGAAGCGTTTTAAGTTTTGTGAAGTTTGCTTGTGCATCCGGATCATTTACATACTCTTGCGACATGCCACCGCCAAAGCCGATTTCAACCTGCCCCACACCGTGCGGGTGCAGGGTTAGGTACCAGAAATATCCGGGCGTTAATGTAATCAGCAGGCTGGGATAAATCGCAAGCAGGTATGTCATCCGTCGACGATCACCTTCAAGGCGTTTATTATTGGGGTGAGCAAGGGCAATTTTCAGGGAATCATCTTTGAGAATCGTATGATAATTGAATGCATCTTCTCCCGGAGGGCAGATCATTTCCTCCAGTTTTGAAAGACCACCAATTGTGCCTGCGTGGCATACTGGCAAGTGATAACTTTCCATGAAATTTTCGGCAAGCACTTTCCAGTTGGTATCCCAAATATGAGTTTCAAAGAAAGTTTGCGTATATGAGCCCATGTCATAATCACCTACAAGTTCTTCAACCTTTGAGAGCTCTTGTGAGACTGGTTTTGGTTCAGCATTCAGTGTTACGAAAACCCAGCCCAGCCATTCCTCACATCGTATCTGGGGCAGTTTGTAGTCTTTTTTGCAAAAACCGGTATTGAGCGTCATGGCAGGTGCACCGCGCAAAGTGCCATCAAGGTTATAGGTCCATGAATGGTAAGGACACACAATGCTACGGGTATTGCCAGAACCTTCAAGCAGGGTGGACATGCGGTGCAGGCAAACATTAGACATTGCCTTTAACTGACCCTCTTTGTCCCGAAGAACGATAATCGGCTGCCCTGCCAGATTAAGCGTTACATAGTCGCCTTTATTTGCCAAAGAAGTGGCGCGGCCTACGCAGAACCAGTCCCTGGAAAAAATGTCTTTAAGTTCGCGTTCAAGGAAATCTTGTGAAGTATAAACAGAAGGCGGCATTGCGTGCGCCTGCTCAAAGGGAACCGAGACGTTTTCTTTAAGTTCTGCAACAGCGTCTGACATATTATTCTCCAACCATCATACTGTTTATAGCATATAAAATATATAAACTTTAAACACGTTGCCAGAAACTAATTGCATATGAAGCAAGCAATTCCACATGCCTGCTTCGGCGCAGACTAATCAGTTTTGGGTAAGCTTTTATGGCTGACATTGTGGTATCTTAACTGAGAGTTTTATTTGTTGATTAGCTGAGGCTTGTGCAAGTAACAGTTGAGGCTGTCCTTATAGTTATTGCAAAAATGACACGCCTGTGGGAAAAAGTGGGCGTTAACCATAAACAGTGCGAAATTTACTTGAAAACTGTGTTAAGGGTTGCACAACAAGTGTTTATTGCACGATAATAATATATGAATTTATGCCAGACAGGTGGGTGAATTGAACAGGTTTTTAAAAGCAGCTTTAGTAGCCGTTGGTTTTCTTTCATGCGGTTCTTTTGCAAATGCAGCCGATCTTATACTTGATCCTACTCCTGTTGCTGAGCAACCAGCGCCTTCACAACCTGCTGTAGCAGTTGATTCGCTCAATTTTGAACTAAGCCTTTTGGGTGGTGCCTATCAGCGCAATGTGCTGGGCAGTGCATCAAATGCCATGTTTACCGCTTCGGTTGCAACGCCTTTGCCTATATTCCATAACTTTGGTGCGCAGATTGATGCAGCTGTCGGTATTTACGATGGTGATTTCACAAGCTCTGCTGCGGGTCTTCATTTGTTTTGGCGTGATTCCGAGAGAGGCATGATTGGTATCTATGGTGACTGGGCTTATACAGACCCGGAACATGGTGGCCGTGTTGGTGTTGAGCTTTCATCCTACAAGGATCGTTGGTCCGTTGATGCGCTTCTTGGTTTTCAATTTGGTCAACACTTTGAAACCGAATTTATCGACGAAGTTGACTTGTCTTATTATTACACAGACGACTTTCGTGTTTCTGTTGGCCATCGCCTGACTTCTCGTGGTCATGTTGGTAACTTGTCATTTGAGCATTTGCTTACGGATCAAGGGTTTGAGGGCGTTAGCGTCTTTGGTGAAATTGAAGCGGGTGAAGACAGTTACGTTGGCGGTTTTGGCGGTGTTCGTTATGCCTTTGGCAGCAATTCCAACACATTGATTGATCGTGATCGTCGTTCAAGTGTTCAGGTTCGTATTCCGCGTAATCTTTCCAGTGTAACCCAGTGTGGTGATCTTGATGTGCCTCGTCCGGAAACATCGCTTCGCGGTGAGCAGACGAACCTTTGTGCGTCAGAAGACGATATTAATGATGTTTCATCAACTGGCATCACCAAGAAACAATAATTTTCTATCACAATCGTGTTTTGTCTGACAGATTTGTGAGATTATGTTTCTTGCATTTTAAGGGTTTTGCCCCATATTTCCTTTAAATACGATGTTTGAAGGGTACAAAGGCTTAAACCATGTCAAAACGCAATTTTATCAAACCATCATGGAATGTACCTGAATCAAGGGCAACTTCCGAGGCTGTTTTCCTTAATCGACGGGAGTTGATCAAGGGCCTTGGCATGGGCGGTCTGCTGGCTGCTACCAGCATGACTTACGCAAGCCATCAAGCACAGGCCGCAGAAGATCCCAGTGCAGGGCTTTACAAGGATATCGTGCGTAATGAAAAATATACGCTTGATCGTCCGATTACGCCTGAACAATTAAATCTTACCTATAATAATTTTTATGAATTTGGTTCTCACAAGCAAATTCACGAAGCAGCACAGGCTTTAAAGATACGTCCTTGGGAAATTGCCATTGATGGCGAAGTTGAAAAGCCCATGACGCTTGGTATTGACGATCTTTTGAAAAAGATGCCGCTTGAAGAACGCCTCTATCGCCATCGTTGTGTTGAAGCCTGGTCGATGACCGTTCCGTGGTCCGGTTTTGAATTGTCAAAACTCATTGAATTGGCCAAGCCCACCAATGACGCAAAATATATGCGTTTTGAAACCTTTGAAGATAAATCCGTAGCACCAGGGCAAAAGCAGTTCTGGTATCCCTGGCCTTATGTTGAGGGCATCACAATGGAAGAAGCCATGAATGAAATGGCCTTTATGGTAACGGGTGCTTACGGAAAACCGGTTTCGAAGCAAATGGGCGCACCACTGCGCCTGGCCTTGCCATGGAAATATGGCTTCAAGCATATTAAATCAATCAAGAAAATCAGCTTTACAAAAGAACGCCCGGTAAGTTTCTGGGAAGAGCTTGGTCCAACTGAATATGGCTTTTGGGCTAATGTAAATCCGGAAATTGACCATGCACGTTGGTCGCAGGCTACGGAGCGTGATCTTGAAACAGGCGAACGTATTCCAACAAAGCTGTTTAATGGTTACGGTGAGCAGGTTGCGCATCTTTACAAGGATTTGCAAAGCGAGCAATTATATAAATAATGATCAGAAAAAAGCCGGGCTTTTTAAATAGCCCGGCAAAGTAACAAGAAGGTATATTCACTCTTACCTTCAAGAGGGTAACAGAAGGCTCTTCTGTATTTGTCGGGAGGAGAATAACAAATCGAATCACCTACTGTGGTTTCAATAATGCTCTCGATGTGTTTCAAAACAATACAGTTTTTGATGAAAGTGGCATAAAATGCCAAAAGAGCGCTTTAATATGAGCTTGTTGTTGTATTTTTATCACGATTTAAGCTAAAATATTACGTAACGTAACTTTTGATGGTTTTATAAATTTCAAGGCTTGTCATAAGATCCAGATGAGCCCCACCACCATTTTTAAAAACAGTAATTGCAGCTTGTGTGCTTCGATTGATATGTCCTGCGCATAGATCATAATAATCACCAAGGATATCTTTTTGTGTGATTGTGCCTTCTTCAAGCGGTATTTTGATTTCACCAATGTGTTCGATTGTTGTTTCTCTTGAGTCCACGAAAATTTCTGATTTTTTCAAAAGTGTGTTGTCTGCTTCGCGCATGTCAGGTTTAAAGGCACCTATAAGATCTACATGCGTTCCTGGTGCTACCCAGTCACCTTTTATGATGGGTTCAATCGTCATGGTGGCACTGGTGATAATGTTTGCATTGTGACATGCGGATTGCAAATTACTTGCCACTTCTATTCCTGGAACCCTGGGACTCAACTGTTTGGCAAGTTCATGGGCTTTTTGCTCTGTTCGGTTATAGATGATGAAGCGTTTTATTGATGGAAAGACCTCGTGGTAAGCTTCCAGGATTGATGCTGCTACCGTGCCTGCTCCTACCATTAGATGTGTCCCGGGTTCAGGATTGGCAAGCAATCGTGCTCCCAAAACGGAATCACCGGCCGTCTTCCATTTTGTAACCAGAATGCCATCAATGACTGCCTTTAGGCTTCCGTCTTTATCGTCAAAAACCAGTACGCCGCCTTGAATGGATGGCAGTTCATTATTTTCAGGAAAGACGCTCATGGATTTCATCGCCATACCCAAGCCGTTAATCCATGCGCCCCTGCTTAGAAGGGCATTGGGTGCTTCTTGCAAAAGAAGATCACCGATTTGAGCCTTTGGTAAAAGGTGGCCTGCATGAATTGCATTGGCAATCGCTGTCCAATTCAGATGTGGGTCTGCTTCTTCAAACGAAATTGTACGCATTTGAGTTAGTATTTCCAGTGCCTGGCTTTTGAAATAAGAAAATCACGGAAGACTTTTAATTTGGCTGAGGAACGCATTTCTGCCGGATAGCAGAAATATGTATCAAATTCTGGTACTTCGACATCTGGCAATAGCTGGACGAGGGCGTGTCGATCTTCAACAATATAGTCTGGAAGTACGGCAATGCCTGTGCCTTCTTCGCAAACACGGCGAAGCGCGCGAAGGTTGTTTACCTGAAAAGTGGCCTCGCGTTTCTTGTGTCCTTCCATGCCGGCGTATAAAAGCCAGTTTACCTCTGCCAAATACCCGGGGGCATTTTCTCCATAGGCGATAATTCTATGATTTTTCAGATCTTCCATGCTGGTTGGCTGTCCAAATTTCTTTAAATAACTTGGTGCAGCATAAACATGAAGGTGTACGGTGAAGAGCTTGCGCTGAATTAGATCAGGGTTTTTGGGTTGTCTAAGTCTGATAGCGCAATCAGCCGCTCTGGTTACAAGATCCAGTTCTTCATCTGCAAGGATCATTTCAAGATGAACATCAGGATAAAGATTAATGAACTCATGAATACGTGTGGTAAGCCAACCTGTTCCAAGGCCAACTGTTGTTGTAACTTTCAAATTGCCTTCAGGTCGTTCAGTTGAATCGACCAGCTTTGATTGGACAGCATCAAGTTTTAGCAGAACATCATGTGCTGTTGCGTAAAGTGTTTCGCCCTGATCTGTCATCACCAGCCCACGTGCATGTCGATGGAATAAAGGGACCTTCAAGTCACCTTCCAGGCTGCTTACTTGGCGTGAAATTGCAGATTGACTTAGATTTAGCTTGTCAGCCGCATGGGTAAAGCTGCCAGCTTCTGCCACCGCATGAAAAATCCGCAGCTTGTCCCAGTCCATTCAACCCTCCCGTATCATGGCCTTCTCGATTATTATTCAGCAGCTTCGCTTACGCTTTCCATTTCTGCAAGGTATTTTTCAGCTTCCAGTGCGGCCATACAGCCCATGCCGGCAGCAGTTACTGCCTGGCGATAAATATCGTCGGTGATGTCGCCTGCTGCATAAACACCGGGAATTTCTGTAGAAGTTGAATCCGGTGCTGTCCAAAGATAGCCAGAATCCTTCTTTTTGAGCTTGCCTTCAAAGAGCTCTGTTTGCGGTGCATGGCCAATGGCAATGAAGACACCGTCTGTCTTGTGGTCGGTTACTTCGCCTGTATTGCGGTTTTTGATTTTGACACCTGTTACAGAAGGTGGAATGCTTTCCTCACCCGTAATTTCAGCAAGTTCGCTATTCCAAATGACTTCGATGTTTTCTTTCTTGAAAACACGTTCCTGCAAGATACGTTCAGCACGAAATTCATCACGGCGATGAAGGATTGTAATTTTTGATGCAAGGTTTGAAAGATAAAGCGCTTCTTCAATCGCTGTGTTGCCGCCGCCAACAACTACAACTTCCTTGCCGCGATAAAAGAACCCGTCGCATGTTGCGCAGGCTGAGACACCAAAGCCCATGAACTTGTCTTCAGATGGAAGACCAAGCCACTTTGCTTTTGCTCCTGTACAAATTATGATTGTGTCTGCGGTGTAAATTGTCCCGCTATCACCTATCGCCTTAAAAGGGCGAACATCAAGATCAACTTCCATGATGTGATCATTGATGACGTTGGTTCCGACATTTTTTGCCTGTTCAAGCATTTGTTCCATCATCCACGGCCCCTGAACAGCTTCCGCGTAGCCAGGATAATTTTCAACCTCGGTTGTAATCATCAACTGCCCACCTTGCTCAAGACCTGCCACAAGTGTTGGTTCCAGCATGGCGCGTGCACCATAAATTGCTGCTGTATAACCAGCAGGACCGGAACCAATAATGAGCATTTTTGTGTGATGTGTAGACATGATTTCAACCGTTATCTGTTTCTTGACCTAGATAACAATCGAGCAGGGGGGATTACAAGGGCAAACAGGCCTGCACACACAGGTTTGAACAAGATGGAGGAACCCAATTTATCGCCCTGATAATATTATGGATTGCGCCTCATGTGTTTGCAGGAACAATATTTTGATGCTACCAGACGTTTGATATCCTTTTCATGCAGAAATAGTCCTATAATGAGTGTTGCCAATATTGTTTGTATAAAGTGGGGCGATAAATTTCCACCATATTATGTCAATCGCCTCTATGCCGGGGTTAAACGCAATTTAAACAGACCTTTCAGGTTCATTTGTTTTACTGAAAATCCGGAAGGTATTCGTGATGAGGTCGAAGTTCATCCGCTGCCTGTAGTTCCTTTTGAAGATAAAATGGTTACGGCCATGACGACGGGCAAACGCAGAGGTGCGTGGCGAAAAGTCACCATGATGAAACCAAATGAAGTGGGTCTTGAAGGACCCACTTTGGTGATGGACCTTGATGTTGTGGTGTCGGGGCCGATGGACGGTTTTTTTGACCACGCACCTGGTAAAATTTGTATGGGTAGAGATTGGTTGGAGCGTCGCCGCCGCCGGGTAGGTGGCCATGGTTCAGTTTACCGGTTTGATCCAGGCAAACATGATTTTCTGTATACAGAATTTGCTGATGATATAGAGACTTCGATCGCCTTTAAGGGTGAGCAGCGATATATCTCTTTAACTGCACATAAATACAAGCAACTTGAATATTTTCCTGATGGCTGGATATGTTCTTTCAAGCGTCAGGCGATACCCATATTGCCCTTGAATTTTGTAATTGAGCCAAAGTTGCCTGATACTTGCCGGGTAATGTGTTTTCATGGCGATCCCAAAATGGAAGAGGCAATTGTAGGTGTAGGAACAAAGCTCCGCTATAAGACAAGACCTGCAAAATGGTTGCGTGAGCTTTGGCTGGATAGTCACGAACGTGATTGGATGCCATCATGACCATACGTTTGTTATGTGTATCAACTGCAGATAATACAGACCGTATCCTGAATGCCCTGGTCGAGAGTTCTGATGACATAGAGCTTCGTTTGCATTTTGGTAATGATATGGCCGATTTCAAGGCCTCATCGCTTTCACGGATGGATACCCGCAAGGGGCAACGCGGACATTTGATGCGTGAGCAATATTATGCCGGTGAAAATTATGAGCTGCTTTCTTCGCCCATCTTCAAGGAAAGCATGGAGCGCACTGTTGACCAGCTTTTCAGGTATTCAGATGGATATCGGTATCGCTCTCACAATTTGAAAAACCTTCAGGACTATCTGGATTATTTTTATATTCTGAGTGACACCTTGGCCCGGCAGATTAAAGAGGAAAAGATTACGCATGCGCTTTTCTTTAATGTACCGCACCTGGTTTGTGATACGATTTTATATGATCTTTGCAAATGCCTTGGCATTAAAACAGTCGTTGTAACGCAGTCGATTTTTCCAGGTAAATATTTCTCAATGCAGAGTGTCGAGGACTATGGGTTTTTTGATGGGAAGAAATCAAAAGCTGCTCCCATGATTATTGATCAAGAGCAAAACCTTGACTTGTTTTACATGAAGGCTATAGGCCAGGCACCTGACAAGGGTGGCAGCCTGTCTTCCAAAGGCTTGCTCAATGTACTGGCTTATATTTTGCTGAAAAAGCCGGGGATGTTTTTACGTCCAATCCAGTTCATGAAAATGCTTAAACGGGTTCGGAAAATTTATGCCGGTTTTCCGAAATGGAGAGACCCGTTTTCAAGATTTTTCCATGAAAATGAAATGGCATATTTTGAACATTTGATGGAATTTGAAAACCAGCAAATTGATATTGAGCAGCGCTTTATATATTTCCCATTACAGTTGCAGCCGGAAATGACGACATCATCACTTGGCGGCATGTTTCGCGACCAATTATTGGCGATCGAGAAGCTTTCCGGAATTTTGCCCAGTGATGTGAAAATCTACGTGAAAGAAAACCCAAAACAAGGTGCATATTCCAGAGGCCCGTTTTTCTTTCACCGATTAAACCGTATACCCAATGTGGTTTTCATGCCGTCATTTGCAAACACCAATACATTGATCGCGCATTGCGAGGCTGTGGCAACCATAACAGGGACGGTTGGGTGGGAAGCCATTCGCAAGGGCAAAAAAGCAATCGTTTTTGGCAATACCTGGTACTCCAGTTTTCCAGGTATTTTACGGTGGTCGGAAAAGCTCAAGTATTCAGATGTGGAAAAAACCAAAATCAGGCACGCACAGCTCGAAAAAATTGCAGGTGCATTAGTAAATGCTTGTCACGACGGTGTTGTTGAGCGTCATTATGTGGATATTGATGAAGGCCATGATGTAGAGAAAAATATTGTATCTGTAGCTACGGTTATTCGTGGTATTTTAACAAGTGAAATGAGTCCTGTATTTTCGAAATAAAAAACCTTACCTGATACTTTCATGTAAAATCCTTGTCAGTTTTAAAGCATTTTCGTGTTCATCATAATCCTTGACCATTACGGAGTATTCAATGTCGCAAATTCCATCATGGGCAAACCTGCTTAATTCGTTTACTGCTGATTGAAGTTGTTTCTTGTCAAAGACAAATTCTGAAACGGATTTCCATTTTAATTCTTTTGAAAACCTGAATGCTCCTGGTAAATTGTTCCAATAAACATTCCCGAATACAATGGCAGGCTTTTTCATTCGAATAGCTTCCCACCCTGCTGTTCCTGTTATGGTTGCTACTGCTTTTGAATTTTTTATAAGCTCAAAGCTTGGTGTTGATTTGTCCAGAAACTTTGCATTTCTCAGTTTCGAGAGCCTTTCAAAGAAAGTTTCGCTACGAAAAAGCCCGGTTTGTTTTGGATTTTCCTTTATATAAATTGCTACCTTGTCAGGCATGATTTCCCGTAGATGTTCCAGAGCCAGAAGCTGGTCTGCATATTTGCCGCCCAAAACATCTGTTGTCATTTCTGGTTGAAGATGAAGCGGAAAATAAATGTAATCCTCGGCTTGTGGGAGATCGCAGAAAACACCCTTTGCCCGTTTGTAATAGTATGAGCTTTCCACTGCATTTTGCCATCGACGGGAATTGATATGAAAATTTCTTTTACGCTCTTCAGCTTTAAATCCATTTAACCCTAAAGTGACCAAGCTACGTGCACGTATTTGCTTGGCAATATTACGAATGATCAGGTTTTGGTTCCCTTTTACATTCTTCATATAAAATGGTTGTGCAGATGGTTCATTTATGTCGATGTGAAACCTGGAAGAAGTTTTGGAAGTTTCAAATTTTCCTATATCTGTCCAGTCTTCAACTATCCAGCTTTTACCTGGGAATGGGCTTTGTAAAAAGATGTATGTTTTTATTCCCAATGCTTTTGCAACTGCAAATTGGCTGATTGCAATGCCTTGGTGAGGTACATTTGAAAAAAACAGGCATTCAATCTGATGTTTTTTTATCCAGCCATAAGCGTAATCACATGCCACCTTGAAAAGGTTGTTGTAATCGCCCCAGTTTTTAATGAATGACGCTGACCATGGCCAGCGGTCTGTCGTCGAAATGAATTCATCAAAGTATTTTTCTTTTGCTGCTTCGATTATTTCTGCTGGAGAATTAATGGATACGGCATCCCTGAAATTATACTCTTTCCAGTCATGAAAGTTTTGACAACTGTCGTCTGAATTGATGCGTTTTTTCTTGTTTTTATGGTTGGAATAAATATGCGCAGTAATATTTAAATTCTGTTCCCTGAACACCTTTGCCGTTTCAGTGCTAAAACCTATCAGGCCTATTTTCCTGGTTGTTTGAACCATGGTCCTTATGCTCGTATCAACTGTTTATGCAGTAATTCTGCAAGCTTGAAGTCTTCTGGTGTATCAATATCAACTGCGCGGTCACGCTCTATTTGATAACCAATTGTTTTTTTCATCACCAGTTTTTCCTGCTTTAAAAATGATGTGGTATTGAAAAAGTAAAAAGCGCCGGCATCATGGAGAAGTTCGGGCAAGTCCTGCGAGCGTGTCAGGGCAAATTCCTGCCATTTAAAATCAATGTTGCCTTCTTGGTTTTGTTCAAAAGCGCGTAGCGGATGAAAGTCGAATTCAGTGACGGAGATTATGCTGTCTGCATTTTTTCCAGCCAATTTTGAATATGCCTTTTGAAAATCATCAGGTCTTAACAAGGGGGCTGTCGGATAAAGACAGCATGCATAATCTGAAGGATCAATTTTTGAAAGCGTGTCCAGCAAGACTTCGGCAGTTGTTGCAAAATCATCTGCCAGTTTTGCTGACCGCATGAATGGCACTTCTGCACCATGGTGTTGGGCTATTTTAGCTATTTCTGTGTCATCTGTGGAAACCATGACTTTGGAAAATACGTTGCTTTTTATGGCGTTTTCAATTGACCATGCGATTAGTGGCTTGCCATTAAAGGAAAGTACATTCTTGCGGGGAATGCGCTTGCTGCCGCCGCGGGCCGGTATGATGCAAATCGGTTTTGAGGACATGGGAATCGATTCGGGTTTTCCAGATAATAATAGCTATTAAGATACTTTCTCTTATTGGCAGAGTGTGTCACAAATGCCAAGAGGTAGCGGTTTTTATGTTGTTAAGTAGGACTTGAAATTTATGCGTTTTGCTTTTCGTGTTGATAGCTCGCCAAAAATTGGCATGGGTCATATCATGCGTTGTTTGACGCTTGCAAATGGCCTTAGAAAAAGTGGTTTTGAGTGTTATTTCATCTGCCGGGATTTTGCAGGAAATGGTGTCAGACACGTTAAGGACAGCGGTTTTCAACTTGAATTGTTAAGTAATGAGGGGGCGATATTAAATTCAACCTGGCTTGGGGTGCCTCTTCAGCACGATGTAAACGATACATTGTGTGCTCTGTCTGCAAAGCCTGTTGATTGGCTTGTTGTCGATCACTACGACATTGACAAGCAGTGGGAAGCGCAGGTTCGGTCCGGATTTCCTGCCGTGAAGGTTTTGGTTATTGATGATCTGGCAGACCGGGCACATGACTGTGATGTTTTGGTTGACCAAACATACGGGCGAGGGAGCCAAGAATATCAGGGGCTTGTTCCGCAGGACGCAAAATTTTGTCTGGGCACTGATTTTGCCCTGTTACGCCCGCAGTTCAAGGAACTTAAAGAGCGATATGCCGAACAAGAAAAATCAAGAGATAGCATATGTCATATTCTGGTCACTCTGGGGGGAGGCGATAATTGCCAGCCTGTTCAGGTCATTGGCAAGGCTTTAAAAAAACTTGCTCAGGATCAATCGTTTTCAGTAACAGTTATTACGGGCAATACACCGGAAAAGTTATTGGCGGATTACAAAGACCTCACCGGAAATGTGGAATTTATAAGGTTTTCAAGTGATGTTGAAAATGAGATGGCAAAAGCGGATTTTGTGATTGGTGCAGGCGGTGGCACAAGCTGGGAAAGGTGTTGTATGGGTCTTCCAACAGTCGTGTTAACAATCGCAGATAATCAAATTGAAATTGCCAGGATATTAAATGACAAACGGGCTGGTATTTCTGTTGATACAAATGTTGATGAAATCGCATCTGCTGCAAAAACCCTGCTTGTCGATCACTCTCTGCGTCTGGAAATGAGCAAGAATGCTGCACGTTTATGTGATGGAAACGGAGTTGC
>CALFBM010000071.1 GCA_937951645.1 uncultured Rhizobiaceae group bacterium
AGTCGAAAAAAAACCTGAAATAACCAAAAGGCGGGATGGGCTTGAGCTATATGAAGGCTCCGCTCATCCCGCCTTTTTACCAAAACAAGTGGCTCAATTTTAAACGCCAACGCTGGATCAGTTTTAAATGCTTATTGACACGCTTGGCGATGAAATGACACGTCTTGCATTACAAAACCGTCCTGAAATACGCGAACTTGGATATTCAGGCAGGATAAATGAGCATGAAGTGGAAATTGCTTTGCTTGAACTACTTCCTGGTATCCAATTATACGCAGGATTGAATGGTGACAGTAATTCATTCTTGCTAAACAATGATTGGGTTGGCTGGGGCGCACGGGCTTCTTGGAATCTGATGAAATTTGCCGCTTATCCGGTGAAAAAACGTGTCCTGGAACTGGAAGGTGAACTTATTGAACAACGTTCGCTTGCCATGACCATGGCCATTATGACACAGGTTGAAGTTGCTCGTGCAAATTATCACTACTTGCGTAAATCAGCCGCTACAGCCGCAAAATATTATGACGTGCAACATCAGATTGTTCATAAAACCCGGGATTCTGCATATGCTGATGTAACATCAGAGCAAACCTTGATCCGTGAGGAGATGAATAACCTGCTGGCTTCAGCTCAATATGATATCGCTTATTCTGAATTGCAAAATGCCTTTGCACGGATATATTCAACCATAGGTGTTGATCCATATGGCGATAGTTTCAACACTGATTCCAGCATTGCAGATATAACTGCTTCTCTCAAACAGACATGGAATGAGCGAGGTGATTTGGGTGGATAATCATATCAGAATACAAAATGGCAATTTTACAAGGTATCTTGGTCTTTTGTTTTGTTTCTTCGCCATGTCTCTTTCAGGAACAGCGATTACCAGTGCGGATAATAACCTTGTCGTTGAAAAAATATGAGGCTCGGGCATTAATTCGAGCTTCAAGCCGCATTGAATACAGAAATGAAATAGTAGCGCCAGTAAAAACTGCAAATTTTCTTGCGGGCGAGAAATTTGAAAAGGGCGAGTTGCTTGTTGAGCTTGACTGTTCCCGCTATGAGGCGGAGCGAAATGCTGCGCGGGCATCTGCAAAGGCTGCGACCATAGAATTGCGCACCAAACGTCGTTTATTGCAGTATCAGGCAGTTGGTAAGAATGAAGTTGAGTTAGCTGCAGCTCAATCTGCGCAGGCCAACGCAGAACTTGAAGTCCACAATGTACGTAATCAATCGTGTGTGTTTAAAGCGCCTTTTTCCGGGCGTGTAGTTGATCTGAATGCAAAGATTTATGAGTATCCACCTACTGATAAACCACTAATTGTCATAATCAATGGTTCAAAATTTGAGATGGAACTGGTTGTACCTTCCAACTGGTTATTATGGATGGATATAGGTACCGTTTTTACGGTCAAGGTAGATGAAACAGGCGAAACAGGCTTGGGTAGAATTGAACGCATTGCAGCAGAGGTTGATCCGGTTAGCCAGACTGTGAAGGTTATTGCGGGCTTTACCCAAAAGCCAAAATCGGTTTTGGCTGGCATGAGCGGAACAATATTCTTTTCTCAAGAAACTAACTAGGATCGCGCTTTGAACGCTCCATTTTTATCTCCAAATCCACTCCCTTCCGAGGCTTCAAGTGACGAAGCGTCAAAGCCCAAGAAAAATCCTAAAATACAGCAACTACTGATGCTGGAAGCTCAAGTCAGAGAAGCAGAAACACTTGCTGAGTTGCAATATTTGATTGCTAATGAGACTCGCAAACTTATATCGGTCAGACAAGTTATTGTTCATCTGGGCAATCCCAATCAGACAGCCTGGCGCATTGAGAAAGTATCATCGGTTACAGAAATTGATCGCAATGCACCATTGTTAAAATGGTTGAATTCAGAAATCCGTGAGACACTTAAACAACAGAATTCAAGCGATCTCCAAGCTGTTAAAATACGGCTGAGTTCACAGCCGGAGGAAAAAAAGTTCCCTTTTGTCAACGGATATTATTTTTCGTTTCAAGACAAAAAAGGAAATTTTCTGGGGGGTATGTCACTCCTTGCTGAAAAAAATATATCAGACCAGGATGTCATGCTTGCAATCAGGTTAGCCAATACTTACGCCCATGCTTGGGCTGCTTTAAAACCTGTTAGAAGTCTTGTTTGGCATTTGGTATCAAAACGAAATATTTTGATAATGAGCGCGTTGATAATTTTAGCGGGTTTTATTCCTGTACCTTTGACTGTTTTGGCGCCAGTAGAGGTTGTTGCGCGTAATCCAATGGTAATAGCTGCTCCTGTAGAAGGCGTGATTGAAAAAGTTTCGGTAAACCCAAACTCAGTAGTTCGCAAAGGTGATTTGCTCTTTAGCTACAATGCGCTTGATTTTAAAAACAGACATAATCTTGCTGTGCGCAATGTTGCTGTTGCTGGTGCCAGATACCAACGGTCTTCACAGTCTGCATTCGGTAGTGGGGATGGCCGGCGTGAACTTGCAATCACAAAGGCAGAATATGAAGTCGCCCTTGCAGAAATGGATTTTACCGCCCAGCAAATAGCGATGATCGAGGTCAGGGCGCAAATGGATGGTATTGTCCTTTTTTCAGCAAAGGAGGATTGGGTCGGGCGCCCTGTATCCATCGGCGAACGTATTATGCGTTTGGCAGACAGCAAAAACACAGAACTGAAAATCAGACTTCCCGTTGCGGATGCAATTATCCTTGATCACGATGCAAATGCAAACATATTCTTGGACTCTGACCCATTGAATCCTTTTTCTGCGAATATCACTCGCACAAGTTATTCTGCTGAAAAAGAAGGGCAAGAACCTCTTTTTTTCCCGATTGCTGCTCAATTTGATGAAAATCAGACAAAATCAGGCCCACGCATAGGTTTGCGTGGTACAGCGCAGCTTTCCGGAGAAAAAGTACCGATTGCATTCAATCTTTTCCGCAAGCCCCTTTCTGCCATACGTCAATATTTGGGAATATAACGATGACAGCCGCGCAGAAAAATATGCAGGAAGATAAAATTTTGCCAACATTGCGCGAAGACCTTTTGATAGAACCTGCCGGTTCTTTTATAAATGGTGCACCCAGCTGGCTTATTCATGATCAAATGCGTAACCGGTTTTTTCGTATCGGTGAATCAACCCTGGAAATCTTGAGCCTATGGACTGCTGTCAAGATGCAGGATTTTATTGATAATTTCAAAAGATACTCAGGCCGTGAGACTAATGAAGAAGAAGTGCATGACGTTGTAAAATTCCTTTTCGCAAATAGTTTGACGGAGCTGTCAACAAGTGGAGATTACAAGGCATTTTATAATCAGGAGAAATCCAGAAAAAAAATGTTACTTCTTTCATAATACACAACTATCTGTTTTTTCGTATTCCACTTTTCAATCCGCAAAAAATACTGGATGCATGCTGGCCATTCATAAGGCCGCTTTTCACTTCTCTGGCAGTGGTGGTACTATTTATATTTTCAGTAATTTCCCTATATCTTGTTTCCCGCCAATGGGAGACATTCATCAGCACATTTCTTGCATTCCTTTCTTTTGAGGGTGCCGTACTTTATGGAATAAGTCTTGTACTGCTAAAGTTTTTGCACGAGTTTGGTCATGCTTTCATGGCAAAAAAATACAATATACCAGTACCGGTTATTGGTGTTGCATTTTTGGTTCTTTTTCCGGTTCTTTATACAGATACATCCGCAGCAGCGAGACTTAAAGACAGACGCCAGCGTTTGATGATAGACATGGCAGGGATTTTTACCGAGCTTGCAGTGGCAATTCTGGCAACGCTCCTTTGGGTTTTTCTGCCGGATGGTCCGATGCGTTCGATTGCATTCACTACAGCCAGCCTTTCCTGGATATTGAGTATGGTGGTTAATCTTAATCCTTTCATGCGATTTGATGGGTATTACATATTGAGTGACATGCTGGGTGTTGAAAATCTGCAACAAAGAGGATTTGACTTTGCCAAGTGGCGGTTGAGAGAAATTCTGTTCAGGCCTGATGTACTTCAACCAGAACCCATAAATAAGGGGCTTCGCAGATTCCTGATTGTTCATGCGTGGGGCACATGGATTTATCGCTTTTTCCTGTTTATGGGAATTGCTCTTCTTGTATATAGTTTCTTTATCAAAATCGTCGGGATATTCCTTTTTGCTGTTGAAATATTATGGTTTATTCTCTTGCCTGTTTGGCGACAGATAAAAGTCTGGTGGAGCAATCGAAAAGCCTATCTCACAGGACGCAGTTTTGTTTCTCTTGCCTGTTTCATTGTTGCTTTATTTTTTTTATGTTTTCCCTGGTCATCTAGGGTGGATGTTCCTGCGATAATGAAAGCTTCGAAAGAACTTCATATTTTTCCGCCGGTTGATGGGCAAATTGCATTTTTGAATTTGATAGAAAAGCAGGTTGTAAGTGAGGGCGACACTCTATTAAAACTGGCATCACCCAAACTGGAGTCTGATATCCAAATTTCTTCCAGGCGAAAAATGTTGCTTGAAACCAGATTATCTCGCGCTTCTTCAAATGAATTTGACCTGGCATCCATTTCTATTTTGCGTCAGGAGCTGGAATCTGAAACCCAAAATCTGGAGGGCTTACTTGCCAAACGTGCGGAACTTATAATACGTGCACCATTTGATGGTGTGCTTGGAAATGTTGATCAGGAATTGCATGAAGGGCAGTGGCTTTCAAACAAACGGTCTGTGGCAATTTTGAGGACGGCAACTGGGGCAAATTTAACCGGGCTGGTAAAGGGTAGCGACCTTTCACGGATAGACGTGAATAATAAAGGCAGGTTTATTCCTGATGGCTTTTTCCAGGATGCGCTCCCGGTCAGAATAACAAAGCTTTCTACAATTGCCGAAGCCAGGCTTGAAGAAGAAATTCTTGGAGAGCATGAAGGTGGCCTTGTTGCTGCAATGCCAGACGCTGATGGTACGTTAAAACCGGTTGATACTTGGTTTCGTGTGGAAATGATGCCAGATAACTTACAGCAGCATTATACAACTGATTTTGTAATGCGCGGAATGGTGGCGGTCGAAGGTACGCCGAAAAGTTATGCTTCACGCATTTTCCAGCAAATTGCTTCAGTATTGATAAGGGAAAGCGGATTCTAGTTTAATGAAAACCATAATGAACAGCTAGTTGTCGGGTGCTGTGTGTAAGGTAGCGTTAAATGATTGTCTGGATGTTTCATTTTCTGCCCCACCCTTTTCCCCGCGCAATAAAGGCTCCATTTCTATATTCATCTTTTCCGTACTGAAATGGTGTGCCATCAAGATTGGAAACCATTCCGCCAGCAGCTCTCAAGATTGCATCTCCTGCAGCTGTATCCCATTCCATAGTTGGGCTAAAACGTGGATAAATATCAGCTTCTCCACAAGCGAGTAAACAGAACTTAAGTGATGATCCTATCGAGATGGTATCTTTGATCTTATGGTCAGAAAGCCATTGGTCTGTTTGAATATCCCGGTGAGATTCGCTTGCTACTGCTACAGGGTTTGTCTTGGAAACCTTGAGCACTTGTATTTCATTCTCATTTTCAAAGGCGCCGAGTTTTGTTGCCCCATAAAACATCCGTTTCAAAGCTGGGGCATAGACAATTCCCAGTGTTGGTTTGTTATTTTCTATTAAGGCAATGTTGACAGTGAATGCCCCTTTGCCATCACGTTTTAAAAACTCCCTGGTACCATCCAATGCATCCACCAGGAAAAAAATATCAGGCGCTTTTAGTACATGACTGCTTGGGTTTTCTTCAGAAATGACTGTAATGCCGGGGGCGTATCTTTTTAGTCCATTTAATAAAATTTTCTCTGCTGCCTTGTCTGCTTTTGTAACAGGTGATCCATCTGACTTAAGTTCGTGATCAAAGTCGTTATCATAAACTTCCATGATCGCATCGCCCGCCTTTTTTGTGAAAGGCAGAAGCGTTTTTATAAGTTTTGAATAATCAGTCATATTGCTTTGCATCTCATTGGAGTTCTGTATCATGTACCCTGTGCGTGTACATTGAAAGGTTGCCTTGCAATAGCAAAGAACCAAATCTGAGATAACCCTATTTATATTTTTGATGTTTCATGACTGCAGGTTTTAGGGTATGTTTATTAGCAGGCTCAGCATTATTTAAACGTCATATCAAAAAGCTTTTTGTTCAAAAAACGTCTAAACTACGCATATTGAATAGGCTTGGTCGTTGATATTTAAGAGCTAGGCTTGCGATGGGGAAGCCATCGTGCAATGTTATCTCCACATTTTTTGTTGGGAGGAAATAACAAAAATGACTAAATCTAATAAACAACACCCTTTTTTATCAATTTTTGCACGAAATGCGAAAGAAGGTAAGATTGAACGACGTGAATTTCTTGCACTTGCAAGCGCTTTTGGGGCTACAACAGCTGCTGCATATGGAATGATTGGTCTTGCTGCACCTACAACTGCACACGCTGCTGCCAAGCAAGGTGGAACGCTTCGTATGCAGATGGAAGTTCGTGCTCTAAAAGATCCACGTACGTATGACTGGACACAGATTGCGACTTACACAGCAGGCTGGCTAGAATATCTCGTTGAATACAACAGCGATGGTACATTCGAGCCCATGCTTCTTGAAAGCTGGGAAGTAAGTGATGACGCTAAAACATATACACTAAACGTACGTAAAGGCGTTAAGTGGAACAACGGCGATGATTTTACTGCTGAAGATGTTGCCCGCAACATTGAAGGCTGGTGTGAAAAAAGCGTTGAGGGTAACTCAATGGCTGGTCGTTTTGCTGTTATCATCGATGCCAAAGATGAAACAAACAATCCAAATGGCACGGACAAGGCTATTCCTGGCGCCATTGAAGTTGTTGACAGCCACACAGTTAAGCTGAACTTGCCTAAGCCTGACATTACACTAATTCCTGGCATGTCAGATTATCCAGCTGCAATTACACACTCAAGCCACAATCCCGAAGACATGATCGCTACTGCTGTAGGAACAGGTCCTTACAAGCCTGAAAGTCTTGAAGTTGGTGTTAAGGGTGTCGTTGTTCGTAACGAAGGTTTCGATTGGTGGGGTTATAAAGCTGGTAAGGGCGCTCACCTGGATCGTATCGAGTTCCTTGATTATGGTACAGACAACTCGGCAATTGTTGCAGCTTACGAGGCTGATGAAATTGACATGAACTGGGAATCAATTGGTGAATTCAGCGATATCATGGATGGCCTTGATCTGGTTCGTTCCGATGTTGTATCCGGCTCAACCATTGTTATTCGCCCTAACCAAGGTTCAGATCTTTATAAAGACAAGCGTGTTCGCCAGGCAATTGCAATGGGTGTCGATAACGCTGTTCTGCTTGAACTTGGTGTTGCAGGCAAGGGTATTCCTGCTGATAACTGTCATGTGGGGCCAATTCACCCTGAGCATGATCCTTCTGTTGCCCGCCTTCCGCACGATCCTGCAAAAGCAAAAGCGCTTCTTGCAGAAGCTGGCATGGTTGACAAGGAGTTTGAACTTCATTCAATTGATGATGACTGGCGCAAAAATACAACTGATGCAGTTGCTTCCCAGCTGCGTGATGCAGGCTTTAACATCAAGCGTACAGTGCTTCCAGGTTCTACATTCTGGAATGATTGGGCCAAATATCCGTTCTCATCAACAAACTGGAATCACCGTCCATTGGGTACGCAGGTTTTGGGTCTTGCTTATCGCTCCGGCGAGGCATGGAACGAGTCAGGGTTTGCAAATGCAGAGTTTGATAAACTTCTTGATGAAGCAAACTCGATTGCAGATGCCGACAAGCGCCGTGTTGTGATGGCCAAGTTGCAAGGGTTGATGATTGACGAAGGTGTTACAATCCAGCCTTACTGGCGCACAATTAGCCGCCACCACAAAGATACGCTAACTGGTGTTGATATGCACATTGCATACCTTCCTCAGATTTATAAGTGGGGCTTCAAGGCTTAATTTTCGAACTTTTAAAGGGCTGCTAAAATGCAGCCCTTTTCATTTGAATGAAGTGCAAAAATGTTCTCGTGCATGATTTCATGCATGTAAAATATCACAGAGGGTTTTATGGGATCATTTATTTTACGACGGTTCGGCATTATGCTGTTAACTGCGTTATGCCTGACATTTGTTGTTTTCTTTCTTACCAATTTATATCCAAACCTTGAAAAATTAGCCAAAACACAAGGCAACTTCCGAATGTCGGAAGAGCAGGTTGCCACTTGGCTTAATAATCGCGGTTATGGGCAAAATACATTTGTGAAATATGGTGAATGGCTTGGTGTTGTTCCTGGTTATGTGATTACCGGAAGTGATGGTGTGACCAGAGCCCGATGTGCCAGAAAAGGATCATCAATTGAAGATGCACCAACACATTGTGGAATCTTGCAAGGTGACTGGGGCTATTCGACAGTTTCTAAAGAGAATGTAGGTGGAATTTTATTAAACCGTCTGGGACTTACGGGCTTTTTAATGATGTGGGCTATTATTATAACGGTCCCGATTGCTCTTTTATTGGGTATTATTTCAGGAATGCGCGAAGGCTCCAAAACAGATCGGTCACTGTCGACCTTTGCAATCATAACATCTGCCACCCCTGAATATGTGTCCGGTGTGGTTCTGATTGCCGCATTTGGTACATCTGCTTTGGGGATGAAGTGGTTTTCAGGCTCTGCTGCATCGGCCATGAATGAAGCAACCTTGAGTAATTTTCTTCTTCCAGTGATGACAATTGCACTGTTTAATATTGGTTATATTGGCAGAATGACACGCGCCTCCATGGCTGAAGTCATGACAGCACAATATATTCGTACGGCACGTCTCAAGGGTGTTTCGTTTAGTGGCATTGTTATCAAACACGCGCTTCGAAATGCCTTGATTGCACCTTTCACGGTTATAATTTTGCAAATACCTTATTTGCTAACAGGCGTTGTGATCACAGAAACACTCTTCAACTATAAAGGGTTGGGGTGGCAGCTTGTTCAAGCTGCAGGCAACAACGACATCGAAATGCTTTTAGGCGTATCGGTTGTTTCTGTGGTGATTGTGTTGGTTACGCAGCTTATTTCAGACATTGGGTATGTGAAGTTAAATCCACGTATCAACATATCGTAAGGGGAAAGATATGGATCCGTTAACCTGGGGCGAAATAATCGTCCGTATATTAGCTCAATTCACGCCAGTCTGGATTGCATTGATCGTTACATTCATAGCTTCAATTTATTATAAGGATTACCTGGGTCTTTATGGCAAGATTTTTGACAGCATGATTGGCATGGTGGGTTTTGGCCTTGTCATGTTCTGGGTTTATACAGCCTTGTTTACCGGTTTGTTTGACATGATCGTTACACACGATGAATTCACACAAGTTTCAGGAATGAAGAATAAAGTACCGGGTACTCCCCTAAGAGGCGCTGGTGAAGGCGATTATGCGTATTACCTTCTTGGTGGAGATAATCTTGCCAGAGATGTTTTCAGCCGAATGGTGAAAGGTTCTACGATTGTGATTGCCATTTCTCCTTTGGCTACAATGTTTGCTTTTATGGTTGGTATTACACTGGGGTTGCCTGCGGGATATTATGGTGGAAAGCTTGACACCACTCTTTCTTTCCTTGCTAACCTGATTTTGGCTTTCCCGGTTATCTTGTTGTTCTATTTGCTTGTAACACCGGAAATTGTGGACACAGGCATCCCATCCTATATGGCAACCATATTATTCTCGTTCCCGCTTATATTTATAATGATATTACTGGACTCAAAATACGGTATCAGGCCAGGCCTGCGCTGGCCTTTGTTGGGTAGTGTGTTCGTTGTTGGTTTTGTAATTTATGCATCATTGATCTCGGAATCAGGACGTGGAACACTTGTCGATGTTTGGCCTGATTGGCTGGACTTGTTCAATATTGATGCAGGCGTGCTTGTGGTTTTCGTTTCTGTTGTATTCGTCAACTCACCCACTGTTTTCCGTATTGTGCGTGGCTTGACGCTTGATATTAAAACACGCGATTATGTAGCAGCTGCGCAAACCCGTGGTGAAACACCATGGTATATTATGCTTTGGGAAATATTGCCGAATGCGCGTGGGCCACTAATCGTAGACTTCTGTCTCCGCATTGGTTACACGATTATCTTGCTTGGTACCCTTGGTTTCTTTGGTCTTGGTCTTGAATCAGAAAGCCCTGACTGGGGAACTTCCATTAACCAGGGAAGGCGCTTGATTGCTGCATATATTCACCCGCTTATTCCACCGGCGATTAGCCTTCTGACATTGGTTCTTGGTTTGAACCTTCTTGCAGATGGCCTTCGTGAAGAATCGTTAAAAGATTAGAGGAGAGAAAACATGGCTAAAACTGACGTGCAACCGATCCTTGAGATTGAAAATCTGGATATTTCCTTCTTTGTCCGCGCTGGTGAAATTCCGGCGGTAATGGATTTCTCCTGTAAAATCATGCCGGGTGAAACCATGGGTCTTGTGGGCGAGTCTGGCTGTGGCAAGTCCACAGTCGCACTTGGCATCATGCGTGACATGGGCAACCGTGGTCAAATTGTAGGTGGTACTATCAAATACAAAGGCCGCGACATGGGAGAGATGTCCGAGGAAGAACTTCGTGACATTCGTGGCTCAAAAATTGCGATGATTTATCAAGAGCCAATGGCTTCATTAAATCCTGCAATGAAAGTCGGCAAGCAATTAATGGAAGTGTTTATCCTGCATGAAAATGTGACCAAGGAAGAAGCTTACAATCGTTCGCTTGATATGGTGGCATCCGTTAAATTGCCTGACCCAGCGCGCATGATGGACAGCTTCCCGCACCAGCTGTCAGGCGGTCAGCAACAGCGTATCGTTATTGCAATGGCGCTGTTATCAAACCCTGATTTGCTTTTACTTGATGAACCTACAACTGCACTTGATGTGACGGTTGAAGCAGGGATTGTAGAACTTGTAAAAGAGCTTGGGCGCAAAACGGGCACGTCCATGCTCTTCATCTCTCATAATCTTGGTTTGATCCTTGAGACCTGTGACAAGATTACGGTGATGTATTCAGGTGAAGCTGTCGAAACGGGCAAAGTACATGATGTGTTTGACAGAATGCGTCATCCTTACACGCAAGGATTGTTTAATTCCATTCCACTTCCAGGTGCGGATAAAAATTCGCGTCCATTGATTGCGATTCCTGGCCAATTGCCGCTACCGCATCAAAGGCCTTTTGGTTGTAATTTTGGGCCACGTTGTTCTCATTTTGATGAAGCAAAATGTAATTCAGCAGCCGTTAAAATGACATCTGTATCTGGTGACCCTGATCACAGATCACGCTGTACACGGATTGATGAAATTGACTGGTTTGCAGAGCCTGAACGCCCGGTTGTCGCTGAGGCTACCAAAGTCGGTGACGTCGTTCTAAAAGTAGATAATCTGAAAAAATACTATGATGTTGCAGCCAGTAAAATGTTTGGCAGTGGTGATACCAGAACTGTTAAAGCTAACGAGACAGTTTCCTTTCATGCACGTGAAGCCGAGACAGTTGCAATTGTGGGTGAGTCAGGTTGCGGGAAATCCACTCTTGCCAAAGTACTGCTTGGGCTGGAAACAAAAACAGATGGCGATGTCAAGCTGGGCAATCTTGAAATTGGCGATGTCGAAGTTTCAGATCGTGAAGTTGATACTGTTGCATCAGTTCAGATGGTTTTCCAAAATCCGTTTGATACGCTTAATCCATCTCATTCTGTGGGTGGGCAAATCATGCGTACGTTAGAGAAGTTTAAAATTGGTGGCAGTCAGGCAGACCGTCACCAAAAAATGCTAGAGCTTCTTGATATGGTAAAACTACCAAGAGCGTTTGCGGATCGTATGCCAAGACAATTGTCTGGCGGTCAAAAACAACGCATAGGTGTTGCTCGCGCATTTGCAGGCCAGCCAAAAGTTGTTGTAGCAGATGAGCCTGTATCAGCATTGGATGTGTCTGTTCAGGCAGCCGTGACTGAACTTCTTATGGAAATTCAGCGTGAAGCCAAGACAACCATGCTGTTTATCAGTCATGACTTGTCTGTCGTGCGTTATATCGCTGACCGTGTGGTCGTGATGTACCTTGGACATATTGTAGAGCAGGGTGACACAGATACAATTTTCTCGCCACCTTACCATCCTTATACTGAAGCATTGCTGTCAGCCATTCCAATTGCGGATACATCAGTACAGAAAAAACATATCGTGCTTGATGGTGATATTCCTTCAGCCCTTAATCCACCTAGTGGTTGTCCCTTCCAGACACGTTGTCCTCGTAAAATTCAGGTGCCAGGTGATTTGTGTGAGCGCGAAGTGCCGCCACAACGCAAACTTGGAAATGGCCATGAAATCAAATGTCATTTATCACAAGAAGTACTGGATTCCATGGAGCCGGTGATTGTTCTGGGTGAGAAAAAGTCTTCTGCTAAAAAAACAACATCAAAAACAGGTAAGTCAAAAAAGCTGGTTAGCAAAAAAGATTCTTCAGCAACGAAGGCTGTTGGACTTGCTGCTACAGCACTTACTGCTGATAAAGCGACAAAATCCAGGGTTGCTAGCAAGAAGACTGCAGCCAAGAAAGCACCGCCAAAATCGGTTACTGCAAAAGCAAAGGATGCAAGACCGCCGAAGATCAAAAAACCGGCAAAACCAGATGATTTAAAACTCATTTCAGGTGTTGGGCCAAAACTTGAAGGTGTCTTGAATGGTTTAGGCATTTACAAGTTTGAACAAATTTCCAAGTGGAAAAAAGCTGAGCGTGACTGGGTTGATGGATACCTCAAGTTCAAGGGTCGCATTGAACGTGATGATTGGGTTTCACAAGCCAAGAAGCTTGCCAAATCAAAATAATAATTATGCTGGCAGCATTATTGCTGTCAGCAGATCGTCCAGATTTTTTCCTTCACCCATTTGCATGACAATTGCTTCAATTTCGCTTGCCCGTTTTTGACCCAGAACAGGGGAAGCGAATGCGTGAAATTTCTTATGAATTTCTTCCATGCTGAGGTGATTTTCAGGATCTCCTCTGGCAGTGTGTCTATCAGAAGTTAAGCGTTCACCTGAATTTAATTCGATTACAACATGCGCATAGCGTTGTTGCGGAAAGGCGGCGTTATAATCGTGGTTTTCGACAAGCTTCATTGAGTTTGAAAGGCGAAGAACTTCCTTGTCTCGTAATTTTCCTTGTGAAACTTCTTCTGCGCCAAGCTTTCCATAAACCAGACTGGCAGCAACAGGAAAGGGTAATGAATATTGCGCTTGCTCCGTATTTTCAGGCGCTCGGGTTGCAAGTTTGCACCCTTCCAAAAATGTATGGGCTTCAATAAATTTTATATCTTTTGGTTTGATATTATTTGCTTTGGTAAGTGCCAGTGCTGCTTCAGTCGCAGGTTGCGCCCAGCGGCAAACCGGGTAAGCCTTGAAATATTGCTCGAGTACCGTCCATCTGGTTCCCAAATCAGACCAGTATTTTTTTACGTCATCCGCTTCGACTGTAATTGCAGGTGCGCCTGTAAATCCACTTTGTGCGAGATATGCAGCACTTACGCCTGCCATGGCGCCCCAGCCAGATCCGTCTTTTAACATGGTTGGGTAATCAATACAGCGCATCATCTGACTGCGAGGGCCGTGATACTCTCCGATACCAATCGCGTGTCTTGAACGCTCTTTGTCGAGTTTTAATATACGAGAACCAAGCGCGGCAGCAGTAACCGCACCCCAGGCACCAGAGGTGTGATAATCGGGAACACTTGCATGAAGTGTTATACCTGCCCGTCCACCAATTTCATACCCGACAACAAGACTGGCCAAAAAATCCTTGCCATCCATTTTTTGTTCAGCTTCGCAAAACGCCAGTATCGCTGGTAACACATGGCATCCAACATGTCCTTTTGTTGGTTTATACCCATCATGAGCATCTATTGAATCTATGGTCATTGCATTGGCAAGCGCTGCACCGGCAGGGCTGATTTTTCTACCATCCAAAAGAATGGATGATGCTTTTGATCCAGCGCCAAAATGTTCACTTGCATGATTGCAAATAAGAGCAGAAAGCTCAGTTGTTTTGCCGCTGATTAATATTCCAACCAAATCCAGCAGACACCGTTTTGAAAAAGCGATTACCTCATCAGGTAGATCGTCATAAGTTGTGTTATGCAGAAAGTTCTGGAATATCGTCATTATGTTGGAGAGCCTTCCCACGGAAGCGCTGCAACAATGTGTACGCGATTTGTTTCACCACCATTAAGTGCCGTATGATAACCACGTGTATCTGTGAAATAAACAGAACCATCTGCAGGAAGATGTGTTGCGTGATGGTTTACTAAAAAGAGAGAGCCAGGATTGGTTATGATTGGAATATGTAATCGTGGTTCAGGGTCTCGATGCCATGAATTACAGTTGTAAAGTCCTTTGGAGAGAACACGCATACGTCCGATAGGAAAACGTTTTGTCAATTCATCATGGATGTATTCAAAATATGTGCCTTTGAATGCAGGTACGAGTTCTGTGAATTTAAATTCATCCACAACATCCTCGCGCCGGACTTCTTCATATGTTTCATCAACGCGCGTAAAAAACAAGCCGGAAAGATCATTTGGAGTTTCAACTTCAACACCAGGTCTGCGTGTTAGTGAAAATGCACCGAAACCTGCGGATGTATCGCCCTTGAATTCAGTTTTTTCCAGAGCATTTGTCAAGGCAACACGTAGCTCATTGATATCAAATTTTAATTCCAGTTTATCGATACCTGGTCCAGGCATAAAGCCTGCAACCGATTGTGTATCTGGCATGTTCGAAAAATGATGGCGGATTTTTGCGACATCGGCGTCAATGGTCTCAAGGCTCATATCAGGCTCCTGTAATTCTTGGTCGATTGGGCGTTAATTCTTGGTTATCGGATGTTTCACCAGAATTTTGCTTACGTCAATTATACAGATGTCGTTTACTGGCAGAAATCCAGTCGGTTTTTTCTAAATGCAGTTTTATATATTTTGGAAATTTATGTAAGGCCGCTTTACCAATCTAAAGTTTATAATATGCAGTTAAAAATTTTTATTTTGTAACAGCCTAATAGTTTGTTTTTATTTGAAAATTTTTTTGAAGGTAAAAGAAGTAAACTAAAGTCCTATAGAATTATGCACTCAACTCGGGTTCTTTTAGAGTAGCTATTTTTATAGCGCTTTTGTTGGTATTTGTGGTATTAACAAAAAGTTAACTCTGGGAGGAGACATATATGTCTAAATTTGAACTCACACGTCGTGGCTTGATCAAGTCAAGCGCAGTAGTAGGTGCTGGTCTTGCAATGCCTACTTTAATCATTAACTCAGCAAATGCTTACACAAATGAACCAAAGGGTGGCTCTGTTACTCTTGGCTTCAATGTTCCTCAGTCTGGCCCTTATGCAGACGAAGGTGCTGATGAGCTTCGTGCATACAAACTTGCTGTTGAGCATCTAAATGGCGGCGGCGACGGCGGCATGATGAACACATTCTCATCTAAAATGCTGAAGGGTAATGGTATCCTTGGTAAAAAAGTTGAGTATGTAACAGGCGATACACAAACCAAGGCTGATGCAGCACGTGCTTCTGCTAAGTCAATGATCGAAAAAGATGGCGCAGTAATGATTACTGGTGGTTCATCTTCTGGTGTTGCGGTTGCTGTGCAGGCGCTTTGTCAGGAAGCCGGCATCATCTTCATGGCAGGTCTTACACACTCAAATGACACAACCGGTAAGGACAAGAAGGCTAACGGTTTCCGTCACTTCTTTAACTCTTACATGTCAGGCGCTGCTCTAGCTCCTGTGTTGGGTAAAGCTTACGGTAAAGACCGCAAGGCATATCACCTTACAGCAGACTACAACTGGGGTTACACAACAGAAGAAGCTGTTAAGTCTTCAACAGAAGCTATGGGTTGGGAAACAGTAAACTCTGTTAAAACACCTCTTACTCAAACAGACTTCTCATCTTACATTGCTCCTGTTCTTCAGTCTGGCGCTGATGTTTTGGTTCTTAACCACTACGGCGGCAACATGGTGAACTCGCTAACTAACGCTGTTCAGTTTGGTCTTCGTGACAAGCAGGTAAATGGCAAGCAGTTTGAAATCGTTGTTCCACTTTACTCGCGCCTAATGGCTCGTGGTGCTGGTGAAAACGTTAAAGGGATCTACGGTTCAACAAACTGGCACTGGTCACTGGCTGATGAAGGTTCGAAAGCTTTCGTTAAATCATTTGGTGAAAAGTATGGCTTCCCGCCATCACAGGCTGCACACACAGTATACTGTCAGACAATGCTTTATGCTGATGCAGCTGAACGTGCCGGTACATTTAATCCATGCGGTATTGCTGAAGCCCTTGAAGGCTTTGAGTTCGACGGTCTTGGTAATGGTAAAACACTTTACCGTGCTGAAGATCACCAGTGCTTCAAAGACGTACTTGTTGTGAAGGGTAAAGAGAACCCGACCTCAGAATTCGACGTTCTTGAAGTTGTGGAAGTTACTCCAGTTGACCAGGTTACATATGCACCAGATCATCCGCAAATGCGTGATGCTAATGGCAATGCAGTAGCTGTTGGTACATGTAACCCAGGCGCTTAATAAATCGCCATAAAACATTTGGAGGAGGGGAATTTCCCCTCCTCTCTTTATAAGATGTGCTCAATTCTAATATAATTTAAGGTTTAGGTGATGCTATGGACGCTATAATCCTGCAGATACTTAATGGCTTGGACAAAGGCTCAGCATATGCGCTGATCGCTCTGGGCCTTACATTGATCTTCGGTACACTCGGTGTTGTTAACTTTGCTCATGGGGCATTGTTCATGATTGGCGCATTTTGTGCTGTAACCATCAGCCGCCTTCTAACATTGAGCCATACTGTTCTGGATGAGACCAGAACCGACTTTTTAGGCAAGCCATTAAAGGTTGATGTGCCTTACATCTACGAGATTTTTGGGGAGACTGCTGGTAATACAATCATTGACTGGTCCGTTCCCATATCAATACTCTTTGCCATACCAATCATGATTTTGATTGGCGTCATTATGGAACGCGGTCTTATCAGGCATTTCTACAAGCGCCCGCACGCTGACCAGATTTTGGTGACCTTCGGTTTGGCGATTGTTCTTCAGGAAGTGATAAAGTATTTCTACGGCGCTAACCCAATACCAACACCAGCACCAGAAGCCTTTAAAGGTTCATTCGATTTTGGTGCCATGCTCGGTCTGGAAGCCTCTGGCATTATTTATCCTTATTGGCGGCTTGTTTACTTCGCTTTCTCAGCCATCATTATTGGTGCAGTTTTTGCTTTCTTGCAATTTACGACGTTTGGCATGGTTGTTCGTGCCGGTATGGCTGACCGGGAAACTGTTGGATTGCTGGGCATTAATATCGACAAACGTTTTACAATCATGTTTGGCCTTGCGGCTGCAGTGGCAGGACTTGCTGGTGTTATGTATACGCCGATTAACTCCCCCAATTACCATATGGGAATGGACTTTCTAGTCTTGAGCTTTGTTGTGGTTGTTGTTGGCGGGATGGGCTCACTTTCAGGCGCGGTGCTTGCAGGTTTCCTTTTGGGTATTCTGGAAAGTTTTGCATCTATGACCGTCGTGCTGGAGGCTCTTCCAGGTATTAATCAGATTATCATTTATCTGGTCGCTATTATTGTACTTCTCACAAGACCAAGAGGTCTTATGGGCAAAGCCGGTGTGATGGAGGAATAACCATGCTGGGATTAAACAAAAAAGATTTTGGGCTATTAACAATTGTCATCATATTGACGGTGTTTGCGCCATTCATCCTAAATCCGTTTCCTGAAGGTTCAGCACTAGCGCAGTTTAATGCTGGATATCCAGACTTGATGCAGCGTTTGGTTATTTTTGGAATTTTTGCAATCGGCTTTAACATCCTCTTTGGCCTAACTGGCTACTTAAGTTTCGGCCATGCGGCCTTCCTGGGTGCTGGCAGTTATGCTGGCATCTGGATGATTAAACTTCTGACGTTGAACATTATTCCTGCAATTATTGCATCTGTCATTGTTGCAGGATTGTTTTCACTGATCGTGGGCTGGATTTCATTAAGACGGTCAGGCATTTATTTCTCTATTCTGACACTGGCTTTTGCCCAGATGTCTTATTCACTTGCTTACTCGGTGTTAACACCGATTACAGGCGGTGAAACCGGGTTGCAGCCAAAAGTGAGTGATCCTAGAATATTTGATGCAGCGCTTGCAGAAGGTACAACGCCCCGTGCGAATTTCTTCGGTATGTTTATGAACGACAGTTACGAACTATCGCTTGCAGGCTGGGTCTTCACTTTCAATGTAGGTTATTACATCGCCGCCATATTCATGGTCATTGCATTTTATATTTCCATTCGCATATTCAGATCACCGTTCGGTCTTATGTTGCGTGCGGTTAAATCAAACCAGCAACGCCTGAATTACACTGGTATTCAATCCAAACCATATACACTCGCAGCATTTGTTATTTCAGGAATGTATGCAGGTCTTGCGGGTGGTCTGTTGGTTGCAATGGACACACAAGCGGGTGCTGAGCGCATGTTCTGGACTGCTTCAGGTGAAGTTGTTTTGATGACTATTCTAGGCGGTTCTGGCACTTTGATTGGGCCGGTTCTTGGAGCAGGTTTTATCAAATATTTTGAGAACATTGTTTCAAAAATTAACGAAAGCATCTTGCAGGCCTGGTTCTCGTTTATGCCAGAAGCCTTGCAAGAGTTCTTTGTCGCAATTTTCTATCCTTTCATTGGTAAAGGTTGGCACTTAACATTGGGTCTTATTTTCATGCTCGTTGTTATCTTCCTGCCTGGTGGATTAATGGAAGGTGGAAAACGTATTTCTGATCTTTTCAGAAGAAAATCAAAAACAGATTCAGGTTCTGGTAAAGTAGCACCAGAAGCTGCTGAATAGGGGACTTTGAGTAATGGGTATTCTCGAGGTAAAAGGCGTAAACAAAAGCTTCGGTGGTTTGCGAGCGCTTAGCGATGTAAATCTGAATGTTGAAGAAGGTACGGTTCATGCCATTATTGGCCCAAACGGCGCTGGTAAATCAACATTGTTAAACTGTTTTATTGGTAAGTTGATACCGGACAGTGGCACTGTATTATTTGATAACCAGTCATTGTTGGGTATTCAGCCACATGAGATTAATCAGCTTGGCGTGAGCCGCGTGTTTCAAACGCCCGAAATTTTCTCTGATCTGACAGTATTTGAAAATGTTATCATCGCCTGTTTTGCAAAGCGTGATGGCGCGTTTGAACTCAATGCTATAGTCAGTGTTGCTTCGCAAAAAGACATGCATGAAAAAGCCAAGCAAATGCTCATTGATGTCAATATGATTGATAAGCGTAATGAGATTGCATCCTCGCTCTCTCGTGGCGACAAGCGCAGGCTTGAAATGGCCATGTGCCTTGCACAAGACCCTAAACTGCTATTGTTGGATGAACCAACGGCTGGCATGGCGCGCGCTGATACCAATAATACAATTGATCTCTTGAAAGAAATTCAGGCAGCGCGCGGCATCACAATGGCAATCATCGAACACGATATGCATGTGGTATTTTCGCTTGCTGAAAAAATATCCGTTTTGGCTCAAGGCACTGTAATTGTGGAAGACAAGCCTGAAAATATTAAAGGCAATCCAAAAGTACAAGAAGCATACCTTGGGGGGGCACACTAATGTCAGATAATAAACCAGCTAGGGAAAGCATCAATCCAAACCATGAACCAGCTTATTTTTCAGCCTGGGAACTAAACGCCTACTACGGTGAAAGCTTTATTGTGCAGGACGTAAGCATGAAAATCCATGAAGGCGAAATTCTCGCACTTCTGGGCAGAAATGGTGCGGGTAAGACATCAACCTTAAGAGCGATTGCAAGGCTGGATGACCCTAATTTGAAGCATGGCGAAATTTGGCTTGACCATCAACCACTCCACAAAATGAAAAGCCACCAAGCTGCTCAATCTGGTGTTGGTCTTGTGCCTGAAGACAGAAGAATTATTCAAGGTTTGACCGTTGAAGAAAATATCAAGCTTGCTCAGATTGCAGAACCGGTGGGTTGGTCGCTTGAACGTATTTACGATCTCTTCCCAAGATTGGGCGAACGCCGCAAGCAGGAAGGCACAACACTTTCTGGTGGTGAGCAGCAAATGCTAGCGATTGGCAGAGCCTTGTCCCGAGATATTAAGCTCTTGCTTCTTGATGAGCCATACGAAGGCCTTGCACCTGTTATTGTGCAGGAGATTGAAAAAACCCTTCAACTTATTCGCGAAGAAGGCATGACAACAATTATTGTTGAACAAAATGCTGTAGCTGCGCTTAATTTGGCAGACCGCGCTATTATCCTGGATACAGGACAAGTTGTTTTTGATGGTAGTGCAAAGGAAGTACTAGATAACGAAGAATTGCGTCACGAGTACCTTGCGATTTGATTAAATCCAAAAGACGAAAAAGATATGAAAGACCCTTTCTCTTTGTTGAGTAAGGGTTTTTTTGTTAAGAAACGATTACAAGATGAACAGTCATTACACAACTTGCCATGACTTATATGAAATCCGTAATACCGCCGTTGAAAGCAATTAAAGCAGACGAGATACTTATAATGCCTGCAAAGTGTTCAAGAGCAAATTGGCCAATTTTAATTTTGCCCAGAGATAGAAGTCCGCATATGAGTGAAATCATAATTAGGGCAATAATGGTATCAGGCATAAGAAATGCTGGTAGCCACAGCAAAAGTACAGCAATTAATTTCCAAAGGCCTGCACTGCCAATGTAGATAAAACCAAAAATAGCTACAATAAATCCCAATCCACCTGATACAAAATGAGGCCACATAGTATTAAAATCATTACCAAGTGCTAGTTGAATAACAGGAAAACCAAGCACCAAAGTCAATAATAAAATATTATCCACTTGCCCGCGGATTATAATTAATACGCCTGCAATGAAAAAAAATATTCCGACTATATGATGATAATCCATCAATAATTCCTTTTATTTTACTACACAATAATGTGAGTGTATTTATAAATGATTACAGCTTGATATAATGAGGCATATGAAAACTTGTGTGGTTTTGAATGTCTTTAGTATTTAAACTTGTTTGCAGTGTTGGTTTTTTCTTGTTTTCTTTCGCTTATTCAAATGCAGAAGAGGTTGATCTCGAGTTGGTACTGGCTATGGATGCTTCAGGCAGTATTAGTGAAAAAGAATACCTTTTACAATTAAGAGGCACTGCTTATGCCTTCCGTGATCTTGAAATTATTGAGGCGATACAAGCAGGTCCAGTTGGCAAAATTGCAGTTGCTTTAATGTTGTGGTCAGACGCATCCAATCCCAAAGAAAAAAGTGATTGGTTTATCTTGGATAATGAGAATTCCATCCATCAATTTGCCAACTACATTGAGAAGTTTCAGGTCAACGATGATGATACACTTGATATGGGCGGTGGTGGTGGAACTGGAATTGGATCAGGTGTTCAAGAAGCTTTGGCAATGCTTGCCACAAATGGGCATCAAGGACTTCGCCAAGTGATAGATGTTTCTGGTGATGGGATAGAAACAGAGTTTTCTTTCTCAAAAGGCGTTATGATAAGGGATGCAAAATTGCTTGCTACAGTTCAAAATGTAACAATTAACGGACTACCTATCGTTGGGCCCAATTATCCCAACCTGGATCAATACTACCGTGATGAAGTCATTATTGGACCAGGTTCATTCATTGTCACAGCAAGCAGCTTCGATGATTTTGGCAGGGCTATCAGAGAAAAGCTGTTAAGAGAAATTAGAAGTGATGTTGCTTATCGTCCATTAGATAAGGATATACGGCTTGCATTTTATAACTAAGCTGCCGGTTACCAAGTTCAAAGCGTGTGTCAGAATCTGTAGACCTGTAGTTTGTAGTTCCACCATTGGAATTCAAAAATGGATTGAATAATACCTAATCCCATGCCTGTGCCGCCAGCTCCGAAGAAGAGATATTGGGGTAGGGGATGTTTTTCAACTACCAATCGTGTCATCCACAGAACAAACCGTACTTCAGTACCTGCAACAGCAGTCAGACAAATCTAACGACGCAAGTCGGTAGTGGTTTAAATGCCCGGATTACCTAATCTTTTTTACTGACGATGTTTTCATGGCACCAAATTGCAGAAGGGCTTCGCAATTATTAAGCTCATGAAGATGAGTTTCTTTGTAGAAAGTTGCAATTATTGTGCAGAAAGTAGGCCGATATGGTGAATATACGTAAGTATTATTAAAATTTGTAATATTAACCGTGTTGATTAATATATTGGCACGTAACAAACATGATTTCGAAAACAACTGATTTTGGCTGGATAATTAAACTGGGAAATACAAATTAGAATGGAATCCTTATTCATACGCCCTGTTTTGCCAGGCAAAATTAGTAACGACCAAGTTCAAAAAAACATAAGCATTGTTTTAAGAGAAGGTGAGTTACTTAAATCATCTTTTAATACTCTGGGTAAAAATCCAACTTATCGAACGGTAGGACAATTTTCCTTTGGTGAAGTATTTTTTCTTTTTGGACTAAAACCATCAACTTTATTTCGCATTACCCAATCCAGCTACGCACAGGATTTGCCGAATCTTGTTGTAATTCATTGTAATGCCATGGCTATAAAAACAGATAATAATCCTGTTATTATTGAAGACAAACTTTTTATATCTCACGATTATTTCGTAACTTGGATTAGCAGTTCTGATAATGAGGTTTTTGAAACAGAAATGTTGAAGCTGATTATGCATAAAGTAGAAATTAAAACTACATTCAGTAACTAAATGTGAAATGTAATCGGCACATTATTTCTTCTGAATACGACCAACTGCAACAGTTGGCATAGAACTTGAAACATTCATAACAAACAAATTCAGTTGTCTCGTTTTGAAACATAAACGATCCGGAAGATGAGTAGTTATGAAAGATAAACTTACTGAAATTATCCTTGTAGAAAACCACCCGATTGTTCGTGAAGGGCTAAGGGCATCATTAGAGTCAGATATCTCTGTTAAAGTGGTTGCTGAAGCTGAAGATGGCCCTTCAGCAATTTTTGCTTGTGATAAATATTCACATGACATTTTAATCATAAATGCCATTCTACCAGGAAGTGATACATTCCAAATAATTTCCGCAATTAAAAGGCGGATAAATAATAAGATCATTGTTTCTTCTATAGAACAGGATGCAAACATACTACATGATCTAAGAAGGTGTGGTGCAGAAGGTTTCATTGGCAAGGACGCTTCATCAGGTGAGTATGCTGCGGCAATTCAAGCCGTAAGCAAAGGCGGTCTCTACTTCTCCAAAAATATGGCAGATGCCATATTTGAAGTTGCTCGTGCAACGAATGATAAAAGTAATGCCTATGGCCTTACAGGGCGTGAGTTGGAAATATTAGCCCTACTTTCCAGTGGCCTTTGCAACAAGGAAGTTGCTAACAAGTACGAATTGTCCGTTCGCACCGTTGAGGCGCATCGTTTAAATATTCGTCGTAAAACCCAATCAAACACATTAAGTGATTTGGTACGTGTTTCCAGATCTTTAGGTCTGGCAAATATGGCGGGAAATCTAAAAGCAAGAAGAGCCTTCGAACCATACGATGGACACGCTCTATAATGCCAAATCTAATGAAAAAGGTTTTATACATAGCTTCAATTTGCTGTATTTTTATTGCCGTAATAACGACTAATGCTTTTGCAGCCAAAGAGGAAAAAATAAGCCTTTTAAAATCAAATCAGTCATTTAGACCGAACTTTAGTTCTCAGCCCAATCTGGATAATGGCGAAGTGACCATGCCTGTTCAGGTTTCAATAATTTATATTGTTGAACAATCCTTGCCTGACTTTCTTACACAGCTGGCGTCGAGGAATAGCATACAATTATCACTCTCAGACAAAGTCTCAGGTGTGCTCAAGAAAATATCATTGCCTATGCAGCTGGAACTGCTTTTACCTGAAATATCACGCTCATACGGTTTGGAATGGCATATGCAGGGAAAGCATTTATTTGTCTCGAGCAGTCTTGAAAATACCAATCGCTTAATCACACTGGGCGATATGTCTATGTTACAGCTTCAGGAAGCGTTGAAAAAGGCAGGTTTGAACCCTGGTGCAAATAGAATGTCTTTTGCTGAAGAAAAAAATGCTGTGACGTTGATTGGATCAAGCAAGTACATCTTGAAAGTAGAGGCAATTGTAAGAGAGCATCAATCAATGGTGAAGAGTAATTAGGAAGAATGTGATGAAACCACATAATCTAATAAAGATGGATGATCATAAATACCTTGGTAATCAATCAAGACATAAGACTCTGATTGAGACACAGGACAATTCATCCATTAAGGTTTTTTTGAGTAGTATTACAGCGATAGTGGTTGTTTTTTGCATCTTTATATTAACATCATATTTTGCAAGCTTGTTGCCAGGTTTTGATACCAAGAATGAAATTGTTGAACCTTTAACCCAACAAGTGCAGGTGCCTGTTCAACATATTGATGCTTATATGTGGACTGCAAAACTGAAACTTGAAGATTTAAAACTCAATCATCGATTAAAGATAACTTCAAATGATCAAACTGAAATAAGGATTGATGGTAATATTTCAGTACAGGAAACATCAAACTGGAATATTTTTCTAAAATGGTATGAAACTAAAAAGGGTTTTCCAAAGCTGGTTCATGCAGTGAATGCCAGTGAAACCAAAGGTAATATTCCAGAATTGAAATCTGTTTGGTTTGACGCAAGTCCAACTGCCTATTTCACAGATGGTCGTTTTGGTAATATCGGAACAGTATTTGAAGATGGCTGGAAAAT
>CALFBM010000072.1 GCA_937951645.1 uncultured Rhizobiaceae group bacterium
CTCCGGCAAAGCTTGGTGAAACGTTGCTTTCAGCATTGGGTAAGTAGAACTACTCAAAATTACCTACTGAGTTTTAAAATAAAGTGATGCAACCTGTTAAACGCTTTGTTTAACGGTTGCGCTCATTCATATCCTCCACTATGACACGGCTAATACTTGCCTTGAATTTAGCGGAGATACTCAATCATGGATAAGTGGATTTACATCTTTGGCAATGGACGTGCTGAAGGCGAATCTGGAATGAAGGAACTCTTGGGTGGTAAAGGTGCAAACCTTGCCGAGATGAGCTCGCTGGGGCTGCCGGTTCCTCCAGGTTTTACGATTACCACTGAGGCATGTAATTGGTATTACGCAAACGGCGAAGAATATCCAAAAGAGTTGGGCGACCAAATGGTTGCTGCCCTTGGCACAATTGAAGCTGCAACAGGGCGTAAATTTGGTGATGCCAAAAGTCCGCTATTGGTATCCGTACGCTCAGGCGCGCGTGCTTCCATGCCGGGCATGATGGATACCGTGCTTAATCTTGGCCTTAATGATCAAACAGTCGAAGCCATGGCCGTGGAAGCGGACGATGCACGATTTGCCTATGACAGTTACCGTCGTTTTATTCAAATGTACTCAGATGTCGTATTGGGTGTAGATCACGGTATCTTCGAAGACATTCTTGAAGATGCAAAAGATGCTAACGGCTATAGCCAGGATACTGATCTTTCAGCCGATGATTGGAAAGAAATCGTAAAAGGTTATCTTAAAAGTGTCGAGCAAGAGCTTGGCAAACCCTTTCCCCAAGACCCGCAAGAGCAACTTTGGGGTGCCATTGGTGCAGTATTCTCATCGTGGATGAACCCACGGGCAAATACATATCGCAAGCTTCATAATATCCCGGTCGAATGGGGAACTGCTGTTAACGTACAGGCCATGGTTTTTGGTAACATGGGCGATAGTTCTGCAACAGGTGTTGCATTTACACGCAACCCGTCAACTGGTGAGAACAAACTCTATGGCGAATTTCTCGTAAATGCACAGGGTGAAGACGTTGTTGCCGGTATTCGCACACCTCAGGACTTGACTGAAGAAGCGCGTATTGCAGCTGGCTCGGAAATGCCATCACTTGAAGCCTTGATGCCAGAGGCATTTGCAGAGTTTTTGGCAACAGCCAACAAGCTGGAACAACATTACCGCGACATGCAAGACCTGGAGTTTACCATTGAAAAGGGCAAGCTATGGATGCTGCAAACCCGCGCCGGTAAACGCACAGCCAAAGCAGCGCTCAGAACTGCTGTTGAAATGGCGAATGAAGGTCTGATTACAAAAGAAGAAGCCATCCTTCGTGTAGAGCCTTCATCTCTTGATCAGCTTTTGCATCCGACAATTGATCCAAAAGCAGAGAAAACAATTATTGGTAACGGCCTTCCAGCTTCACCTGGTGCTGCAACTGGTCAAATTGTTTTTAATTCGGAAGATGCCGAAAAACTCAAAGGCGAGGGAGTACCTACAATTTTGGTACGCGTTGAAACCAGTCCGGAAGATATTCACGGCATGCATGCCGCTGAAGGTATCTTGACAGCACGTGGTGGGATGACCTCACACGCTGCTGTTGTGGCGCGTGGCATGGGCAAGCCTTGTGTTTCTGGTGCCGGTGGTATTCGCATTGATTATGCTGCAGGCGAACTTCGTGTACCAGGTCATACTTTTACAAAAGGTGATATCATTACCATTGATGGTTCGACAGGACAGGTGCTCTTGGGGGCCGTTGCCATGCAACGACCAGAACTGTCAGGCTCGTTTGGGCATTTAATGGAATGGGCAGACGAACTGCGTCGCATGGATGTGCGCACGAATGCAGAAACACCAGCAGATGCAAAATCTGCACGCTCGTTTGGTGCAGAAGGCATTGGCCTTTGTCGTACAGAGCATATGTTCTTTGATGGTGAGCGTATTATTGCAGCGCGCGAAATGATTTTGTCTGAAACAGAGGAAGACCGTCGCAAGGCGCTTGCAAAATTGCTGCCAATGCAGCGATCAGATTTTATCGAGCTGTTTGAGATCATGGCGGGTTTGCCTGTTACAATTCGTTTGCTCGATCCACCACTGCATGAGTTTTTACCACATACGGATAAGGACATAGAAGAAGTTGCTTCCGCCATGGGCGTTGATGCAGAAATTCTTCGCCGTCGTAATGTGGCGTTACAAGAATCAAACCCGATGCTTGGTCACCGTGGCTGTCGTTTGGCAGTTACATACCCGGAGATAGCCGAGATGCAAGTGCGTGCGATCATCGAGGCAGCAATTGCAGCAGGCAAGACAACTGGCAAGGCTGTGGTACCTGAGATCATGATTCCCCTGGTTGGCATGACAGCAGAACTTGATTACGTAAAAGAACGTATTGATGCAGTCGTAAAGGATGTTATGGCAGAGACAGGGGAAGCTGTTGAATATATGGTTGGTACCATGATTGAACTGCCACGTGCGGCTCTGCGTGCCCAGGAAATTGCAAAATCAGCTGAATTCTTCTCTTTTGGTACCAACGATTTGACCCAGACAACCTTCGGTATTTCACGTGATGATGCTTCCATGTTCCTTACAACCTATGAAGCAAAAGGGATTATTAAACGTGATCCATTTGTTTCACTTGATGTCCATGGGGTAGGTGAATTGGTGAAAATTGCTACTGAAAAAGGCCGTTCCACACGCGATAATATCAAGCTTGGTATTTGTGGTGAGCATGGCGGTGATCCGGACTCAATTGAGTTTTGCGAAAGTATCAATCTGGATTATGTATCCTGTTCGCCATTCCGTGTGCCAATTGCACGCCTGGCCGCAGCACAATCAGCAATTCGAAATAAAAACGCTTAAAAAATGCACCAGGTCTTATACAAGACCTAATTCATTCGCAATTTTAAACAGGGCGGCGGCATTTCCTCCGCCCGTTTTTTCACGAATTGCCAGGCGATGACTTTCAACCGTTCGCACGGAGATCTTGAGTTTCTCCGCAATAGCCTTGTTGGTATCACCAAGTGCAATGGCAGCAAGAACCTCGCTTTCACGCTCGGAAAGTTTGTAATGATTGGCTAATCTGTCTGCTTCGCTTGTACGCACATCAAAGGCATGGGCCACTTTTGAACCAAGATATGTACCGCCATTGTAAACGGCATTAACTGCAACCATCATTTCTTCGCGTGAAACATCTTTCAACAAATACCCTTTGGCGCCAATGCGTAATGCTTCATGGATATATTCAGGATTATCATAGACAGATAAAAATATGATTTTACTATTAGGCGAAACAGAAAGGATTTTCTTTGCAGCTTCAAGCCCGGATATTCCAGGCATTGAAATATCAAGGAAGATAATATCCGGCGTTAACGATTGTGCCTTTTGTAATGCGCATATGCCGTTGTCTGCTTCGCCGCATATTTCCATATTGTCTGAGATGTTTAGACGGGCAATAAGGCCTTCACGAACAAGATCGTGATCATCTGCAATTAAAATACGAATTTTAGTCAATCTTTTCTGTTCCTTCATTTGCCAAATTGCCATTTAGAAAAACTTCAAGTGTAAGACCTTTTGTTCTGTCTTCAGTCAGTTTGAATGTTCCATTGTGACTGGCAATTCTTTCTTCCATGTTTCTCAATCCCATTCCCTTGTTGGAAATGTTTTTTTCCTTGTTTAGAAAACCGACGCCATCATCACTGATTTTCATTTTAACGCCACGAGTGTTTTTGTTAAGCAGAATATTAACCGACTTTGCTTGTGAGTGTTTGGCGATATTGGCAAGCGCTTCTTGCGCTACCCGGTAGAGACTGGTCTTTTCCCTGTCATCAAGCATGTTTCCGACATTTTGCGTTGTAACACTGGTTTTTATTCCGGTCTGAGTCTGAAAATCCGTTCCAAGGCTTTTAATGGCTGCGGCAAGGCCAACATCATCTAGTATTGAAGGTCGCAGTGCAATGGAAATGCGTCTGATTTCTGAAATTGCTGTCAGGATTGTTTCCATTGATTTTTCAATAGGTGCCCGAATGGCGGGAGCTTTTGATGCCTTTGCAGAGGCAACATCCAAACTGTATCTTGCAGAAACCAAAAGCTGTGAGATGCCATCATGGAGATCAGTGGAAACCCGTTTGCGTTCATTTTCCTGGGCATCAACAATCTCGCTTGCAAGTTCCTTTAAACGCGCATCGGCAAATCGCTGCTCGGAAAACCGCACAAATGCAAGAAGTATGCTGGTTAATGCAATTGCGCCGACGGCAAGCGAGATCAATACCCATCTTGTTTGTCGGGCATTTGAGTCCAGCTCGCTCTGGATTTGTCCAATTTGGGCATTTACATCATCCAGATACAATCCAGAACCAATCACCCAATCCCAATTTTCAAGATAAACTGATTGGCCAAGCTTTTCTGCTATTTCGTCCGTTGAAGGCTTGTTCCAGTTGTATTGGTAAAGCTCTCCAGCTTTCCGATTGGTTTCAAGCATGTCATTGGAAAGAAGCTGTGCTTCTTTTCCATATGCTATGAATTTTTCACGTCCTTCCAACTCCTGCAACAAAGGGTTGTCCAGGGTCCCGCCATTGCTTTTTGAGATGAAGAAATAACCATCCCTGCCAAAAGTCATGCGTGTGATGACATCAGCAACCTGTTTTTGAGCCTGAAGCCTTGAGACATTATCCCATTGGTAAAATGGATCAACCGCAGCACGCGCAAGCTTAATGTAGTTTTGCAACTCGATCTGTTTTGACTGAATGATCATCTTTTCAACTGCTTTTCCCTGCGCTTCGGCAAGGCTTTTGGATTGGGAATCAATCAATATGAGTGCTGCAAGTGATATCAGGATGATAGGCAATATCGTAATTGCAAGTAGTTTGGTTCTGAAAGTCATCATTGGGTGCTTTGCAAATTTAAACAGGATCTCAAATTGAACCTACTAAAATCCGGACAAACGCGCCAAGCAAATTTTACACAAGATAAAGCAATTCAGTAGAACTACTGATTGAATTGGGTACTTGCACGGATTGCTAAAACCTTGTCTACTAACTATCAGAACTCCCTAGGGGTGGGAGATTTCTGTTTAATCATAAAACCCTTATCGTATTGGCACCATTTGAGGGGGCCAAAAATATCAGGAGGAGAATCCATATGGATCGTCGTAAATTTTTAACGGGTACTGCAGTCGCAGGTGCAGCAACAGCTACACTGGCAGCGCCAGCAATCGCTCAATCAACAACAGACATGGTGATTGTATCAACATGGCCGCGTGACTTCCCGGGTCTTGGTCTGCCAGCACAACGTCTTGCTGCTCGTATCGGTGAGCTGACAGAAGGTCGTATCAATGTTCAATATTTCGCTGCTGGCGAACGTGTTGGTGCATTTGACTCATTTGACGAAGTAGCTTCAGGCAATGCGCAAGCTTATATTGCTGCTGACTATTACTGGAAAGGCAAGCACCCGGGTTGGGCTGCATTCACAGCTATTCCTTTTGGTTTCACATACACAGAGATGGACGCGTGGATCAAATATGCCGGCGGTCAGGAACTTTGGGATGAGCTTTCCGGTGAATTCGGCCTTAAAAACTTTGCTTGCGGTAACACTGGCGTGCAAATGGGTGGCTGGTTCAACAAGGAAATCGAATCTGCAGATGACCTGAAAGGTCTTAAAATGCGTATCCCGGGTCTTGGTGGCGATGTAATGTCAAAACTGGGCGCTTCACCAGTTTCACTTCCAGGTGGTCAGATTTATGAAAACCTTGTTTCTGGCGCAATCGACGCGACTGAGTGGGTTGGTCCTTACAATGACTTCTTCATGAAGTTCTACGAAGCTGCAAAATATTACTACTTCCCGGGCATGCATGAGCCAGGCGCACAGCTTGCAATGGGCATGAATGCTGAATTCTGGGGCAAGTTGTCCAAAACAGACCAGGCAATCATCCAGGCTGCATGTAATGAAGAAAACGCACGCACAATGGCTGAAACAAACGCTAACAATGGTGAATACCTGCAGCGCCTTGTGAATGACCATGGTGTACAGCTTCGTGAATTTAACGATGATGTTTACGATTCATTCGGTGAAGCTGCAGAAGAAGTTCTTGAAGAAGCACGTGATCACTCAGCGCTTTCAAAGAAAATCTACGATAGCGTTATTTCCAAGCGTGCAGAAATTGGTAAATGGAGCGCTCTTTCAGACGTTTCCTACACAATCAAGCGTAACCGCGTTCTGGGTCTTTAATATCTGAATTTTAAACGGGGCATATATTGCCCCGTTTTACTTTGCCAATTTATGGCATGCGATATCATTCTTTGGGAGAGAGAATCTTGTCATCTGACACTATGTCAAACGTGCCATCACAGGGCATGAAATCCACATATACAATCAGGCTTTTCGGTTGGGGAATGCTTTCAATAATGGTTGTCTATGTCGTCAATAATTTTCTGACCTATGGCGCAGGGCTTCCCGGTGCCAACAAGGTTTTGGGCGAAGATGCCAGCGCCGTGTCATGGCTGCAGGCTTTGGCTTATTTTGCAATGCTGGGTATAAGCATCATTTGGCTAAACAAACGCCATGATAAAACGCTGCGTGAAGACAGTTTGGTAATTTCAAATATCAATACCGTTCTTATCCGTTGTGCATTTTGGGTTGTCCTGATTGTGGGTGTCACAGATATGGTGATATCTTTCATGCGCGTTGAAGGCTTGCTTCCAGGTGTCGTGGGGTCTGATTTAACCTCACAGCTTGGCAAGTCGCAATTTAGAGGTCTTTATGTGCACGTGCCACTGATGCTGTTGGGTATTGTGCTTGGGCTTTTCACCAGGACACTCGGGTTCACCTGGCTTACAATACTGATTGTAGGAGCGGAACTCTTAATTGTAATAACCCGCTTTATATTTTCATATGAACAGGCTTTCATGGCTGATCTTGTACGCTTTTGGTATGGCGCCCTGTTTTTGTTTGCAAGTGCCTACACGTTGCTGGAAGAAGGGCATGTTAGGGTTGATGTGTTTTATGCCGGCTTTAAAAGCAAGACCAAGGGAATGGTCAATGCGGTTGGAACAATCTTTCTGGGACTAACGCTATGTTGGGCAATTTTGATCGTCGGCATGGGCGGTAAGGCTTCTGTCATCAATAGTCCGATTTTTAATTTTGAAGTCACTCAATCCGGTTTCGGAATGTATGTGAAATACATGATGGCCGGTTTCTTGGGCGTTTTTGCAATCTCAATGATGATCCAGTTTGTAGCCTATCTAATGGACGCTGTTGCAGATTATCGCGGGGACCCTTATAAAATAACACCAGCAGCACCAGGGACGCACTAACATGGAATTGCTCTTTCTTCTTATTCTCGTCCTGGTCATGGCTGTTGCACTCGGATCTGGTTATCCAGTTGCATTCGCTTTGCCGGGTTCAGCAATTATTTCAATTTCTCTTGCAGCCTTGTGTGGTTATCTCTTCGCAGGTGACGTTGATGCCTATTTTGCCCAAGGTGGGCCAGGGCAGTGGCTAAGTGCAGGTGTTACAAACTTGCGAGGGGTCTATTGGGAACCCGAACGAGACACGCTTATAGCGATTCCACTTTTCATATTTATGGGCATCATGCTGCAACGTTCAAAGATTGCAGAAGATCTTCTGATTACAATGGCGCAGTTGTTTGGGCCAGTACCAGGTGGTCTTGGTATTTCAGTTGTGTTTGTGGGTGCTCTTTTAGCTGCTACTACAGGTATTGTTGGTGCAACCGTTGTTGCCATGGGTTTGATTTCACTACCGGCAATGTTGCGCAATAATTATTCTCCATCGCTAGCAACAGGTACGATTGCTGCATCAGGTACCTTGGGGCAAATTATTCCGCCATCAATCGTTTTGATTATTTTGGCTGACCAGCTTTCAAGCGCTGCTGATCAGGCGGGTACAGCACGCAAAGCCTTGTTTAAAGAAAACACAGGCGAACTTTCCATGCCTTCAGTTTTTGATGTGGGATCAACCAGTGCCGGCGAAATGTTCCTGGGGGCATTTGTGCCAGGCATGGTACTGGTCGCATTATACATGATTTATATTCTTGTATTTGCATTCTTCAATCCTAAGGCAGCACCTGCAGTTCGCTATGATGGAAGTTTTAATGCAGCCTTTTGGCGCAAGGTATTTCTTATTTTAATTCCGCCGTTAGCACTTATTTTCCTTGTGCTGGGCTCGATCATAACAGGCGTTGCCACTGTAAACCAGGCAGGCGCAATTGGTGCTGCTGGTGCACTGGTCATGGCAGGTTATCGCCTTCACGAAGGCAAGAACAATGCTTATCTGCCGGCACTCATTGCAGTAGGCTCAATTATTGTCATTGGCCTGATCGTTTCAAACTTTAACACCAATATCAAAAACATCACATCAGGTACGGATCAATTTGGCATTGTCATTGCATGTGTTGCAGTCGGCAGTTTGCTTTTTTCACTTGTCTGGAGCGGTTGGCGCGTTTTCAAAACAGAAGATACACTTCGTGGTGTTATGGTGGAAACGGCAAAGACAACTTCACTTGTCTTCATTATCCTGCTTGGCGCCGCAATGCTGACCGCAGCCTTCCGTGCCTTTGGTGGCGAGGAACTGGTAAAGCATTTCCTTGAGGGATTACCAGGTGGTTTCTGGACAAAATTCGTTATTGTAATGGCTGTAATCTTTATTCTGGGTTTCTTCCTGGATTTCATCGAGATCGCAGTGGTCGTTGTGCCGATTGTAGCACCTATCCTCCTGTCTGATCCGTCAGCCAACATTACTGCGGTTTGGCTGGGTGTCATGATTGGCTTGAACATTCAAACATCCTTTTTGACACCACCCTTTGGATTTGCGTTGTTTTATCTTCGGGGTGTTGCACCGGCAACGGTCAAGACGCTTGCCATGTACAAGGGTGTAATTGCCTTTATCGGATTGCAAATTACTGCACTGGTGATTGTTGGTGCTTATCCAACATTGGTGAATTATTTGCCAAACCGTTCTCTGCTTCTCTCTGAGACTGCACCGCCACCACGCAATCCCCAGTTGCAATATTGCGTAGAACAATATGTAACACAGCAGTTTGCTGAGAACGGCAATCAGATCAACAATGCAATTAATGTTGCCAGTTCGATTGATCTAAGTGCTCTGCCAAAATCCATGTCAAAAGATTTTGCCGATGCTGTTAAAGATGCAGGTGGTGTTCAGGAAATGCTTATTGACGCGAATAATGCCCAGGCACTAATAGAAAAAGCTTCGGTCGCTTACCGTCCACTGCATGAAAAGGTTCGTGAAATTCAACGTGATATTCGCTTTCATGCCGTTGAAATAAAAGAACTTGAGACACGTTCAAATAAATTGCGTGGTGATGAAAATGCATCCAGACGCGAGGTAATCGCTGATAAAATAAAAGTGCTTGAAGGCGAAATGGCAGCGCTTGAAAAACTCATTCCAGCTGAATGGGAAGAGAAGCACGAAGCGTTTGTGAGCTTGCTAAAAGATGAAACAAAACTCCGTAGCCAGTACCGCAGGGCAGCAGATGGTTCTTATGAACCTGTTAGAGAACTAATGCTTACACTTGAAGATACAGGAATTTTTGTAGAACAAGGCGAGGCTTTGGAGGGACTGGCTGCTCGTATTGAGGCGGAAGATCCTTTAAACATGATTTTTGAAATTCAGACTATTGAAAAGGCTTTTGGCAATATTGCTGGTCCCGGTGATGTGAAAAAAGCATTGTCAAAAGTACGCCGGGCCCTGAAATCCAAAACACCGGATAAACCCAAGGCTTTGACTGAATTGCAAAAAGCCACTGCTGCATATGCTACGGAGATGGATTGGCGAACAGAGGCTGCAAGCCAGGACTTGCTTCCACAGATCAAATCCTATGAAGCATCAATCAAGGGTACGGTTGGTTTAAGACTGCAAGATAATATGCCGCGTGATCTTGGGCTGTTTATCGCAAGTTGTAATTCAGGGCATAGAGATGTGTCGCTAAACTTCTAGGGTTTTAAATCAACTGGCATTCTTGAATTCAAAAAGAAACCGAAAGCTGTTACTGCTAATTTTAGTAGTAACAGCTTTTGTCTTTTTGTGGATGATGAACCGTCAGAAAAACTACTCACCCGAAATCCTCGTTATTGGGGATAGCCAAATATCCTTTGGTGCTGGCAAAGTCTATCTGGAGGTTTTTGAGCAACTCAAAAAAGACTTGCCTAACATCACGCAAGACAATGCGGTTTGGGAAAAACTAAGGAACGCACAAACGGCAGCAATAGGTGTGCGTTCCACCTCTTTACAAAATTGGACAACACGCGAAGAAGGCAAAGTCAAAGACGTTATCTGCGAGGTAGACAAACGCTGGGGTGTCAATGCAGGCGTTTATGGTATTGAAGGTAACAAGAACCGAAAATATGTGAACATCGGGCAGGGGAAAGCCTACCAGTTCTGTAAACCTAACCGGTCCGCATTTGAGGCCATGTTTGAAAACGGTTATTACAAGCCAGAATTGCTGATACTGGCCTTCTTGGGTAATTCAACTGATCGTTGGGCAGAAGAGCCACAAAAAGCACTGGAAGACGTCAAAGCTACCATGAGCCAAATACCGCCAGATGTACCCTGTATCTTTCTAACCACATCACCTTCATACGACAAGGCAACCAATCAAACCCGATGGACGGCACAGGCCAATATCAAACAGGCTTTTGAAAAAAATGGAAAACGCTGTGAATTCGTTGCAGGTTTTACAAGCAAAACAATCCAAGCAGCACAAGGCAATAAGGATTTCTTTAAAACCAATAATGAAGGAATAGTAACCGACATCCATCATCCAAATCTGGATGCAGCACGGAAGTTTTTTCAATTAAAGAAAGAAGAATTAACTGCAGCTGTTGTGAAAGTTATTTCCAGATAAAATACTATGAAAATATAAATGGTGGGTGATGACGGGATCGAACCGCCGACCTACTCGGTGTAAACGAGTTGCTCTCCCAGCTGAGCTAATCACCCATTATTAACTGATAAAAAATAGCGCCGAAGCGCATGTTTTTTATGTGTCATCCATTTTAACCTCTGGAGGGGAAAAATGGCGCGAGTGACGAGACTTGAACTCGCGACCCTCGGCGTGACAGGCCGATACTCTAACCAACTGAGCTACACCCGCATGTGTTTGACAAATCATTGCCTAACGTTGGAATGAATTACGGTCAACAAGGCTACAAGTCAAGCGCGATAATGCGTTATTTAAAAAAATATTATACTATTGCAGTTCTGAGCAATATGACGCGGGTTTTGACTTGCGATTTGAGGCGATGTGCGATACCCCGATGCTTAGGAAGATTAGTGTTCCGTTTGAACCATTTTAAACGGAACAAACAAACAGGAGACAAATTCCGTGGAACTCGTTTTGCATGAATATCTGCCCGTTATCATTTTTATGGCTTTATGCCTTGTAATTGGTGTTTCACTGGCTGTTGCGCCCTTCCTTGTGGCTTACAGGGCGCCAGACGCAGAAAAACTATCGGCATATGAGTGCGGGTTTAATGCTTTTGATGATTCTCGCATGAAATTTGATGTGCGGTTTTATCTGGTTGCGATTCTCTTTATTATCTTTGATCTGGAAGTGGCCTTCTTGTTTCCCTGGGCGGTAAGCTTTGGTGCATTGGGCTGGATGGGCTTCATATCAATGATGATATTCCTGGGTGTTTTGACAGTTGGATTTATCTACGAATGGAAAAAGGGTGCGCTTGAGTGGGATTAAATCCTGTTTTGATAAGAAGCACCAGTTACGGACAGTTTTATGAGCAATGGCACAACAACACTGATTGCACCACAACCAAAGGGTATTCTTGATCCTAAAACAGGTCAGCCTATTGGTAGTGATAATCCATATTTTATGGATATTAACAATGAGCTTGCTGATAAGGGTTTTATTGTTACCTCAACAGATGATCTTATTAATTGGGCGCGTACCGGATCGTTAATGTGGATGACATTTGGTTTGGCATGCTGCGCGGTTGAAATGATGCACATGGCAATGCCGCGCTATGATGCTGAACGTTTTGGTATTGCGCCGCGTGCGTCACCACGCCAATCGGATGTGATGATTGTTGCCGGCACGCTCACAAACAAAATGGCACCAGCGCTTCGCAAGGTTTATGACCAAATGCCGGAACCACGTTATGTGATTTCCATGGGGTCATGTGCTAATGGCGGTGGATATTACCATTATTCGTATTCAGTTGTGCGTGGTTGTGACCGTATTGTGCCAGTTGATATTTATGTTCCAGGATGTCCTCCTACTGCGGAAGCTCTTTTATATGGTGTAATGTTGCTACAAAAGAAAATCCGTCGTACTGGCACGATTGAGCGATAGGGGCAGAAAATGAGCGACACCAAAGAACAAGTTGAAGTAAATCCGCTGGACACTCTTGCGTCCCTTATTTCTTCTGAGGCTTCTAGTAACATCAATCGTATCAGTAATGATTATGGCGAGCTAACGGTACATACTTCAGGGGAAGATATCGTGCCGCTAATGCGGTTTTTGCGTGACGATAATCGCACTCAGTTTGTTTCAATCATTGATGTTTGCGGTGTAGACTACCCGGGCAATGAAAAACGCTTTGAAGTTGTTTATCATTTGCTAAGCCCAAAACATAATGTGCGCATTCGCGTAAAACTCACAACGGATGAAGAAACACCAATACCAAGCATAACAAGTATCTATCCTGGTGCTGACTGGTTTGAACGCGAAGCCTATGACATGTATGGCATTTTATTTACAGGTCATCCAGACCTTCGCCGTATTCTGACAGATTATGGTTTTGATGGTCATCCCCTGCGAAAAGACTTCCCGCTCACAGGCTATGTGGAAGTGCGTTACGATGATGAAGCAAAGCGCGTTGTCTATGAGCCTGTTGAGCTAAGACAAGAATTTCGTGATTTTGATTTTGAAAGCCCTTGGGAAGGGGTTGATTACATCCTCCCAGGCGATGAAAAGGCCGGTTCATAATGGGTGAGCATAACGTCAGAAATTTCAATATTAACTTTGGTCCTCAGCATCCTGCGGCACACGGCGTTTTGCGTCTTGTACTTGAACTGGATGGTGAGGTTGTAGCGCGTGTTGACCCGCATATCGGACTTTTGCATCGTGGCACGGAAAAGCTGATTGAATATAAAACATACTTGCAGGCCATACCTTATTTTGACCGCCTTGATTATGTTTCTCCAATGAACCAGGAACATGCCTTTGCCTTGGCGGTTGAAAAACTCGCTGGCATAGAAGTCCCGCGCCGTGGGCAGCTTATCCGCGTTCTTTACTCCGAGATTGGCCGTATCTTGTCGCACCTTTTGAATGTAACAACACAAGCCATGGATGTTGGCGCATTGACACCACCACTATGGGGGTTTGAAGAACGCGAAAAACTAATGATTTTTTACGAGCGTGTTTGCGGTGCTCGCCTTCATGCTGCTTACTTCAGGCCAGGCGGCGTTCATCAAGACCTTCCAGATGGATTACTGGATGATATCGGCGAATGGTGTGACCCGTTTCTGAAGGTCGTTGATGATATTGACCAGCTTCTAACGGCTAACCGCATTTTTAAACAGCGTAATGTGGATATCGGTATTGTAAGTCTTGATGATGCATGGGCTTGGGGATTTTCAGGTGTAATGGTTAGAGGTTCGGGGGCCGCGTGGGATTTACGCAAATCTCAGCCTTACGAATGTTATGAAGAGATGGAATTTGATATTCCGGTTGGCAAAAACTGCGATAACTATGATCGCTACCTCATTCGCATGGAAGAAATGCGCCAATCTGTTCGAATCATGAAGCAATGTATTGCAAAGATGCGTGAGCCGGAAGGTCAGGGGCCTGTATCAACGACAGATGGCAAGGTTGTACCACCAAAGCGTGATCAAATGAAACGTTCCATGGAGGCATTGATCCATCACTTCAAACTTTATACCGAAGGGTACCATGTACCGGAAGGTGAAGTTTATTGTGCTGTTGAAGCGCCAAAAGGTGAATTCGGTGTATTTCTCGTCTCTGATGGCTCAAACAAGCCATACCGTTGCAAACTTCGCGCTCCAGGATACGCGCATTTGCAGGCCATGGATTTCATGTGCCGTGGGCATTTGCTGGCGGATGTATCGGCTATTCTGGGTTCTCTTGATATTGTTTTTGGAGAGGTGGACCGGTGAGGAAACTCTGTAGTCCAATGATGATTGCCATGATACTTGCAGCTTGTTCTTCAACAACGGTTGGTCCGAATGCACCAAGTGAGCAAGACAAGGCAAATGAGCAATTGGCGCTCCAGAACATGATGTGCGCTTTTGAGCCGCATCCTGAAGGCAAACAATCACCTTGTGCGCACATGATTGAAAACCGCTTGTTGTTAGGTCGCTACTTTGCACCTCAAACTTTGGGTGGCTTAAAAGACGCAGAAAAATCCCGTGGTCGCCGTATTACAACAAAGTTTATTGTTGAAGCAGCAGCCAGAATAAAACAATGCCGCAAGGTGCCACTGGAAAATACCATTAACATAATTCGTGACGTTAAAATTGCAGGTGGAACTTATCTTTTACGAGGTACATCACCTTTATCAGAAGAAAATTCTTCCTGTTTTTTAACACCCTATCAAGAAGGCTTATAAGAAATGTCCGTTCGTCGTTTGGCAGATGATAATGCGCAACCTGCAAAATTTGCATTTAGCCGTGCCAATACATCTGTTGTAAAAGGTTGGATTAAAAAATACCCAAAAGACCGTAAGGCTTCTGCTGTGATTCCATTGTTGATGATTGCACAAGAACAAGACGGCTGGGTAACAAAGGCATCAATTGAATATGTCGCAGAAATGCTTGAAATGCCTTATATCCGTGTGCTTGAGGTAGCTACTTTCTATACGCAATTCATGCTTCAGCCGGTTGGCACCAAGGCACACATTCAGGTATGTGGTACAACACCTTGCATGTTGCGTGGTTCAGAAGAGCTGATGAAGGTTTGCAAATCCAGGATCAACGAAAACCAGTTTGAAACCAATTCTGACGGCACATTGTCTTGGGAAGAGGTCGAATGCCAAGGCGCCTGTGTAAACGCGCCCATGGTCATGATTTTCAAAGATACTTATGAAGATTTAACAACCGAACGTCTTGAAGAAATTATTGATGCGTTTGAAGCAGGCAAGGGGGACAGCATTCCTGCTGGTCCGCAAATTGACCGTATTTATTCTGCACCTGCTGGTGGTTTGACGTCACTAAAGTCAGAACCTGTTGCTACAAAAACAACCAAAGCAAAACCTGCAGCTAAAAAAATACCTGCAAAGAAAGCTTCGGCCAAACCTGCCGCTTCAAAAGTAATACCTAAAAAAGCTGCAACAAAATCCGAGGGGCCTCTACGTTTGAAAAAAGCGGACGGCAAGGCGGATGATCTTAAACTCATTTCAGGCGTTGGCCCAAAACTGGAAAAAACACTCAACGGTCTTGGCTTCTGGCATTTCTCGCAAATTGCAAAATGGAAAAAAGCTGACGTCGCCATTGTTGATAGTGAACTAACCTTCAAAGGCCGCATCGAACGCGATGACTGGATTAAACAAGCCAAGGTTTTGGCGAAATAAAAGGCATAATTTATAAGAAGGAAAAGGAGCTATTGCTGAAGGTAATTATAGGGAGAAGTCCACTACTTTTTATTGTATTGTTTTTTTTAATTATCTACATTCCTGTAGAAGTTATCTATGTAAATAACGGTGGAGAATATGGTACTAGAAATGTGCTTACGAGTACACTTGCAGTCTTAATTTTGATTGGCTTTATCGTTGCTTGTCTTATCCGACTCATGGAAAGTTCAGAGAAAAAAGCTAAGCGACTGGCAAAAATCAACGATCAAGTAGAATGGGAAGAAAAAAATAATAAGAATAGTAAAATCACTAAAGCTACAAATAGGTTCATTTTTAAAAGCGTTACGATAATGATAGTAGTATTAGGGTTGTCAGCAATTACATCATTATTTTCAAACCTTCCTTATGCATATATTTTAATGGGTGGTGTATTGTTTTGGTCATTTTTCGTAGATATTAGTTTGCGTAAGTTGTTATCAGAAACGAATAAAATTGAAGTGTAAATTATAGTGGCAACTATTTGCCCTCAGGATAAAACTAAATGGCATTACAAGACAAAGACAGAATTTTCACGAATATCTACGGCATTCATGACAAGTCATTGAAGGGTGCCATGAAACGTGGCCATTGGTCTGGTACGAAGGGCTTTATCAAAAATGGGCCTGATTGGATTGTAGATCAGGTAAAAGCTTCCGGCCTTCG
>CALFBM010000073.1 GCA_937951645.1 uncultured Rhizobiaceae group bacterium
TCAAGCAACCGCAGGGGCGTTTGAAATTTGTGGATCACTCTACAACGCTTGCAGGCGAAACAGGTTCCGGCATTCGCAATCTTGAAGCGGTGATTACGGATGGTGGCAAGGAGACTGTGATCAAAGGCATAGGCACGGGCCCGATTGATGGTTTTGTCGATGCGCTTACCAAGCATTTGGGTATGGAAATTTCAGTGATTGATTATTCCGAGCACACACTTCGTCCAGGAGCTGACGCTTCCGCGATTTGTTATATGGAAGTGGAATCGGGTGGGCGGAAACTGTTTGGCGTTGGGGTAAATTCCAACATCGTTGCTGCTTCGCTTGAGGCGCTGGTGAGTGCGGTAAACAGGTTGGTTTAGGCATGTGCGACCTTTCAAAAGGCGCCGCGTGGATGAACGTGGAGAACCAACTGAGCTTATTGAGTATGAATAATTGAAACGTCCTGATTTTTTGTTTGAAGAGTAAGATGTAGCCGTGTGCAAATTCCTTGGAAAATAATTTCAGTTTTTATGAAATGCCGACAAAAGGCAAAAAACCCCGCTGAAATTAATCAGCGGGGCAGCAATAAGGTTGCCTCAGAATGCAAATCTTATTGCGTTGCAGCAGCAAACTCGTCTGCATTTAAAGAGCCGTCTGCGTCTGTGTCAGCTGCCGCAAATTGCTCTTCTGTCCATGTTAGGCCAGCAGCGCCTGCTTCAGCTAGTGTTACGCCACCGCTTTGGTCTGCATCAATTGATTCAAATGATGCTTGTGCAAGTGAAGAACCTGCTGTGAAACCTGTAATAGCTAGTGCAAGAATAAGTTTTTTCATAATCTTTACTCCTAAGTTTATGTTGCCGCATGTGCATAATTGCGTCTGTCGGCTGAGCTCAAGATGGCGTTTGATTGCGGCGCGTTTTGGCTCGATTTAGGGTAATTTTCTGGCCGTGTAATCAAACGATATTTCATCACGTAACATAACGAAATAATAAAATGTCTGGCTGTTAGAGGGATCACATTGTTGGCAGAATGCAGGTTTCACATTCCATTTGTCCGGGTTTTACGATAAGTTATTGAAACATAGATTTAACTGGATTTCCCAATGCTTGCTTCATGCTTGTCTCGCCGTTCCTTTATTGCAAATTCACTGGCTTTTGGCTTTGTCGCCAGTAGCACGCCTGCTTATGCAGTAAATGTTGGAAGTGTTTTAAAAGGCGATGCGATCAAGTGGAATGGAACTGTTGTCGATCTTGATCCTCTCAAGAAATATTATCGTGGCAGATTGGGAAAAGGTATCTGGACTTCCAAAAAAGGCTTGAACAAGAAAGGTGTTGAACTTGTCAAGGTATTGCAGGCCGCTGGCAGTGATGGTTTGGAGCCTCGTGATTATCTTTCCGCTGTCCCTAAAAACATTCAAAGCCTTTCTGGCAAGGATTTAGCTGCTGCAGAACTTTATCTTAGCCAGTCTTTCTGGAAATTTGGCCGTGATTTATCCGCTGGTCGTACAACGCCAGCTGTTTCAGAGCCTGATATTATTATTTCCCGCAAAAAAACGGATGTAAAAGGCTGGCTTGGGCTTGCAAATAAGCGTGGTCCGGCAAAAGTGGTTGCCGCTTTGCGCCCTCAACATCCACAATATCTGGCTTTGCGCAAAGCACTTGCACAGACCAAGCCCAGCAGTGCCAAGGGACGCCAGATAATCGTTAATATGGAGCGTTGGCGCTGGTTGCCAAGATCGCTTGGCAAAAAGCATGTTCTTGTTAATCAGGCTGCTTTTGAAATGCGCATTACTGATGGTGGCAAGATGGTTGACAAGCGCCGTGTGGTGGTAGGCAAACCGTATCATAAAACGCCAATGTTTTCTCATACCATACAATATGCAGAATTTAACCCGACCTGGACGGTACCACGTTCTATTGCCGGTAATGAAATTTTGCCAAAGTTGCGCAAAGATCCGTCTTATCTGGAAAAACGCGGTTATAAGGTGCATACCAGCTGGAAAGCAGATGCACCTGAAATGAACCCGCATTCAGTTGATTGGCATGCAGTTAATGGCAAGAAATTCCCATATAAAATTGTCCAGCAACCAGGCAGCAATAATGCGCTGGGGCAAGTGAAGTTTCTATTTCCCAATAAATTTAATGTCTATTTGCATGATACGCAGTCCAAGAACCTGTTTTCAAAAAACTCAAGAGCATTTTCGCATGGCTGTATTCGTGTGCAAGATCCGCTTGAATTTGCTGAGAAGCTATTTGGTTCGCGCTCTCTTAATCAATCCAGGATCAAGAAAATACTTTCCAATCCTGCGACGCACCGGGTTAACCTGAAAAAGCCCATTCCCGTGCATCTGACGTATTTCACCGCATGGGTGGAAAGCGGCAAGGTCAAGTTTCACAAGGATGTTTATGGCCGCGACAAGCTGGTGAGTAATCTTTTATTTGGCAGGGCATAAGTCGCGTTTAGCTTGCAATTTGTACGTAATTACCCAAATATCATGGCTAATAAAGGATTAATTGCGAGAATTCAGCATGATCAAAAAAGAAATGGAACCTGGTGAAATTGAACGCAGGGTACACGATTTGGCAAATGCAATGAACAAAATCCGTTCATCGCAAGCAAACCGTGATGATGTTGTTGTTGAAATGCAGCATACCAAATTGAGCCGCCTGGAGCTTTTATTTGAGGATATGCAATCTGTTATTGATGATATTCCGAACGACAATGAACAATTTGATTTTGCCCTTGCCAAGGGAGATACGCCAAGGCTTTGGGTTGATATGACCTCTTTTGTTCGTATGGGATCTGATGGGCGTGAATATGAGTTTGTTAAAGATACGCGCATGGGCAGGGTTATTCTTGGACGTGGCAGTAGCCGCAAAAAGATTGGTGAGCATATCACGAATTATGTTGCCGAGCGTCTGCTCGAACGCGAACGCATGATTGAAGGAGATTGGCTGTCTTTATCGCATATGTTGGAAAACCATCCTTCCAGGGACAATGACAAGGGCAGGGACAAACAGATTGCATCTGTTCCTGCCAATTCTGTCAATTCAGATGATAGCCAGTCAAAACAGAAGGAAACGGTCAAGACGGTTAAAAGCAAAGCTCAGCATTCGACATTATCGCAAGTTGTTTGGTTCCTGCTCGGATTGATTGGTGGAGCCGGGATTTTGTTTATACTGGTCTGGTTTGGGTTGATGGAACAGATTGTGCAGATGGTTCGTTAAAGTTTATGCGTTCCAATAAGGTTTACGCCATCTGCCTGATTTGAAAATCCATATTCCTCCAGCATTGTTGACCAACCGGTTTTTGTTTTTTCAATCGAGAACAAATTATAGCGCCCTGCGGGTTTATGGCCACCTGGCGCATTGCCTGCTGCGGGTACGCAGATAACGGGCACTTTTCCTTTGGGACTGTTTATATGGGTTTTTGTATCAAGGTGCGTATGGCCATGCAGAACAAGTTCTGCGCCCTGTTTTAGAATTGCTTCCCTGAAACGTTCTTGCCCGATGAGACGTTTGTACCAGGGTGTTGCATTTGCAAAAGGGGGATGATGGATCATGACAATCCGGTACATACCCTTTGTTTGTTCAAGAATTGCTTCCAGACGTCTTGCTTGTGCTTTCCTGAAATAGCCCGTCGCAAAGAAAGGCAGTGTCGCTTCTGCAGAATTGCACGCAATGATGGCAACTTCCCCACGTTTTCTGAAAATCGGATAATCTTTGGGGGTAGAAATAATTTTACTGTCACCTGATAAATAGGGTTCCCAATTATCGAGTGACCTTTGCAGGGCGCCAGGAATATATGCATCGTGGTTGCCGCAATTGGCTGTGACGTTTTTGGGTGTGCCCAGACGTTTTAGAAAATTGTTTGCCATCTCATATTCATCGGGCAATGACAGGTTTATCAGATCGCCCGTTACAACAATGTGATCAATTGGTTTGCTTTGAATATCGCTGATAATACCACCCAGGTAATCGCCTGCCAGAAAATCCTTGCGGTTTAATTTCCAGTTTATATATCCGGTAATGCGCTTGCCTGCCAACTGGTGAAACCTGACGGGTGGGAGAGGCCCAAGGTGAATATCGGATATGTGTGCAAGACGAAACATGTTTTTGCATACTATTGCTGGAGGATTGCAGCAAGGTTGAATTTAAAACCTACAGCCGATAAAAATAATTATGGCAGACAGTAAAATTCTTCGAAAATTGTTTCATGTGTTTTTTTTATTCAAACGTCCGATGACTTTGGGTGTTCGGATTCTGGTTGAAAATGAAAAAGGTGAGGTTTTGCTTGTACGCCATACCTATGTAGAAGGATGGTATTTGCCCGGTGGTGGTGTTGAAACCGGCGAGACAACACTTCAGGCCGCACAAAAGGAATTACGTGAAGAAACAGGGTTGGAGATGCTTGATGAACCAAGACTTGTCGGGCTTTATCAAAACCGTTCTGCATCCAGACGCGACCATGTTGCCGTATTTAAAGTGGGGAAATGGTATGAAGTTGAAGCCTTCAAGCCCAATCGCGAGATTGCCGAAATGGGCTTCTTCCCGCTCGATGCCTTGCCGCAAGAGATTACGGCAGGAAATTTAAGGCGCATTAAAGAGTATTATTACGATGAGCCTGTTTCTCAATACTGGTGATTAAGTTAACCAGTGAGTGAATTTTTGATAGACGCATATAAGTTTGCGTGGTATCCGAATTTCAGATTATTCAAGAGGACATTATGTTCACCAAAAGAATTTTGCGACGACGAACCATCTTGCGCCAAAAGCGCATGATTTCGTTCGTATAGCCTTTGCCTTGAAACTGTTCGGGCTTTGGTTGCAAAAACCTCTTTTGAAAAGCCTGAATAATGAACATTCTCACTGATATTTTAAAACCCGAAGCACCTGAAGATTTTGACGCTGTTGAAGAGCTTGCGGAAGCAGCTTTTGGCCCTGGCCGTTTTGCCCGTTCTGCTTTCAGATTACGTGAGGGGGTAATGCATGAACCTGATCTGTCCTTTACGCTTCACAGAATTGGAAAGCTGGTTGGCTCGGTTAAACTTACAAAAATAATAATTGGTGAACATGAGGCTCTTTTACTGGGGCCGCTTGTTGTCGCGCCTGAATACAAGAATGAGGGTGTTGGTGGGGCACTAATGCGTAAAGCCGTTGAAGCAGCCAAACATGCTGGTCATGAAGCGATCTTGCTAATCGGTGATTTCGATTATTATAAAAAATTTGGATTTGAACAAGTAAGCCACGGTCAGATTAAAATGCCCGGGCCTGCCGATCCTGCCCGGATTTTGATTTGTCTGTTGCGTGAAGGAATCAAGGAAAAATTTACTGGCCTTGCAAGGCAGTATGAGGGCGTTTAACGCCCTTCTCTTAACCACATGGATGCAAAGCCAAGCAATAGCAGTGCAAGGCCGATTAATCCTGTAAACAAGGGTATGCGGAAGACGCCATTCAAGACGCTTGCGTTGCTGTTTACAAGTCCGGCCCAGCCGCGCCCGCTTGTGGTTGCGTTTTGTCCTATCTGGATGAGTCGCGGAATGCCTTTACCTTCGATACGTTGAATTGAGCCTGATGTTGCCTTGACGATTGGTGAAAGGGTTTTAACCGTACTGATAACGGCTGCCAGTTCACGAGGATTGGCGGGGCCTACTTGCGCCAGAGCGCTGAACTCGCCATTGGTTGTTCTATAAAGGCCAATTTCTTCAACCTCAGTTTCAGCTTGCCATAGTCCCGTGCCAGATTGTGTAAACCCGAGTGTCTGATTTTCTCCTGTGGGAGAAGTAATGGTGACATCTTCAGGCTTTTCACCAAGTGTTTGTCTTGTAATGGTAAGGGTCTTGCCATTGGCTTTTGCCGTGAGGCGTTCTTCTTCAAGTTCCGGTTCTTTCATCATCCAGTGTGCCAGACGGCGTAGTAATTGCACATGAGGCCCACCGCCTTCAAAGCCGCGCGACCATAACCAGACATGATCAGAAAGAAACAGGGCAACACGGCCTTCATCATGGCGCTGTAGCATTAAAACAGGTTCGCCATTGTCGTTTTCCATGACACTTTCACCGCCAATTTTATCAACTCCTACAGAACGGAACCAACGGCTCCATTTTGGCTTGTCCTTGTCCCAACCATCAAGATCACGGGTTACGGGGTGTTTTTGACCCGTTTCAGGAATGCGGGGTGTAAAAGGTGCTTCTGTTATCTTCCCGTCTGCAAGGGCAGGAAGAATTGTATTAAGCGGCGTTGCTCCAATGCTTGAGCGGTCTGCATATTCCGGCCCTGCTGCGACAAGTACTGCGCCACCTTCACGCACATACCTTGCAATGTTGTCAAAATATAAGACAGGCAAAACGCCGCGACGTTTATAGCGATCAAAAATAATCAGGTCGAACTCATCAATTTTTTGAACAAAGAGTTCGCGTGTCGGAAATGCAATCAGGGATAGCTGGTTGATTGGCGTACCATCCTGTTTTTCTGGCGGACGCAGAATTGTAAAATGCACAAGATCAACAGAGGCGTCAGACTTTAAAAGATTGCGCCAAGTACGTTCGCCTGCATGCGGCTCACCAGAGACCAGGAGTACTCTCAAATTCTCGCGGATACCATTGAGTGTTGTGAAGGTACGGTTGTTAATCTCGGAGATCTCGTCTTTTGCAACTTCAGCACTTAGCTCAATGATATTTTTGCCGCCATGGGGTACATCAAAAACAAAGGAAGCTTTCTCACCTGCGATAACCTCATCAATTGCGTAAACTTCTCCATCTATGCTGATTGTAACCTCTACAGGTGACTTGCTTTCAAAACCGGTTTCTTCGATTTCGTAAATGATTTCCTGACTTTCACCTACCACACCAAAACGAGGTGTGTTCTTTAGAACAATTCGTCTGTCACGTTCATTTTCCTCACCTGTGACAATCACATGAAGGGGGCCTTTTATGTTTGATTGTTCCGGAGTTTCAGGAATGTCGTGCACCTGACCATCCGTGATGAAAATAGCGCCACCCATTCGCTCAGACGCAACATCCTGCATTGCGTTATTCAGGGATGAGAACAATGCAGATGAGACGTCGCTGGTTTGTGAAATTTGATCTGTAACGCGTATTTCACGCAGTTCGAAATTATCAAGTTTTTCAAACTGCTTTCTGATATCATTGGCTGCATCAGCGGTTTGTTCATCGCGGTTGTTTAGTCGTTGGCTTGTTGTTTCATCAATCACCAGGGGAATGATTGTTTTGAGTGGAGAACGGTCTTCTTGCAACAATGACGGGTTGAACAAGGCAAGTGCCAGAAGTGCTCCTGCAAGGGTTCTTACAAAACTGCCTCTCAATTGCTTCATCAATCCGTATAAGCAAAGCAGGGCAATCGCTGCTGTCAGGACTGTCAGGAACCATATGGGTAGTTCGGGGGCGAATGTGATGTTAAGGTTTTCCATGCCTGATCTATTGCCCCAATCGTTCCAGCAAGGCTGGCAAGTGAACCTGATCAGCCTTGTAGTTTCCGGTAAGCGCATACATCATCAGGTTGACGCCGGATCGGTAGGCATAATTGCGTTGTATTGAATCAGGTGGAATGGTTGGCAAAATAGGTCGCAAGCTTCCATCAACAGCCCAAGCGCCTGCCATATCGTTGCTTGTAATCATTATTGAAGACACACCATCTCCTGCCCGCGCTGGTCTTCGGCTTTGTTCCGGGTTGAGGTTTTGGGATTTTTCAATCCATAAATCGCCACCTGCATAGCGGCCGGGGAAGCGCTCCAGAAGATAAAATGATTTTGTTAGCACATGATCGCTCGGAACGGGCTCTAAAGGAGGAATGTCAAGGGATGACAAGATTTGCTGCAGCGTTCGTGCGGCAGGTGAAGCTGATGTTCCCCCCAGCACGCCAGAGACCTGATCTTTTGTATCAAACAAAATACTGCCGCCTTCTTTCATGTAGGCATCAATTCTTGCAATTGTTTCAGGTGAGGGAAGTTCCGCTCTTGGATCAATAGGCCAATAAATCAGGGAATAAAAAGATAATTCATCCTGGCTGATATCAAGGCCGATAGGTTCTCCTGGTTCAAGAGCAGTACGGCTGCTGATAAAGAAAGTTAGTCCTCGCATCCCGGCTTCGCTGATATTGTCAACATCGTTTACGCCTGTCACAACATAAGCAAGCCTTGTTTCCAGTGCTGAACTGAAATCGAAGTTTTCGTCTTTTTCCTGGGCATGCAGGGGCGATGTACTTACATGCAGGGGCGATGTACTTACAAGTGTCAGTGTTGTAAGTCCAAAAACAAAAACCGAGGCAAGTGCTTTGGAATTTGTTCTTTTGAGACGTAATGCACCTGATATCCAAAGTACTGCAAGACAATCGAGCAAGAGTAAAACTGCGGCAGATGCAAGCAACCAGATTTTAAAGTCAAAGCTTGCGCCTGCCAGATAGTTTTGTTTTGTAAAACCGTCGATAAAATCAGTTTCGCTTAATGGCATGAGTGTGGTTTCTTCTTCAAATAAGTTTAGTGCGGTAAAGCCGTCTTCAGTACCATAAAAACCCGGGGGATTTTCTGCGGTAACATTTTTTGTTAGTTCGGCTGAAATTACCAATGGCTTGACCAGGGGAGCTGGCGGAATGAATTGCCCTTCACCGTTTAGCACTCTTAATGGGGGCAGTGAGATGGTTTCGCTTTGTGTGTTGAGTGTGCCGCTGGAGCGTGACAGATTTACGGTGCGCCGCAGCATTTCGACGAAAGTCCCTGATAGTGGCAAGTTTGACCACTCTGCATCAGAGCCAACATGAAAGAATACAATCCATCCGGCACCGCGTTTTTGGGCAGTTACAAGCGGTGTTCCGTCTTCGAGCGTTGCCCAGGTTTTTTCTTCAAGCTCTGCTTCCTGCAATGCGAGCAGTTGTTTTTTTACCAAAACATCACGTGGTGGATTAATGCCGAAGAATGGACTTTTGCGTTCAAAAGGAGCAAGGGCTTTTGGTGTTTCCCAGGATAGTGCACCACCGAGGTTTCTGTCACCCGGGCGAATTTCAACGGGTAACAAACCACTTTGTGGAGAGCCTGCAAGCCTCGGGCCTGAAAAGCGAATTAACAGACCTCCATTCTCTATCCAGTTACCCAGTTTTTCTTCTGCAGCTTCGGTGATCACACCTACGTCTGCAAGTGCGATAGCCGAGACACCTTGATTAAGGAGTTCATTAACGGATGCCGTTACATTGGAATCTGTTGACCGGCGCAAGTCAGAGAATGGCTCAAGTGCCTTTGAGATATAATAAAGTGGTGAGAGAAGAGGTTGGCTGAGATCGTATTTCTCGCCAGAAATCAGCCCAACCAATCTACGTCTGTTGTTATCATCGAGCAGTTGAACTGCAGCAGCATTTTTTGCAGTATCGACTTCAAGTCTTGCAATCTGGTTTCTCAGTTCCACTGGTCCATCAAAGGTAAAGCGTGTTTTGGTTTCACCATCACCAAAAAATGCGCTCACTCTTGAGATTGCAACGCCTTTCAAATCACGTGCAATGACGGATACTTCTTTTGAACCATCAGATTGTGCACGGGTAAGTGTGCCAAACAGTTGTGAGGGTTCATTGCTTATGGCTTCAATAATGATCAGGTTTTTGATATCGGCCTGATATAAGGATGTTGCGGTATTGGATGTGCGAATTATATCGCCCAGCTTTTTTGTTTCTTCACGCGAAAGTCCATCGGACATCCAGATGATTTGGCCTGGATTATTCTCACGAAGGTTCAGAGCAAGCTGGCTTGCGGTCTTGGCATGATCAGGCTCAACTGCGATACTTTTACTTGCCTGTAAAAGACTTGCAGCATCCTCCGGGGATATTGGTTTTCCAGTCCAGTTGTCATGTCCTGCTGTGCTTTTTAACATGACTGTGCGATTTGCACCTTTTGCTTCTGCAATGATTGCCAATGCAGTGTCTCGCCTTGTTTCCCAATCTTGTGCAGAAGCCCAGCCATCGTCCATGATGATCATGACAGGACCTTCGCCTTTAAGAACCGATTCTTCCGGGTTGAGGATCGGGCCTGCCATGGCCATAATAACCAGCGCTGCCATTAAAAGACGCAACAAGGTGAGCCACCACGGGCTTTGTGCAGGCGTTTCTTCCTTTTCGTGTAGCTTTGCCAAAATGCGTGTTGGCGGGAAAACTTCCTCTTGGGGTTTGGGTGGGGTCAAGCGTAACAACCACCAAATAATAGGCAGCGAAAGCAGTGCCATTAAAAGCCAGGGAGATGTGAATGCTAAAGGAAGACCAAACATTATAAAGGACGCTCCCCAAGGTGTGTGTGCAGTTGGACAAGCGCTTCTGAGGCCAGTTTGTCGGTATGATGACGTGTGAAGCTCCAACCAAGTTTGCTTGTTGCTTGCCGCATGGCTTCATTGCGCATGGCGATTTCGGCTTCATATTGGGTTTTCAGGGTTTCTGCATTCCCGGCAGTAAACTTCTCACCTGTTTCAGGATCGCTGAATTCCACGCGGCCTGAATAGGGAAAGACTTCTTCGACCGGATCAATAATCTGGACGACGTGGCCCCTGGTTCCATGCTTGAAGAGGTTTTGTAATCGCTGTGTATTTGCGTCAATGGGATCCAGAAAGTCGCTGAATAAAATCAAATCACTGTGCTGCCCCAAATCCGGTTTTGTCGGAAATTCGGTTTGTGGTTTGCCCAGAATAAGTGCTTCTGCAAGTTTTTCTGCTGCATTTCGGCTCAAGACGGGTCTTGTAAGTCCGAGCCATCCCACACGCTCTCCGCTTTTTGCCAAAAGTTCTGCCATGGCAAAAGCCAATACGAGCGCACGAGATTGTTTTGCAACAGCAGCCATGTCGGATTTGAAAAGCATTGAAGGGCTTTCATCGACCCAAAGCCAGACTGTATGCGTTGCCTGCCACTCCTTGTCCTGAACATAGATATGATTTTCGTCACGTGCGGAGCGGCGCCAATCAATTCGAGACATGCTTTCACCCGGTGAATAATGGCGGAATTGCCAGAAATTTTCACCAATGCCGCGTTTTCGCCGACCGTGCCAGCCTGAAAAAACCGTATTGGCAACGCGGCGTGCTTCAACCAGCAGACCGGGAATAAGCTCTGCACGTGCGCGCGCACGTTCAATTGTTTCACGCCCGCTTTCCCTTTGGGCTATTGCGCCTAATGGTGGCATTATCCAATACGCTTCTTGAGAGTGCCAATAACGTCACGGACCGTCATGTTTTCTGCGCGTGCTGCAAATGAGAGTTGCATGCGGTGTTGCAAAACAGGTTCTGCAAGGGCAATCACATCATCAACGGATGGTGCAAGGCGTCCATCCAGCAGCGCTCTTGCCCTGACTGTGAGCATTAATGCCTGCGATGCGCGCGGGCCTGGACCCCATGAGATGAAATCTGCAATATCTGATGTTGTGTTCTCCGGACGGGCAGAGCGTACAAGCTCAAGAATTGCATCGACCACACTTTGACCTACTGGCAGACGGCGCACAAGTTCCTGAATTTCTTTCAAGCGTTTTGCATCGAGTATTTTCTTTGCAACTGTTTCGCTAGTGCCTGTGGTTTCAAACATTATGCGGCGTTCAGCTTCCATGTCCGGATAGTGAACGTCCACCTGCATCAAAAAGCGGTCAAGCTGTGCTTCCGGTAATGGGTATGTGCCTTCTTGTTCCAATGGGTTTTGGGTTGCCAGCACATGGAAGGGAGCTGGCAAATCATAACGATGACCGGCGATGGTGACATGATATTCCTGCATGGATTGCAAGAGGGCTGCCTGTGTACGCGGCGATGCACGGTTAATCTCGTCGGCCATTAGAAGTTGTGCAAAAACCGGACCCTTTATGAACTGGAAGGAACGTTTGCCTTTTTCATCCTGGTGAAGAATTTCAGAACCAACAATATCAGACGGCATAAGATCAGGTGTGAACTGGATACGGCTGTCTTCAAGGCCAAGAACGGTTCCAAGTGTTTCAACCAGTTTGGTTTTTGCAAGACCTGGCAAGCCAACGAGCAGGGCATGACCGCCTGCGAGTATGGTTGTAAGTGTATTATCAACCACCACTTCCTGACCAAAAATCACCTGGCCTACGTTCTTTCGAACCTTCTTCATGTCGCTTACGGCTTTTTCAGCCATCAAAATGACTTCCTTTTCCTGCGATTTGGAGAGGTTTTTGTCGATAGCGCTCATAAATAAACTCCGTATTATTCTTTAAAATACAAATTACGTTCTACATATACCATGGTAGTTGTTGATTGTGTGACTTCAAGTGTAAAGATTCACACATACTAAATTGTGAATGCCTAAATTGAGAATGATAGTATGTTGCGAACAAGAAAGAGAAATTATGGCAGAAATTGAAGATAATCAGGTTGCAAAGGGGTTAAGTGGCCTTGAAGCACTGATTTCTCGTGCTGGAAAAAAAGAAAAAGGCCTGCCGCCTGTTGACCAGTGGCATCCGGATTTTTGTGGTGACATTCCAATGGAAATCAAGGCGGATGGTACCTGGTTTTATATGGGAACGCCGATTGGCCGAAAAGCACTGGTGCAACTTTTTTCAACTGTTCTGCGCAAAGATGAAGATGGCAAAACATATCTTGTTACACCTGTTGAGCTTGTTGGCATAACGGTTGAAGATGCGCATTTCATTGCAGTTGAGATAAATGCTCATGAAGAAAATGGCGAACAGGTTTTGACGTTGCGTACCAATATGGATGATGTGGTTGAGGTTGGGCCGGATAATCCATTACGATTTGTGATTGTGCCTGAAAATGATGGGGTTAAACCTTATGTACTTGTGCGTGGGCGATTGGAGGCAGTCTTGGCACGTCCGGTCATGTATGAGTTGATCTCGCATGGAGAAGAAATTGAAGTTGACGGAACCTTGATGTTTGCTGTCAGAAGCAAGGGTGAGGTTTTCCCGATTATGCCTGCAGGTGAATTAGCAAAGTTGAGTGCCTGATACGTGAGTATTGATTTTTCAAAAAGCCAAGTGCGTAAAGTACTTTTAGACAAATTGAACTTTTCCAGCCGCGAACAAGATGGTGATTATCATCTAAACGTGGATATGAAGGATTATATTCTTGAAAACAGTAAAAAACATGCAGCTGTCTTAATTGGACTTATTGAACGTGATGGGCATGTTAATGTCATCCTGACCAAGCGCAACGAAACGCTTAATAATCACTCGGGCCAAATTGCTTTTCCCGGTGGAAAGATTGATGCGGATGACGCTTCACCAGAAGCTGCTGCCTTGCGCGAGGCCTGGGAAGAAATTGGCCTTGATATCAACGAGGTTGAGATTATGGGCCGCTTGCCGGATTATTATTCGGGTTCCGGGTACCGTATTGCGCCTGTTATCGGGTTTGTGCGTGAAGGAGCCGGTTTTGAAATCAGTCCAGATGAAGTAGATTACATGTTTGAGGTTCCGCTTTCCTTTTTGATGAATGAGGATAATCACATGACTGCCAGTAAGGTGTTTGGTGGCGGAGAGCGGTTTTATTATGAAATGCCCTATGAAGATCATTATATCTGGGGTGTAACAGCAGGCATGATCCGTGTATTTTATGATAGGGTTTTTGCATGAATGGCTTAAAAGATATCCGCATTACAGACGATTGGTTACAAGACAAAACCTTGCAGCGGTTATTTGATGTTTTGTGCGCTGATGGGGGGGAGGCCCGTGTTGCGGGTGGCGCTGTTCGTAATTCATTGATGGGAACTGGCGCAAGTGATGTTGATTTATGTACAACGCTTTTGCCGCGAGAAGTCATAAAACGATTGGAATCTGTTGGCGAAAAAGCTGTTCCAACTGGTATTGAGCATGGGACTGTAACTGCTGTTATTAATGGCAAGGCCTTTGAGATCACAACACTTCGCAAAGATATTGAAACTGATGGGCGTCATGCTGTTGTCGAATTTGGAACAGATTGGGAGGCTGATGCCTGTCGCCGTGACCTTACCATCAATGGGCTTTATTGTGATCGTACAGGCGTTATTTATGATTATGTTGATGGCTACAAGGATATTTTGGCCAGGGATGTGCGTTTTATAGGGGATGCTGCAACGCGCATTAAAGAAGATAGCCTGCGTATTCTACGGTTTTTTCGGTTTTTTGCATGGTATGGCGGAGGACGTCCGGATGCTGGCGGTTTAAAGGCATGTGCCGCTGGTAAAGGTTTGCTTGCAGGGCTTTCTGTTGAACGGGTCTGGATGGAGCTTAAAAAAATGCTTACGGCACCGGATCCCGGGCGCGCAATCCTGTGGATGCGGACAACCGGAATTTTAGGAGGTGTTTTGCCCGAGACCCACAAATGGGGAACTGATGCCATTCCCGGTCTTTTAAGATTAGAGCAGGAGCAAGGCTGGGAACCTGACCCACTGTTCCGTTTGATGGGGATGGTACGTCCGGATGTTGATACGATGCGGGCTTTAGCCAAGCGCATGACATTTTCTAATGCGCAGGCAAGCCGGATGGAGCTTTGGGCACAAGCTGTTTCGCCAAAGCCTGACATTTCAAACCATGAGCTTGAGAAGGTTTTATATTGGGGAGACAAGCAAGGTTTAATTGATTGTATGAAACTTGAAGTTGTGCATCTTGTTAATCGCGAAGATGAAACAGGGGCCAGGGCAATGCTTGCTCTCATAGTTCATGCACAAAATTGGCAACGCCCAAAAATGCCGGTTAAAGGCAAGGATTTGATTGCCGTCGGTGTTGAAGCGGGGCCTGTAATGGGGAAAAAGCTTAAAGTCCTGGAAGATGCGTGGGTTGAGAGTGGCTTTGTATTGGAGCGGGATGAGCTTTTGGCCACGATTTAAGTGCGCGATTTATGCGTTGTGCTCAGCCTTCGTGCAGTATCTTGAATGTATCAAGTTCATTGACCATCTGCTTTATGAAATCCATTAGATTCTTGGAATCCATTTGAAAGCAATGCTCATATAATTTTTGAAATGAAACAATAGTATCAGTATCAATGAGTGCTGGTGAATCAATGTAGAATGTATCCAGCGACCAATCAGGAAATGATCTGGATTCTATGGGCTTATCAATGATTTTTATCACTTCATCATGACGCTGGTCTCTGGATATTTTTTCATATTTTGAGCGAATGATATTTTCATCACCTTCAAGGGCCTGAAGAAAATGCCCGTTTTCATAGAATAAAACACCAGTGATACCCAATTCCTTGTTTCTGTGTTTTGAGTATTCAACAATATTGGAAAGGACTGTTTCGGCGCTATCCGAATTTTGAGCAAATTTACTTATGTAAACAATAAGATGCATGACTTTCCCCTCCTAATCAGTGCTTGTTGCACTAACGTCATTAGTATTCTTGTTTGGTAGTTCAACAATTACTTTTTGGGTTTCATCGGCTTTATAAAATCTTGCGCCCTTGGATTCGAGTATTTTTCTAACAAGCGCAAGCGTAGAGTCTCGTACTGTTTTTCCTGCTTCTATTCTTACAATTGTTGCCTTGTTTGTACCTGAAAGTGTCGCTAATTCACGCACTGTCATACCAAGTCCTGCTCTGGCCATGCGTATATGCAGAGAGCAAACTTTTACTGCTGACTTAAGTAATTGTGTCATAAAATAAGTCTTATGTGGTTTGTTGACTATATGTAATTTTGATTATTTTAACCCAAAGATGTTGGCGTTACAAATTGAGGTTGACGCATTATTAAAAAATGCGTACATTGTACGTATACAGATTATTGCTTTTGAAGGTCAATCAGTTCTTCGCATTAGAAATACCAAGCTTGTACAAATCGATTCTCGGTTGCTCAATTTGAATGATTGAGAATCTTTTACTGCGCACTTTGCTATGGGGCAAATGATACTGAGGCCTATTCGGTATCAGTGCAAAGTGCGCAGTATTTGATTAAAAATTCTTGTTTACGGCCATTTTACCTCTGGCGGCATTGAAGATAAAATCGTTTCCACATTACCACCTGTTTTAAGCCCAAAAATTGTGCCGCGGTCGTAGAGGAGATTAAATTCAACGTATCTTCCTCGTCTTATGAGTTGTTCTTCTTTCTGTTCGCTGGTCCAGGCTTTGTTCATGTTTTTCATGACCAGAGCCGGATAGACAACATTGAAGGCACGGCCAACGTCTTGTGTGAATGCAAAGTCTGCGTTCCAGCCGCCTTTTTCATCATCTGAGTGAAGGTAATCGTAGAATATGCCGCCAACCCCGCGCATTTCATTGCGGTGCTTGAGATAGAAATATTCATCGCACCATTCCTTATATTCGTCATAATTTGCCACTGCATGACGTTCGCAGGCGAATTTCATGGCACGGTGGAAGACGCGCGTGTCTTCGTCTTCCTGTGTGCGGCGTGCGTCCAAAACGGGTGTTAAATCTGCACCGCCACCAAACCACTGGCTGGTGGTAACCACCATGCGCGTGTTCAAGTGAACGGCAGGCACATTCGGGTTTTGCGGATGTGCAATGAGTGAAATGCCTGATGCCCAAAATTTCGGATTTTCATCAGCACCCGGAATTTGCTTGCGGAAATCTTCTGATAATTCACCAAAAACGGTTGAAGTGTGAACACCAACTTTTTCAAACACGCGACCATACATCATCGACATGGTTCCGCCGCCGCCGTGGCCTTCGTCGCGCATCCAGTCTTTGCGTTCAAAGCGCCCCGGCGCGCGATCTGATAATGGGCCTTCCAAAGCGTCTTCGAGTTGCTCAAAACTTGAACAAATGGTGTCTCTTATTTTTTGAAACCATTGTTCTGCAAGTTGTTTCTTTTCTTCCAGATTTTCCGGGAGGCCTGGAGGAGGGGGTGTGTGCTTGCCTGCCAATATATGATTCCTCGTATGCGATTTGCTGTTGTTGCCGTGTGATTTGTAAATATTTTTGAAGCATTTGCAACACGGTATTTGTAATGCGTAATTTCTCCAAAACTTGACTTGAGTCAAATCAACACCCACATTAACAAAAGGTTAATAAATAAAGGCCTCAACAAATGGCTGATATTGATGAAAAAAAAGCCAGATACTCGGTTTCGGATGCAAGTAGGGCATCCAGTGCCGTAGAGCGTTCGCGTGTTACCAATAAAACATGGGCAGAACGACGCAGTGAAATGCGTAAAAACATTCTGGGAAAGCGCGGAGGAAGCTTGAGTAGCTGGAAACGCGAAACGCATGTTTTACCAAGAGATGAAGCGCGCAACTTTGCCAAAAGCTTTTTGAAGAAATATCCCAAAGCCGCTTACTGGAGTGAAGTTGAAAGCTGGCGAGTGCTTGATGATGATGTGATCGAGTTCACAATGCGTCGTTTGCCGAGTGCGGATTAGATTTCAAATTACACTGTCATGATGATGGATTGACCATGCGTCCAATGCATGGCTCACCTGCAATCTTGTCTATAGGCAAAAGCTCTCTTAAAGCGCATATGCAAATCATCGAAACGACATAGTGTTTCCAACAGATTTTTAAGTGCCAATTCAAATTGGCGCACATGCCAGGAGAGCAACAATGAATATTTTAAACAACGTACGTACATGGAATAAAGCCCGTCAAACACGCAGCGCCCTTAAAGCACTATCTCCGCGTCAACTGGATGATATCGGCATTGCACGTCACCAGATTTTATCAGTTGCGAGAAACCCGCACCAAATGTAATTTAAAAGACATTACTGGTACAAAAAGCCTGCTGGATGAAATTTTAGCAGGCTTTTTTTCTACCTGACTAACCTACCTGCCTGATTGCTTCTCCAAGAACCATGGCGCCTGTGAGTGCCATGTTTAGGGAGCGGGCTTCGCCTGCCATGGGAATGGTTAGTCTGTCATCAACTGCTTCGTGGACGTAATCTGGTGCACCGGAGCTTTCACGACCCAGCATGATGAGGTCGTCTTTATGAAACTCAAACTGTGTATAGCCTTGGGTGGCTTTTGTGGTTAGCAGGACTGTGCGTCTTGCTTCTTGCTTGCGCCATTTTTCAAACCCGTCCCAATTCAGGTGCTTTTGCATGGCGGCCTGTTCTACATAGTCCATGCCTGCGCGACGAAAGGCTTTTTCATCCAGTCTAAAGCCTGCAGGTTCTATGATGTGAAGTGTGACACCCATGCAGGCAGCAAGCCTTAGCAAGGTTCCTGTATTTCCTGGAATGTCAGGCTGGAATAAAACGAGATCAGGCATGGTTCTTTTTTGTGGCTTAATGGCAACAGTATTTCATCACTTTGGTGGATTATATTTTCGACAATTGCAATCGGTAAATTTTGGGTTCATGATAGATACATAAATACCGGCAACAGGAGGCGTTCATGTGTATCACATTTAATAAATGCATGCCTTCGTATGCAGGGCGGCTTTTTACGATCAGGTAATTCGCGCCGTCATTGGCATTTTCTCCGTCTGAACATATTTTGTAATTGTTGTTTGGCGGCAAATATTAAAGTTGCTGGAATATCTATATGTACTCTTATTTCGAATCTCTCATTAATCCATATCCTGATGATTTGCCAAAACAGGCACCCAATACAATGCTTGCATTCTTCTGGCATTATACAAGACCTGCCTGGAAATATCTTGCGGTGATGACTGTACTCATCACGCTGATTTCTGCAATGGAAGTTGCGCTGTTTGGTTTTCTTGGCAATATCGTTGATTGGCTTGGCGAAGCAAATCGCGAAACTTTTTTGGTGGATGAAGGTTATACGCTTGCTATTATGCTGGTATTTATCCTGGTGATCATGCCGATAGTCGGCTTTTTTCACTCTGCAATTTTGCATCAGTCCATCCTTGGAAACTACGGCATGATTATGCGTTGGCAGATGCATAAATATCTGCTGCGTCAAAGCATGGCTTTCTTTTCGGATGAATTTGCCGGGCGTGTTGCTACCAAGGTTATGCAAACGTCGTTGGCAGTGCGCGATGCAACGATTACCATTCTTAATGTCATGGTTTATGTTTCAGTGTACTTCCTTGGTGCAATGATTTTGGCTGCGTCTTTCCATTTGGGGTTGATGCTGCCATTCGCCGTGTGGCTTGTTTTATATCTTTTGATGTTGCGATATTTTTTGCCAAGAATGTCTGATATTGCAAAAGAACAGGCGGATGCCAGATCTCTTATGACGGGGCGCGTGGTTGACAGTTATACAAACATCACCACGGTAAAACTGTTTGCGCATACAGACCGTGAAGAAGCTTATGCCAAAGACGCAATGGATGGTTTTTTGCAAACGGTTCATCCACAAATGCGCCTCTCAACCAATCTGGAGATATGTATTAAAATACTAAATCACTTGTTGTTGGCGGGAGCGGCAATGGCAGGGATTATGCTTTGGGTATCAAATTCAGTGAGTGTTGGTGCTGTTGCTGTGGCGATCGGGCTGGTGCTGCGCATGAATGGCATGGCTTATTGGGTGACTTGGGAATTGGCACGTTTGTTTGAGGCACTGGGCGTTGTTCAAGATGGCATGAACATGCTTTCCAAGGCTCAAAATATTCAAGACAAGGCAGGTGCAGTTGACCTTGATGCTGATAACAAACCAGTTTTGTTTGAAGATATTCACTTCACCTATGGGGGTGAGGGGAGCGTTATGGAGAACTTGTCACTGACCATCAATCCAGGTGAAAAGATTGGTCTTGTTGGACGTTCAGGTGCAGGCAAAACAACCCTTACAAATATTCTGCTTCGGTTTTATGATGTTGAGGGTGGAGCCGTTAAAATTGGTGATCAAAATATTGCTGATTTGAAGCAGGACAGTCTTCGTGAAAACATTGGTATGGTGACGCAGGATACATCGCTTTTGCATCGTACCATTCGCGAGAATATTGCTTATTCCAAGCCCAATGCGACAGATGAAGAAATCATTGATGCTGCCAAACGGGCAAATGCCTGGGAGTTTATTCAATCACTGGTTGATAACAAGGGGCATGTTGGACTGGATGCGCAAGTGGGTGAACGCGGTGTGAAGCTTTCCGGCGGGCAACGCCAGCGGATTGCGATTGCCCGTATTTTCTTGAAGGACGCACCAATTCTTGTGCTGGATGAAGCAACCTCTGCGCTTGATTCTGAAGTTGAGGCAGCCATTCAGGAAAGCTTGTTCAAGCTTATGGAGGGCAAGACGGTTATTGCCATTGCACACAGGCTTTCAACGATTGCGCAACTGGACAGGCTTGTTGTTATGGATGATGGTGCGATTATCGAAAATGGCACACATGATGACCTGGTTGCACAAGGTGGCGTTTATGCAGATCTTTGGTCACGTCAATCAGGTGGGTTCTTGTCTGTTGATGATAAAGACAAATCTGTGGCGGCTGAATAAACATGAGAGTGCTTGATGCTGTTTTTAAGTTTTTTGAAAGCTGGATTGATCCTTTTAAGCCCCGTAAAGATTATGAGCCACCGAACAAGTTCCTGGGTTATGTTTGGCATTACGTTAGTCAAGTAAAATGGGCGTTTTTGGCACTACTGCTTTACGGTTTTGCAAATGCAGTTGTTGAAGCAGTTGTGTTCTCTTATGTCGGGCAACTGGTTGACATTCTGACACAATTTGAAACTCAGGGTAAAAGGACAACTGGCTGGGACGGGTTATTGACAGAGTTTGGCAATAGTCTTCTCATCATGTTTTTAGTTGTTGCCATTTTGCGTGCGACTGTTGTTACTTTTGGCGCCTTGATAGAAGAGCAGGTCATTGTGCCAGGTTTCTTCATGATGATGCGATGGCAAAGTCATAAGCATGTGATCGGGCAATCGCTTTCATTTTTTCAAAATGACCTTGCCGGGCGCATCAGCCAAAAGGTTTTCCAGTCAGGCATGGCAACGGGTGATATGATGATATCGCTTTTGCAGGTTATCTGGTTTGTGGCAATTTATGCGGTGACAACAGCAGGTCTTTTGTTTGCACTTGATTGGCAATTGGGTTTGGTGATTACAATTTGGATTGCTGCTTTTTATGCGATTGCAAGGTTCTTTATTCCCAAAGTCCGTGATCATGCTCGCAAGTCTGCTGAAACCGGTTCAGGCGTTTCTGGCAGATTGGTTGATAGTTATGCCAATATTCAGACGGTGAAACTGCATGGCGGTGAAGTTCATGATGACTTTATTTTGGAGGCCATGAAAACGCATCAGGAAGCTATTTATCCATTTACCAGAACACTCACCTCCATGCGTGTTTCGCTCGTAGTGGTAAACGGTATTGTGATTTCTGTCATTGCCTATATCGCAATTGATTTATGGCTTTCAGGCAATTCTACCTTGGGGTCTGTTGCCTTTGTTTTGGCTCTGGTTTTGCGATTGCAGCTATTGTCCGGGCGGTTGCTTGGTAATCTCAATGGTTTTTTTAGAAATGTGGGTGTGACGCAAAACACGATGCAATTGGTCGCGCAGCCACATGAAATACAAGATACACCCGGTGCACACCGGTTTGAGTTCAAGGGTGGTGCAATAGACTATGAAAATGTCAGTTTTCACTATGACAAGATGGATGGCATTATTGATGGTTTGAATCTGAAAGTAATGCCGGGTGAGAAGATTGGTATTGTTGGTCCTTCTGGTGCGGGTAAAACAACTTTGCTTCATCTGCTCATGCGGTTTTATGATCCTGAAAAAGGACGTGTCCTGATTGATGGTCAGGATATTGCCAAAGTTAAACAAAACAGCCTTCGCTCGCAGTTTTCCTTTGTGCAGCAAGACGTACAGCTTTTTCATCGTTCGGTTTTTGAAAATATTGCCCAAGGCAAGATGAATGCTGACCGCAATGATGTCATCAAGGCTGCCAGGCTTGCCAATGCGCATGATTTTATCATGCAGCTTGAAGATAACAAGGGAAACAGGGGGTATGATGTGCAAGTGGGCGAGCGTGGGGTGAAGCTCTCCGGTGGCCAACGTCAGCGTATTGCCATTGCCAGGGCCCTGTTTCGAAATGCGCCCATCCTGGTGCTTGATGAAGCAACCAGCCAACTTGATTCAGGCATTGAAGAAGCCATTCAGGATAGCTTGTCAAACCTGATGGCGGGCAAGACTGTTTTTGTTGTAGCCCATCGACTATCAACCATTTCCATGCTGGACCGCCTGATTGTTCTCGACAAGGGCAAAATAGTAGCGCAAGGCACACACAAGGAGTTGATTGCACAAGGCGGGCTTTATGCCGATCTATGGCGTAGCCAGACAAAAATCTAGCTCTTGAACATATGCGATTTCATTTGCTTGCAATAACGCGCTTGTAATTATAAAAAAGATGTCAAATAGAGGTTGAACAGAAGAGTTTTGTAAACCTCTTGTCGATTTTAGGGTAGGTAATCCAACGTATGAGTAATCGCGAAGAACTTGAAAACTGGATTGCACGCTCTGCGCTTGGCAGCCGTTCAGACTTCGAACTTTTATATAATGCAACTTCTGCGAAACTTTTTGGCATTTGTCTGCGTATATTAAATAACAGAAGTGAAGCGGAAGAAGCATTGCAGGAGACTTATATTAAAATCTGGAATTCAGCGTCTAGATTTACGGCTGGTCAGGCAAGCCCGATATCATGGCTTGCAGCAATCGCCCGAAACAGTGCGATTGACCATTATCGTCGTAAAAAACCGGAAGCTGGCGATATTTCCGAAGCTGAATTTATTGAAGACGATGCGCCATCGCCTGAAGCAAATGCCTTGCTTTCGGATGATGTGGGTCGTTTAAACGTATGTATGGCTGAGCTTGATGAACGACATGCAGATGCCTTGAGGAATGTATATTTGAGTGGCTGGACCTATGTTGAAGCAGCTGACAAGCTGGATATTCCTTTAAACACAGTCAAAACCTGGATCAGAAGAGGCTTGATAAGCCTCAGGGATTGCTTGAACCGATGAGTATTGAAAACACTCCAGATAAATCAAAAAGCTGGCTTGCAGCAGAGTATGCCCTGGGCGTTTGTGAAGGCGATGCTCGACGCGAGGCTGAAGGGCTTATTGAGCGCGATGCTGCATTTCGTAGAAGCGTTGACGCGTGGCAAAATAGTCTTTCGCCCCTATTGGATGAGATTGAAGACGTTAAGCCGCCAACCAGTGTCTGGCAAAATGTTGAGACGTCAATTTCACCTCTTGAGTTTAACCGTGCAAGTAAAGCCTCCAACGGCGGTATCTGGAAGTTGATTGCTGCCTTTACATCCACTGCAGCAGTTGCTTGCTTGGGTGGTCTGCTTTATATCAGCGGTGGCGATTTTACGAGTGGCACTGTTTCCGGGCTAAAACAGAGGCTGGAAGTTTCACAAACAAATATTGACAGTGCAAATTCAGCTTTTGCGGAAGCGCTTGATCGCTCTAAAGTGCTTGAAACACAACTGGCAGAAGCAACGGTCAGGTTTGAAAATGCTGAGGCAGAATTAGCGCAAACCAGCAGTTCGCTGGAACAGGCAAAGACCCGGATTGCTGAGGCCCAATCCCGGGTTGTTAGCGCCAAGGCAGAAGTGGAAAGCTTAAAACAGGAATTTGAGTCAACACGTCCCCTGGTTGCCTCTCTTACGCAAAGCGGTGATGCACCGGCATTTGTTGCGCAATATGATCCTCTGAAAAAAGCCCTGCTTATTCGTACTGCTGTTGAAGACAATGATGAAAAGGTGCCTGAGATATGGCTGATACCGGCTCAGGGTAATCGCAAGGGCGAGGTTTTATCACTCGGTGTGATGGATGAAAATGCACCTGATGAAGTAAAAATCACTGATGAGTTTGTTGAACTTATCGGCGAGGGCGGTACGCTTGCAATCACGATGGAGCCCCCTGGTGGCTCGCCTACAGGCGTTGCAACAGGGCCTGTTATTGCGCTTGGCAAATTGCAATCATTTTAAGTGAATTTTGTCCCGCTTCATGTGTTTTTTATCTTGCGAAAATCTCATTTTGGCTTAAAGAAAAAAAGTGGAATTTTTTTAAAGATTGATGTTCTCCGGAAACAAAAACCCTTATCGATACGTATCTTGATCAAGGCTTTATGTTCCGGATGATGGTCAGGGAGGAGAGAATGGCCAAGGCCATTTCTTGACCTCATCCAAGCCGCAGCGGGACACTCCCCGCTGCGGTTTTTTCTTTTTTGGATTCAATTACTTGAGTTATTTTTATTTTCTTGAAACTATTTAGATTTCCTGCCGTTACTTAAAATAACTGATCGCGAACAGTTTTATCTGAAGATTTAAAACCTGTAAGGAATCTAATAATGGAACTGTCAAATATTCGTAATTTCATGCTGTGCGTTGCAGCAGGTACATTAATTACAACATCATCATTTGCTGCCAACCCTGATGTGGGAGGTGCACCAATGCTTGAAAATAAAAACATTGTGGAAAATGCTGTTAATTCAAAAGATCACACAACCCTGGTTGCTGCTGTAAAAGCAGCAGATTTGGTTGATACACTTGCCAGTGCCGGGCCATTTACAGTATTTGCACCCACAAATGCTGCATTTGGTAAATTGCCAGATGGCACAGTAGATACGTTGTTAAAGCCAGAGAACAAGGTGACGTTGACAAAGGTTCTCACCGCGCATGTTGTTGCTGGTAAAATCTCGTCAACTGATCTGGTTGCAAAAATCAAGGCTCATGGTGGTAACTTCAATTTTAAAACTGTGAGTGGCGACGCCCTTACAGCAAGATTGCATGGTGCTGACGTTTTCATCTTTGATGAGAGTGGCGGTGCAGCAAAGGTTACAATCGCAGACGTAAACCAGTCAAATGGCGTCATTCATGTTGTAAATGATGTGCTTTTACCAAAGTAGAACTTTAAAATTTCAAGCGTTGGGGGCAGTCGGTCTCTTTCCGAAAGGAGAGGGGCCGATTTTTTTGTTAGCTAAATTTACTGAAATTGCTAATTCGCAATTAGGTAATTTATCAAGTGAATAATTATGGCTATAAGTATTTCATACCTATTTATCATTTACCAACAGTTTGATTCCTAGCAAAAGTAGTGCTGCTGCACCAAATATCTGTGCGATTTTCCTAACAAATGAGTTATTTGAAAAGCGAGTACTTATATTTTTATAGACAATCACGTAGCCGCAGTCGACAATTAGGAAAACCATACAGAGTGTAGCTCCAAGAATGAGGAGTTGACTTTGAATAAAAAGCTCAGAATTTTGGTCAACAAACAGAGGTAGAAATGCTGAATACAGCAAGGGTGTTCTGGGATTTAGAAATACTAAAAGAAAGCCGCTTAGTAGTGACTGTAATCTCTCCTTTTTGCCAGACTTATATGGTGTGTCTTCTTGAAAAATAACCTGCTTCCTTGTCAACAAACCATACGCCAGCCATATCAAATAAATGCCGCTTGCAATTTTTAGTGTAGAAAGAATGGCTGGCTGCATTTCAGTGAGCCAATTTATGCCAATGGAAATAATAAGAATGTGAGGCCATGCCCCCAAGAACATGCCTGTCGCAGCAATTAACCCAGCTAATTTATCCTGTTCACTCGTTTCAATTGAAAGCTTTATGAATCCTGGCCCTGGTTCTAAAGCCATACTGAATGCCAATGTTATAAATATTAAGTAACTGATTAAGCTTTCCAATTTCACTTGCTCCTGAACTCATTAAAGAATTACGATTGTTCTTTAGTGTGATTTGTATCTTATATCCAAGAATTAACAATAATTCGATTTTCAATTACAGTTACAATGACAGTTTAATTAGCCCCTTAATTATTAATTCGGGTGAATTATGATGTGTATTTTCTATATTGCTATTTCCAACTTATTATTTAAGTTTCAGCATCTTTACTCACCTATCTCCTCAGCCAACATTTCCAGTTCCAGCCATTCGGTTTCTTTTTGAGACAGAAGCTCTTCGCGTTTGCCCAGTTCGCCTGCCCAGGTGTTTAATTTTTTTGGGTCTTCGTCGTAAAGACCGGGTTTTGCCAGTGCTGATTGCAGTTTTTTGATCTCGAATTCAAGGCGCTCAATTTCCTTGGGGAGTGTTTTCAAGGCATGCTGCTGTTTGAAGGTCAGCTTGTCGGTTTCGTCTTTAGGTGCTTCGGATTTTACTTTGGTTTTTTGCCTTGATTTTGCTTTTGATGTTTCCGGTTTTGGTGGTGTTACGCGTTGGGCCAACATGTCGGAGTAACCGCCTGCGTATTCTGTCCATACACCATCACCTTCAGATGCAATAACGGAAGTACAGACGCGATCGAGGAAGTCACGGTCGTGACTGACAAGTAAAACGGTTCCCGGATAATCAGCCAGAAATTCTTGTAGCAAATCGAGGGTTTCAAGATCAAGGTCGTTGGTGGGCTCATCAAGTACCAGGAAATTTGAAGGGGTACGAAGCCCGCGTGCCAGCATCAATCGTCCTCGCTCACCACCTGACAGGGCATGAATGGGCGTTCTGGCCTGTTCTGGCAGGAAGAGAAAGTCTTTCATGTAGGAATAGACGTATTTGCTTTCTTCGCCGATCACGACTGTATCGCCAGTGCCATCGGTCATGGCGTCTTTTAGCGTCCAGTCCGGATCAAGCATCTCGCGTTTTTGATCTATCAGAAGGGTTTCCAGATTAACGCCGAGCTTTACCTTGCCAATGTCTGGTTGAAGTTCACCTGTAATCATCTTTATCAGTGTTGTTTTTCCCGAGCCATTTGGCCCGACAATTCCAACGCGAGCACCACGCGAAATAATGGTCGAAAGGTCGTTGACGATTTTGCGATCTTCAAATGATTTTGAAATGCCAAAGAGTTTAGCTACCAGTTTGCCCGAGGTTTCTCCTTCGGCCATGGTAATGTTGACGCCCCCTGCAACTTTACGTTCACTTGCCTTTGTTTGGCGAAGGCCGGCAAGTTCCTTGACGCGGCGCATGTTGCGTTTGCGTCTGCCGGAAACGCCGTGGGTAATCCAGTGTTCTTCCCGCACAATTTTGCGCGAGAGTTTGTGGCGGTCGGTTTCTTCCTGTTCCAGAACCTCATCGCGCCAATCTTCAAAGTGGGCAAAGCCCTTGTTCAATCTGCGGGATTGTCCGCGATCCATCCATACTGTTTCTTTTGAAAGATTTTCCAGAAAACGCCTGTCGTGGCTGATTAGGACAAGAGTCGAACGTATTTGATGAAGTTTGCCTTCGAGCCATTCAATGACGGGCAAATCCAGATGGTTTGTTGGTTCGTCCAAAAACAAAATATCCGGTTGTGGTGCGAGCGCACGCACAAGTGCTGCGCGCCTTGTTTCACCTCCTGACAGTTTTTCTGTGTTTGCAAGTGGTGAAAGACCCAGCTCTTCTGCCATTGCAAGCGCTGTGTGAAGGTCATCCTGGGGGCCAAGACCAGCGGCTATGTAATCTTCTACCGTGTCAAAGCCTGCAAGATCAGGTTCCTGGGGCAAATAATGAAAGGTTGTGCCAGGCTGAACAAAACGCTCGCCCTTGTCTGATTCAACAAGACCTGCTGCAATCTTCATTAAAGTGGATTTGCCCGAGCCATTACGTCCAACAAGGCAGATTTTGTCATTTGGATGCACGGACAGGCTTGCACCCTCCAGCAAAGGAGTGCCACCAAATGTTAGGTGAATATCTTCAAGGAATAAAATGGGCGCTGACATGGGGTAGGGGATAACTGCTAAAATGACTTATTCATAGGCAAAAAATTGTTGTGGCAGGGTATTATCTCAAAATAATGAAAATTTCCCCATAAAAATCCGCGACAAACTGCCATTTTTTTGTAATCCATCTGGACACATTATGAAGAGAAGCATAGAACGCAAGCAACGTAAATTCTTGTGTGAGAATCTATGTCTTTTTGTATGTCCATACGTAAAGCATAATTCTTATTAGAAATCTGAAAGGACACCTTCCGTGGCAGCCAAGAAAAAACCTGGAACACCGGAGCCTACACGTCGGGACTTCCTCTACATTGCAACTGGTGCAATGGGGGCGGTTGGAGCTGGCGCTGTTGTTTGGCCTCTTGTCAATCAAATGTCGCCAGATGCATCTACGCTTGCTCTCGCTTCTATTGAGGTTGACGTATCTTCAATCGAACCTGGTCAGGCAATTACTGTTAAATGGCGTGGCAAGCCTGTTTTCATCCGCAACCGTACGGACAAGGAAATTGAAGAGGCCAAAGCTGTAGCACTTGTTGATCTGAAAGATCCTGTCGCACGCAATGATAACGCTGGCGCAGAAGAAGCAACAGACATAAACCGTTCTGCAGGTGAAGGTAAGGAAAACTGGATTGTCATGATCGGTTCTTGTACGCACCTTGGCTGTATTCCTGTTGGCCTGGCAGGTGATTTTGGCGGTTGGTTCTGCCCATGTCACGGTTCACATTATGATACTGCTGGTCGTATCAGAAAAGGTCCTGCACCTGAGAATCTGGCGATTCCGCCGTTCCAGTTTGTTTCTGACAGCACAATTAAAATCGGTTAAGGGAAGAGGATTTATAGTATGAGTGGTGGACATTCAGAATACGTTCCAAGCAGTGGTATGGGTAAATGGCTTGATTCACGCCTTCCCTTGCCTCGCATGGTTTATGACAGTTTTATTGCCTATCCGGTTCCTCGCAACCTGAACGGCTGGTACACATTCGGTGCGATCTTGATGGTCATGCTGATTGTCATGATTTTAACAGGTGTTACGCTTGCAATGAATTATGCAGCATCCACGCAACTTGCGTTTGACAGTGTTGAGCACATTGAGCGTAATGTAAATTATGGCTGGTTAATCAGAAGTGTGCACTCAAATGGTGCTTCAATGTTCTTTATCGCCGTATACATTCACATGTTCCGCGGGATGTATTATGGTTCTTATAAAGAGCCGCGCGAAGTGCTTTGGATACTTGGTGTTCTTATCTTCCTGCTGATGATGGCAACAGCCTTTATGGGTTACGTTCTTCCATGGGGTCAAATGAGCTTTTGGGGTGCAACGGTTATCACGGGCTTCTTTTCTGCAATTCCTCTAGTAGGCCCTGGCATTCAGGAATGGTTATTGGGTGGTTTTGCGGTTGATAATGCAACACTAAACCGTTTCTTCTCGTTGCATTATCTGCTTCCGTTCATGATTTTGGGCGTAGTTATTCTTCACGTTTGGGCTTTACACGTTACCGGGCAAACCAACCCGACGGGTGTTGAAGTTAAAAACATGAAGAAGGAAACAGTTCCTTTTACACCATTTGCGACCATTAAAGATGCGCTTGCAATTGTAATTTTCATGATCGTTTTTGCTTGGTTCATCTTCTATCTGCCTGATTTTCTGGGTCACCCGGATAACTACATCAAGGCTGATGCATTGAAGACACCTGCACACATTGTGCCTGAGTGGTACTTCCTGCCATTTTATGCAATTCTTCGTGCAGTTACCTTTAATATTGGTATTCCATTTACGGATATTGTGTTGATTGACTCAAAGCTTGGCGGCGTGATCGCGATGTTTGGTTCAATTGCAATACTCTTCGTATTGCCTTGGCTGGATACTTCAAAAGTTCGCTCTGGCAACTATCGCCCAATGTTCAAGTTCTTCTTCTGGGTTTTCGCAGTGGTTTGCGTGATCCTGGGTTGGCTTGGTTCAAGGCCTGCTGAAGGCAGTGGTTTCTCTGGTATGCTTCTGGAAGGTGATTTTTCACATAACTATGTTGCATTCTCGCAAATTTTCACAGCATATTACTTTGCGCATTTCATCGTTATCCTGCCATTCCTTGGCTGGTATGAGAAGCCAAGCAAGGTTCCGCCAAGCATAGCTGATGCGGTTCTTGATGATAATGCTAAACCGGGTCGTGCAAGTTCAGCACAACCTGCCGAATAAGGTTTTGGGGAAATAATAAAATGAAAAACATGATCTCTAAAATAGCAGCTGTTGGTATTGCGCTTGGTATCGGGTTCGGTGCAAGTGCAGTAGCTTTTGCCAGCGAATATCCGGTAAACAAGCCTCGCGAAGTTGATTGGAGTTTCTCTGGTCCGTTCGGCAAGTGGGACCTGGGGCAGCTGCAACGCGGATATAAAGTCTATGCTGAAGTCTGTGCATCTTGTCATTCCATTGAATTGCTTTCTTTCCGTAATTTGGAAGAAATCGGATTTTCTGAAGATGAAGTTAAAGCGATTGCTGCAGAGTTTGAAGTAACTGACGGTCCTGATGCTGATGGTGAGATGTTTGAACGTACAGCCAAGCCTTCAGACAGAATTCCCGGGCCTTACGAAAATAACGAGGCAGCTGCATCTGCAAACAATGGTGCTGCTCCGCCAGACTTCTCATTGCTTGCAAAAGCACGTGCGCCAGAGCGTGGTTTCCCGACTTTCATATTCGATATGTTTACGCTTTATGCTGAAAACGGTTCAGACTACATTTATTCGCTTTTAACGGGCTATAAAGATGCTCCGGAAGGCGTAGAAGTAGCTGAAGGAACGTATTACAACCCTTACTATATTGGTGGCAAGGCCCTTGCGATGGCTCCTCCTCTTGATGAAGGTAGCGTTGACTTTGATGATGGTACTGAATCAACCCTGGATCAGCAATCCAAGGATGTTACTGCATTCATGACCTGGGCAGCGGAGCCTTATCTGATTGAGCGCAAGCAACTTGGCTTTAAGGTTATTATCTTCTTGCTAATTCTGACTGTGCTGCTTTATCTTTCCAAAAAGCAGGTTTTTGCAACTTTGAAGAAAAAATAATGCAGTTTTACAAATAATTTTAAAAGGCTCTGTACATCAGGGCCTTTTTTATTTGCTTTAATAAAAGTTTGGAAAATTATCATGGAACATTCCCTAAGAGCACAACTGGAAAAAGCAATTCGTGCAATTCCTGATTATCCCAAAGAGGGTATTATTTTCCGTGATATTACGACCCTCTTGAGTGATGCTTCTGCATTCAGGCGTTCCGTTGATGAATTGGTTCATCCTTATAGTGGTTCGCAAATTGATTTTGTAGCAGGTATTGAGGCGCGCGGATTTATTCTTGGTGGTGCAATGGCGCATCAGCTTTCTTGTGGGTTTATTCCCATTCGAAAAAAGGGAAAGCTTCCATCTGACTCCATTTCAATTGAATATGACCTTGAATATGGAACAGATGAACTGGAAATTCATAAAGATGCCTTCAAACCGGGAAGCAGGGTTTTATTGGTTGATGACTTGATTGCTACCGGGGGTACGGCAGAGGCTTCTGTCACTCTGCTTCGCAAGTTGGATGCGGAAATTATGGGTGCCTGTTTTGTAATAGATTTGCCAGAATTGGGGGGACGCCAGAAACTTCGGGACATGGGAGTTTCTGTTCGTACCCTTGTGGACTTTGCAGGCCATTAAGCACCCCTCAGATTGTTCTGGAAATTGTCGCTTTTAGCACTTTAAAAACATGTCCGATTCATCAAACCTGTTCTCAGGATTTTGGGAGAGTTATCATGAAAGTCGGATTTATTGGTCTTGGTAATGCAGGCGGCAAGCTGGCAG
>CALFBM010000074.1 GCA_937951645.1 uncultured Rhizobiaceae group bacterium
ACACCCCGATCATCGGTGTCACGGCACATGCCATAAAGGGCGACATGGAAAAATGCTTCGATGCTGGCATGGATGACTACCTATCAAAACCAGTGTCGCCAGACAAACTCGAACAGAAAATTAAAAAATGGATCGAAGAGGAAAGCTCGGCTTTGACTGGATAATTAATTTTTGAAACGGACGTTTATTTACTGTTTTGAATAAGCGTTCGTTTTTCATCCAGAAACTCGACAAGCCTGTAGGTCAGCCACGTTCCCATGCTTGCCAAATGAAAAACAACAAGAGAATTATGCTGCCCATATAACTGCTGGTAAAACACATACATAACAAGCTCAAGACTTGCTATCAAAAACCATATCACAATCCCCCAGCGAAACAGGCCCCAAAGCCCAAGTGCGGCAATTGGATAAAAAACGCTGAAGAAAGTGCCCGCGACTTTCCAATGATTTGGCATGGTATCAAATCTGATTTCACTATTGGAAACCCCGACTACCAATAGCCAGTATCGCACCGCAAAAACAATAAAAACCAAGGCCAGAAGCCTCAAGAATAAATTTATTAAACCTTCCAGTTTGAAAACTACTTGTGATTTTAAAGGTTTTTGGGTCATTTTTCTGCGCTATTTTTTCTGTCTATCTCATATAAACTTATGATTGTTGATTGCAAAGTTACTGTCTCTATAGGTAAAACATGAGAAGACTGCAAACAGGATATTAAACAAGATGAAGCGTACAGTGGACGAAATCACCGGTGGCAGAAGAATGCGTCGTAACCGCAGGTTTGAATGGAACAGGCGATTAGTGCGTGAAAACCGGTTAAGTACAGATGATCTTATCTGGCCGGTGTTCTTGTGCGAAGGCAAGGGTATCAGCGAACCATTAGGCACCATGCCAGGCATAGAACGACATTCTGTAGATAAAATTGGAGTACAGGCAAAGCGGGCTCAGGAACTTGGTATTCCTGCCATTGCCATTTTTGCCAATGTTGCAATGGAAAAACGCAACCAAACGGGGTCAGAGGTTATAAGCCCTGATAATATTATTATCCAGGCTACAAAAGCCATTAAGGATGCAGCACCTGACGTTGGCATTATAACGGATGTGGCGCTTGATCTGTTTACCGATCATGGACATGACGGTATTTTGCGTGACGGTATTATCGTCAATGATGAGACTGTGGAAACACTGTGTAAGGCAGCTGTTCTGCAAGCAGATGCGGGTGCAGATATTGTGTCAGCCTCAGAAATGATGGACGGGCGCATGGGTGCAATCCGCGATGCACTTAACGATGCAGGTCACGTAGATATTGGTACGCTGGCCTATACAGCCAAATATGCCTCCGGATATTACGGTCCCTACCGCGAAGCAGTTGGTACAGATGGTCTTTTAAAAGGTGACAAGCGTACTTATTTCATGGATCCGGCAAACTCTGATGAAGCGCTCTATGAAGCGCAACTTGATATTGCCGAAGGTTCAGACATGATTATGGTGAAGCCCGGCATGCCATATCTTGATATTATTTATCGTTTAAAAACCGAGTTTGGCATGCCCACTTTTGCCTATCAGGTTTCAGGTGAATACTCGATGATCATGGCAGGTGTCGAAAAAGGCTTTGTGGAAGAGCAACGTGTTATTATGGAAAGTCTGACATGCTTTAAGAGGGCTGGTGCTGACGCTGTACTTACCTATTTTGCACCCCGTGTCGCAGAATGGCTGAATAACAGCTAAAATCATCTGCATGCAAAGCTTTTCATGTCTGAGCAATGCCAGGCATGAGATATAAAAAGGCAGGGAAAATCCCTGCCTTTTTAATCATATATTTAAATGTCTGCTACTCGGAGGTAATACGAACATCTTCGTCAGGGTAGCCCATTGAATCCTGGTCAGAGTATGCCGCATGACAATCGTGGCAGAATTTTTGAGAAATCTTCTGCGGCTTGCCGCTGGATTTGACAACAGAATAAACCCAGTTGCCATATTGATCAGCTTCACCACCGGCTGCAACTTTTTCCATGAAGAAAAGCTGGCCTTTTTTAACTTCATTTTTCTTGTTAACGCCGAAAACCTCTTTGGCAAGAACAGATCCTACAGGCATCGGGTTATCTTCACGCTCGTCTGAAAACTTGATATATTCGGCATGACCGATTTCATTTACAAACGTATTGAGAAAACGATTACCATGTGGGCCAGGTGCTGCCGGTCTTGTTGCTGTAGCACCCCAGCTAACATATTCTTTTGCCCAAGGGTTGTCGCTGTTTGCATAACCGGCGCGCAAGTCTTCCTTGATACATTCATAAATCGCGTCTACTTGTTCGTCCGTAAGATCGTCTTTTGGAACTGGCGAAGTACAAGCCGCATATGCTGATCCAGAAACAAAAAATACAGCTGCAGTAATTGCCGCTTTGCTAAAAAACTTATTCATAAAATGATTCTCCCAATTCCGATTGTTATTCTTCAATACGAATAACACCATAAAGGCCTTTAATTACAACAGTTCCCGGCACAACTTTGATTACGTTTTCGTGAACTTGATCGACAAGATCATTCAATATTAAACAGCAGGCATGGCTTTTTCTGATTTTTGAGTTAATCTATGGATTGAATAAGGAATAGATACTGAATGACACGCCATTCGCTGGATACACCGCAATTTTATTTAACTGCACCAGCGCCCTGCCCTTATCTTAAAGGCAGGCAGGAACGCAAGGTTTTTACGCATTTGGTTGGAGAACGTGCGCAACAAGTCAATGACATGCTGAGCCAGGGTGGATTCAGACGCTCACAAAACATAGCTTATCGTCCTGCTTGCGAAGGATGTAAAGCCTGTATTTCTGTTCGGGTTTTGGTGGATGAATTTAGAGAAACAAAGTCATTAAGGCGGATTGTTAGTAACAATAAAAACCTGATCGGAGCTGAAATTCCCCCTTCTCCCACATCAGAACAGTTTTCTCTTTTCAGACGTTATCTGGACAGTCGCCACTCTGAGGGGGGCATGGCAGAGATGACGTCACTCGACTATGCAATGATGGTTGAAGATACCCACGTTAACACGATGATGGTCGAGTATAGAAAACGGGGTCCGGATACTGCTATTACAGGTCGAGGTGAAGGGGATTTGATCGCCGTTGCCTTGACTGATATTTTGGCAAATGGCCTGTCAATGGTTTACAGCTTTTTCGATACTGACCCTGAATATAAAAGCCTTGGCACGTATATGATCATTGACCACATCCGTATGGCTCGCAAAAAAGGCTTGCCCTATGTCTATATGGGTTATTGGGTAGAGGGCTCACGAAAGATGGATTACAAAACACGCTTTCAGCCTCAAGAGCACCTCACATTAAGCGGTTGGCAAAGAAACGACTAACACTTTTTCCATCTGAATTTGTAAAATCATATAAATCTACTTGAGAAGTTACCGAATAAAAGCCAAAAGCAATTTCAGACAATCAGGGAAATTGCATTGCAACCTCAAACACGAACAGGACTTGGTATTGCTCTCGCCTTATTAGGCGGCTTGCTCATATCAATTGACATTCCGATTATACGTCTGTCTGATAGTGACCCGTGGTTTTACATGGTAATGCGTGGCCTGGGCCTGGCGTTTGTTCTTGGTGCCGTGATTAAATTCGGAATACGCTTCACAGATACACCACACAATCCATTTAATGACAAAAATTTTGTTGAAGTCGGTATTCTTTACGGCCTTTCCAGTATTTTGTTCACCTTGTCTGTTTTCACTACATCAACCTCCAATCTGGTTTTCATTCTTGCCTTTAATCCAATGCTGGCTGCACTTTTTGCCTGGTGGCTTATTGGAGAACGACCGAGACTTGGAACCTGGATTGCAATTTTCACCACAATGTTTGGCGTTATAATTATCGTTTCTGATGGCGTTGAAACAGGAAACCTGTTTGGTAACATAACTTCACTTGCAACCACTATAGTACTTGCCTTTTCACTTGTCCGCACAAGACAAAGTGGAAAAGACTTGTCTTTAAGCGGATGTCTGGGCGGTATGATATCAGCATTGTTCGCGCTTCCCATGGCAATCGTGTATTCAAGTTTACCCGGAGCGCCTGGATGGGTTGCTTTAAATGCCCTGGTTCTGGTGCCTTTGTCTGGTTTCACCTTGACATTGGCCCCGCGATATATCCCAGCGCCTCAAGTTGCAATTTTCTTTCTGCTGGAAACTATTCTCGCGCCGATATGGGTTTGGCTTATTTTCTCCGAGATACCATCCAACACAACCTTGATTGGTGGTTTGATTGTTTTAACTGCAATTGCAGGTCACAGCATCTGGCAATTGCTGCCTGATAACACGAGAATGACAACGGATGTGACTTGAGAAACCCGCACTTGTCTGTCATGATTTTTTCAAATTCTAGAAACAGGTTTGCAAAATGTCTATAAAAAATCTCAATGAACTGGATATGAGCATTGACCTTCATGGTTGTGAAGGACTGGATGTAAACTATGTTAGCCGAATAAGAAGCCAATATCTGTTTGTGCAGCATCAAACAATGATTACACAAATGCAATTTGCCGATGCCAAAGCTGCAGCTCTTATCGCACTTGTTGGATTTATTACACTGCGCGGCCCTATTAAAATTGATCAGGTAACAAGCCTTGGCATATTTGGATATGCATACTTGTTATCTGCTTGTCTTGCAGTTATCTGTTCATTGTTGTCTGTATTTCCGCGTTTTCCATCAAGGGTAAAGCGGGACATCTTGATATTGAGTGACCGGTGGTCCTGGCCTGCACTTGCCAGTCGTGCATTAAAAGCAGAAGATTTTGCCAGTTATATTCGCACAGCAGAAGTATCGCAGCTTCTGCATTCGCTTTCCATCAGCAATTGCTTTGTTGCCGAGATCCTTTTGTCTAAATACAAAATGTTAAGAATCGGGTTTGTCTTTGGATTATCCACGATGTTGTTGGTTGGCATAAAGATTATTGATGTTGTTTAAATATTGTCACAAGCACAATGCTATTTGGCTTGGCAGAGTTTTAAATCCGAACGCAGTTCTTCGCGGGATGACTCAACATAAAAACGGTTGGAAAGTGAAATAATACTGCTAATACGGCCACTGACAATTCGGTCGCAATCTGCTTCATCGCGCCCGGTACTCAACTGACATAATTTTATTGCATCGAGCTTGCGAGATGAAACAGCAGAACTAAATTGTGTTGCATACTGTTTTTGACCAAGTTTGGAAACTGCCGCCAGACATCGTGCGTCTGAAGACATATTGTCCAATATCATATCATAATCACGTTGAAAAATATCTGAACGTGTATAGCCTGCTTCAGCCAGATTATTGACAGTTACTGCCATACCATCCGGTAACAGTAACGCGCGTGAAAAATCTGCCTTACCGCGTTCTATTTGTTTATCTCTAATATAATGTCGCCCGCGGTATGACAGCACTTCGGCAAGCCAATAGTCTCCGCCTGTGTTTTCTATCTCTTTGAGAACGATATTGCCTTTGGTTTCCAGCTTATTCAGCAATACCGTACAATCAGCTATTCCCTTTTTATTGTTAAAATTTCCAACGCATGAGCGATATGCGAAATCATCTGTGAAATATAATGCAAGCTCTTCCTTTGCATATAAAAACCCCACCGCCATTAAAACAGCAATTTGGGGAACAAGAAGACCATTTGTGATTGAACTTGGAAAACTTGTAAATGCTGTAACATTTAGCAGAAGCAGAACTATAGCGGCAGCAATGACAAGGGGATAGATAAAACCAAACTCTTCAAACAGAATGTAGCCAACTGCAGCAGCACCCACGACATAAACAATGCCTATCAACAGTCCTGCGAGAAAGCGAAAAAAAGCAGCCATATGAATAGCTTAGAGGGTAAAAAAGATTCGCTCAATGTAAAAAAGAAAATCTTTAAATAAAAATCCCGATAATTAAACAGCCAAAGTGCTTGCAAATAACCCAAGGCTCATAACGATGAAGCCTAATGTAGCTACGCTGCCCAAAAGCCACTTTGCATCATTGATACTTGTATCGATGAGATTTTCTTCAAATTCAATTTCTGTTTCTGGGCTATCAGTTTGTGCAGGCATTTTCTTTTCCAATAATAGTTAATACTTCCTTAACGTAAGATACTGGAAATTCAAAGAGGAAATTTCAATTTGACTGTGTAAAAGTTTGCTGTGGTTAATTTACTGCAGTTAACAACCCTTAGTTGCCGAATTTTCCGTTTTTAGGGAACCCTTTTGGCGCAATACGGCCTGCTTGAGCACGTTCGCCAACATATTCAGCCAATTCTTCCAGGCTGCGATTATGAGAGCGACTTGCTGAATCTTCCCAGGTTAGACCATCTGCCTTGTTGAAAACACGCACATCCTTGATACCACCGTCTTTATATTTTTGAAGGCGAACGCCCTTGCCCCTTCCCATTTCAGGAATTTGCTCAAGTGCAAAGATTAGCAGTTTACGGTTATCACCCACCACAGCCAGGCTATCACCTGATGCAGGTGTGCAAATTGCCGCTTCGTCAGGCATTTTAACGTTAAGAACCTGCTTGCCCTTGCGGGTGTTGGCAATCACATCAGGTTCTGAAACCACAAAGCCATTACCGGCTTTTGAGGCAATCAGAAGCTTGCGGCCTGTGTCGTGTTTAAAGGCTGCAATAATGTCCGTATCATTATCCATATCGACCATCACACGTACAGGTTCACCATGGCCACGTCCACCTGGTAATTTATCAGCACCGAGCGTGAAGAACTTGCCGCCTGTTGTGAAGAGGATAACCTTGTCTGTTGTTTCAGCATGAAAGCAGGTTAGAAGCTTGTCGCCTTCCTTGAATGCAAGGGTAGAAAAGTCACTGACATGACCTTTCATGGCACGTATCCAGCCTTTCTGAGAGAGTACAACCGTTACAGGTTCTTTCTCGATCATGGCTTCTTGTATGGCATCCAGATCATGTTCCGGTGCAACACCAAATTGGGTACGTCTTGCACCAAGTTCCGTGTCTTTGCCGAACTTCTTTTTTACTTCGCCAATATCATGTTTAAGCACTGACCATTGCTGATCTTCTGACGCAAGCAATCCCTCGATCTGGGCTTTTTCTTCAGACAGTTTGTCGTGCTCGGTCTTGATCTCAAACTCTTCCAGCTTGGCCAAAGAGCGCAAACGCATGTTAAGAATGGATTCAGCCTGCAAATCAGTAAGATTGAAAGTTGCTATCAATGATTTCTTTGGTTCATCTTCAAAGCGAACAATGCGAATAACTTCATCAATATTGAAATAAGCAACTAACAAGCCACCCAATATCTCAAGCCTGCGATCAATTTGAGCAAGGCGAAATTTGGAACGACGAACCAGAACTTCGCGGCGATGTTCCAGCCATTCACGCAACACATCGCGCAAGGACATTACCTTTGGAACCTTGCCCTTTGAGAGCACATTCATGTTAAGCGAGATACGGCTTTCAAGCTCGGTCAGCTTGAACATCGACTCCATCAAGATTTCCGGATCAACCGCACGCGATTTTGGTTCAATGACAATCCTTATGTCTTCAGCAGATTCATCACGCACATCGCCAAGCAACGGAAGCTTGCGATTTAAAAGAAGTTCAGCAACTTTCTCGATCAGGCGTGATTTTTGAACCTGGTACGGAATTTCGGTAATGACAATCTGATAACCGCCGCGGCCAGTATCTTCTTTTTCCCATTTGGCACGAACGCGGAAACCACCCCGGCCTGTTTTATAGGCTTCAAGGATTGATTCACGATCATCAACAATAATGCCACCTGTAGGGAAATCCGGTCCCTGTACAAATTCTACAAGCTTTTCCATTCCTGCATTTGGAAACTTGATAAGGTGAATGGCAGCATCACACAATTCAGCGGCATTATGAGGCGGAATATTGGTTGCCATACCCACCGCAATACCGGCAGAACCATTGGCCAGCAGATTTGGAAATGCGCCGGGTAATACAACAGGCTCTTTGTCTTCTTCGTTATAGGTAAGGCGAAAATCAACGGCATCTTCATCAATGCCTTCAAGCAGGTAACTTGAGACTTCTGTCATTCGCGCTTCTGTGTAGCGATAGGCAGCAGCATTATCGCCATCGACGTTACCAAAATTACCCTGTCCATCAATAAGGGGATAACGCTGTGCAAAATCCTGCGCCAAACGCACCAGCGCATCATATACAGCCTGGTCGCCATGGGGGTGAAATTTACCAATCACATCACCAACGATACGGGCACATTTCTTGAAGCCGGTATTGGGATCCAGTTTGAGAATTCGCATGGCGTGCAAAATACGGCGGTGCACAGGCTTAAGCCCGTCGCGCACATCTGGTAACGCGCGACCCATGATTGTTGAAAGTGCATAAGCCAGATAACGCTCTTCAAGTGCCGATTTTAAATCAACACTTTCTACGCCATCGTCATCACCAGGTGGAATCAAGTCATTTCCCATAGTGATGGATTAGCGAAAGTGTCGATTCGTGGCAAGGCCTTTACCAGCCTCCTCCACCGCCGCCGCCTCCGCCGCCACCAGAAAATCCGCCACCACCGGAAAACCCGGATGAAGAAGACTTTGGAACAGGCATCGCGTCAGAAAAGCCATCTTGCATGGAAGAAGTAAAACTATCCATTGAACTGGACAAATTACCGCTGTTAAAATCGCTTCCACGATACCACTCAGGTCTGTAGCTTGCAGCAACTGCACCCGCAGCAACTGCCGCAGCCAGCCATGTTTCAAAACTCCTTGACCATGGCTTTTCAACACCAAGCGCAACGGCATAGGGGAGAAGCTCTTCATAATGTGCCGTTGAAAAATCCGGTACACCCTTCATGTTCATTCGGTCTTTTTCTGCCAAAGTAAGATAGGTTTTCAACCCCTCGATCTCATCCATCTTTTGACGCCCAAGAGGTGTAGGTGCACCGAGCAAAAAGAAAAACAATACGTTCAGTACAATAATGCCTACAATTGTTACAACGGGCCAAGGATCCAACACTGCAGTTAACAATCCCTGGGCGACAACCCCGAGGCCTGTCGACATAAAGGCGAACATCATAAAACCTGTAACAACCAGATTGATAATCTTCCCAATCAGATTTCCGGATGAGAACATTTTTTTGGCAAAACCGATTACAAATACGGAAACAAAGATCGTAAATATCCCGCCTATAAAAAGAAAGGCAAATGCCTCTTCTGAAAATGAACCGATTACAAAAACAAAAACGAGAGTAATAATGGAAAGTATTATTCCCAAAATGGTCATCAGGTAATTGTGTTTATAAAATTTCCCACGGTGTTCTTTTTCCATGGCCGACGCAAAACTTTGCTGGAGTAATTTTATCTTTGATCCATTACTTTTTGAAATAGCCAATGTACCATTATTTGCGGCGCTCACTTTCTTGAAGAGAGCAGCTTCCCCAATAGGTAGTTTTTCATCAATGCGTTTATTGGTGGTGGAGATATGAAGGTTTTTGGTTTTCTTTTCCAAAGTAACAAAGCCCTTGACTGCCAAACTCAAGAAACCCGATGATATCGCATCAAAGCCTTTTCCCGAAAGACCCTTTTTATCAATGTAATTGACCAATGCAGGGGACACATCCTTAGAGATATTCCATCTGGGCACAACAATACCTTGCGGTAAATCCCTGCCTACTTTCCACCACGCAAGAAAATAATAAAGACTGATCAATGCCAAGCCAAGCAAACCTGCAATTATCGTTTTATTATCTTGCCAAAACCATGAAGAGAGCTGCGCTTCGCTTGGTGGAGCGATGGAGCCTTTCGACATTTTGATTGCAACACTCAGCCCTTCAAGACGCTTCAAAGAGCGTGTTGCAATTGCATTTACCGTGCGCCCGCTGCTGCCCTTTGAAAGTTTCACCGCTTGTTCTTTTGAGCCCAGTCTGCCTGTGTAACCAATCGTGTCAGTTATGCTTGCACCATTGGGTAAGATAAATTCAGCCTTAACCGACCGGATTGAAAAATCCCAAAAGTTGCCTGTTACATTCCAGAACAGTTCATCATGTGTATCAAAGAATCTTACTTGGCGGTTGGTCTTATATTTAATCGTATATGTGTATTCGCCCTGCTTTAAACGTACATCCTTGTCGCCTATGTAGATTCGAATTTTTTCGCGTGATCTTTCGATGTGGTTTTTATCCTGTTTGCCATCACGCAAGGTTGATAAAAGTTCGAAGCCCACTTGTTTTTTCTTGCCATCCACATCCTCAAACAGAAGTGGAAAATCACGGTATATTCCTCGTCTGATTTTACGACGCTCAGCGTTTACGGTGATTGTTTCTGTTACTGTTAGTGTGCCATCTTTTGCAACCTGGACTTTGGCATCATAATTTTTGATGACCTCTTCTGCTGCCGCCGAAAATAGCGGCAGAAAACAGAAAAACACTGCGCTTACAAAGCTTAAGCACAGTGTTTTGAAAGATTGATTCATTGGATTACTTCCCGAAATCCACTTGCGGCACTGCACGATCCGATTCATTTTCAATTTCAAAGTAACCGGCTTGTTCAAACTTGAACGTATTGGCAACAAGGTTAGACGGGAAACTTTCCACCCTGACATTCAGATCCCGTGCAGCGCCATTGTAATAACGTCTGGCCATCTGGATTTCTGTTTCCATCTTGTCGAGCGACTCTTGCAAGTCACGAAAGTTTTCATTGGCTTTGAGATCAGGATAGTCTTCTGCCACTGCAAAAAGCTTTCCAAGTGCCTGGCTCAACATGCCCTCTGCAACCGCCCTGCCCGCGACATCACCTGCCGGTACCCCCTGAGCGCGTGTACGCATTTCGATAACTTCAGCAAGTGTATCTTTTTCATGGGAAGCATAACCTTTTACGGTTTCCAGTAAATTCGGGATAAGATCAGCACGGCGTTTAAGCTGCACGTCAATGCCGCTCCAGGCTTCGCGAACCATTTGGCGCGCCTTCACAAGGCCATTGTAAATAACAACTGCATAAGCTGCGATTGCCAGCAAAATACCGATTGCGATGTAATCCATGAATCTTCTCCCACTCCAAATACTTGCCTACAACATAGTTATGCAAACGATTCGCAACAAGTTTAACTGTAGAGAATGTTTAATCAGGTCTTAAAACCGGGATTAACGATAAGCCTTGCGCAGGAAGCGCTCAACGGCTCTTGTCACTTCAGCACTCTTGCCAATTCCTCGTGCAATGGAGCCATGAGAATACCGGCGCCCATCAAACAGGGTGACACTTGCACCTTTTGCACGCAAGTCGGCACCAAAGCCATTTGCCAGAACTTTCCTACGTTCATAATTGGAACCAGAGTACATGATCATGTGTGGAGGAAGACCGCCTCTTGGGCCCTTTCTTACATAAGTAACGGGCGACCATTTAATCCAATTGTTTGGATTTGAGCCAAAAGCAGCTGCATAAACGTAAGGCAGGCTACCGCGCATTCCACCATAAGCAACCATGTCATAGGCCTGCACATCATTTGAAATTACGCCTGCAAGCGTACCACCAAGTCGTTTTGCCGCGATCAAGGCCACAAGATGCGAACCCGCAGAATGCCCCATGATAACAATCTTGCGCTTGTCACCACCATATCTGGAAATATTATTGCGTACCCAATTGATAGAGCGAACAATATCGCGCACCTGACCATCAATATTTGTACGAGGCACTGGCCTGTATTGAACTGAAACAAGCATATACCCACGCTTTGTTGCAAACGTATCCAGGTTATAAATCTTTTCCCGCGACCCCTTAATCCAGCCGCCGCCATGCACATAAAGCAGAATTGGTGCTTTTTTGCCTGGCTTGAAAAAACCTCTGGACTTCACGGTAATAGGTGCATGAATATCAATTTTCAAACCTCCACCAACAGAAACACCTTTGGTTACGATGCGAGTGGGTTTTAGGGATGTTGATTTATTGAGCACTTGTGCATCTACAATCTGTACCTGTACGATGCTTACGAACAGCATCGCCAATACAAATATGAAAAACCGGAAAATCATCAAATTTGGCCCTTATGGAATCATACTCTATAACTGCCCCTGGTTTTTAATCACCCATGACGTTAATAATTTCAAGAAAATTCAAACGTGTTGTCTCAATTGTGAATAGACAATTTTAGGTTTATCATCAGCTTTATTGTCATATTTGTCATTTATGCACACTATTGTAGAATCGAATATCAAAGATCACTTTTGAAAGCTTCCTTATGAAAACTTGTCTAATGCGCTTGTGTTTTACCATTATGTTTACCTTGTCAACGATGATTGTAATCAATACTTCTCATGCGTTTGATGAGCAAAATATCCTGAAGAAATTTCAGACTTATGCTCAAGAGAATAATATTATTTTCACTTTCGGATCTGTTGAAAAAGGTGTTGATAATTCCCTTACAATTAAAAACGCTGATTACTATGATGAGAAATCAGATCGCAGACAACAAGTTGACTCCATCACATTTGCCAATGTTCGCGAGACTATCACGGGTAACTTGCAATATGACTCAATTGAAGTTTTCAACTTTAAGCAAAAGAGCAAAATTGGCAGTGGCGAGACTAATATTTTAATTGAACGTATTTTGTCTGAGGGGTTGCAATTTTCAGATAATCCGGAAACTCATAGCAAGGCATTTTGGCCAAGCCGTATCGCTCTTGGCAAAATCACGAATTTGACCATTGAAACCAATGATAATGACGTGGAAGCCAAAATACTCTTTCCCTTTGCGACTTTACATGGAATTGAACAAACCGGCTTGCATAATTTTAAATCTGAATCCGTAAAACTATCTGCGGGAACAGGCACGGTAAAATCTGACAAAGATGAAGCTACTATTTCAGTGGGTGCAAGCACACTCGAAAACATGGAACGGTTTGGCACCCAAGGCCTTGGTATCGGTTTAATAGATGTTGGTGCTATTGGAATAGATTTTACAAGCAGAACTAATGAAAAAGTTGACTTTGTTTTTGAAGGCATGAATATCAAAAACTTCTTCTCTCCAGATTTGTCAGCAGGGGGAAATTCTCTTTTATCTGACAAAGACCTGAGTGCTGAAATCAAACCCTTATCTGTAACCATTGACGGCAAAGAATTTGCCGGTTGGAAGCATGGGTATGGCACGGCAAAGCAGGATGCTTCAAAGAACGCGGTTATCAGCAACGGGCGTTTTGAGGGAATATTCTTTGATTTTAACAGTATCCCTCAAAATGCCGCAAATGCCGAAATGTTCAAAACGCTTGAAGAGCTGAATTTGATGAAAATGGTTCTCAATATTGAAGGCACTGGCAGCTGGGAAAGAGAAACCGGACTTCTGGATATTTCCAGATATAATATTCAACTTGAAGATGGCGCTGCATTTCAAGTCTCGGCTCGTGTATCAGGCTATACAGAAGAGGTTGCGCGCCAATTTACCAAGGCACTTAATGCCATGAATGCAGAGCCTGATGCAAAGAAGAAAAATGCACTGGCTTTTCAGACCATGGCATATCTTGCTGGCCTATCCATTCAGCGCATGGAGATTGTTCTGGATGACCAATCCTTGCTCGACCGCGTTGTCAATCTTCAAGCCAAAAAACTGAAACAGGAACCTGATCAAATCAAAGGTATTGTTGGCCCAATGACCACCATCATGTTGACCCCGTACAATATTCCCGAACTTGCTGCACAAACCAGTCAGGCGCTCGGTATTTTTATGCAAGGAAACAAGAAACTCACGATCACAGCAGAACCTGTTAACGGATTGGCAATTACAGAAATCATAGCACTTTCATCTGGCGTTCAAGCCGGTAGTGTCACACCCGCTGATTTCGCAAAACGTCTGAATCTTAACATTTCTGCTGAATA
>CALFBM010000075.1 GCA_937951645.1 uncultured Rhizobiaceae group bacterium
GGGACGATTAATCTGCATGGGCGCAATGCAGATGCGATGTTTGCGTATGTTTATGAAACGCTTGGCCGTTTTGCCACGCCTAACGGCCTTCATCTTTTCCCAAAACCCGGGCATCCAATTGATGCAGAAATTCATGGCAAACGCCTTTTAATGGATTTACCCAGTCTGGAGCTAGCACGATAATGTTTTCAAAAATTCTCATAGCAAACCGTGGTGAAATTGCCTGCCGCATTATGAAAACAGCTCAAGTCATGGGCGTTGAATGCGTTGCTGTTTATTCAGATGCAGATAAAAATGCCCAACACGTGCAAATGGCAGATGAGGCGGTTCACATTGGGGCAGCACCAGTGGGTGAAAGTTATCTGCTGGGTGATGTGATTATCAAGGCCGCACTGGATAAGGGCGCTGAAGCCATTCATCCTGGATATGGGTTTTTATCAGAAAATCCGGATTTTGTAGAGGCTGTTGAAGCAGCAGGGCTGACATTTATTGGACCATCTGCAAGTGCCATTCGCGCCATGGGCTTAAAAGATGCAGCCAAAGCCTTGATGCAAAAAGCCAATGTACCAGTAGTCCCTGGTTATCATGGCGATATGCAAGATGCTGGCTTTCTGGCTGCCAAGGCAAACGAGATTGGCTATCCGGTTTTAATCAAGGCGCGTGCTGGCGGCGGCGGCAAAGGCATGCGAAAGGTTGATGACCCAAAAGACTTTGCAGCAGCTCTCATTGGCGCTCAACGTGAGGGGCAGACAAGTTTTGGTGATGGACATGTCCTGATTGAAAAATACATCACAGCACCGCGTCACATCGAGATACAGGTCTTTGGTGATAATCATGGGAATGTTGTTCATCTGTTTGAACGTGATTGTTCCTTGCAGCGCCGCCATCAAAAGGTAATTGAAGAAGCACCAGCACCAGGCATGACGCAAGAAATGCGTTCCGCGATGGGCGAAGCTGCAGTCAAAGCTGCAAAGGCAATTGATTATTCCGGAGCCGGAACAGTTGAATTTATTGTCGATGGTTCAAATGGTTTATCTCCAGATGCTTTCTGGTTCATGGAAATGAACACACGATTACAAGTTGAACATCCCGTGACAGAGGCTATCACAGGCGTTGATTTGGTCGAGTGGCAGTTAATCGTTGCAAGTGGCGGTTATCTTCCGATGTTCCAGGATGAGTTGTTGATTAATGGTCATGCATTTGAGGCACGGCTTTATGCCGAAGATGTGCCCAAAGGGTTCCTGCCCGCAACAGGCACACTCGAATATCTGGATTTTTCTGAAAATGCCCGTAATGATTCAGGTGTGGTTGAAGGTGATACGATTTCGCCTTTTTATGATCCAATGATTGCAAAGGTCATTACACATGCTGAAACTCGTGAAGAAGCTTTAGGTAATTTGGAGCAAGCGCTCGGTGAAACACGCATTGCAGGTACGGTTACAAATGCAGCTTTCTTGCGAGCACTTTGTTTACATGAAGGCTTTGCCCAAGGTGAAGTTGATACAGGTTTAATTGAACGCGATATCGAAAGTCTAACCAGGCCGATTGAATTACCTGATGAACTAATTGCACTGGCTGCAAAAGAGGCACTTCAAATGCCGTTTGTTCCAAATTGTAAAGGTGTGGATATTGGCATGGGTGAAACGGATGCGTTTGCCATTCTTGCAGGCTTTTCAAACTGGAAAGCGCCTGTCTGGACACAAAAATTATATTATAATGATGAAGCTTTCGAAGTGCGCATCCGTCGTCATGGGAATATTTGGCAATGCTGTGTGAAACGTGATGAGGCTGGTTTTGGAAAATGGTTTGTTGATTTGGAGTGCAGATTAGACTCAGATACTCCTGAGACGTATGGCTTCAAAAGCAAGGTGGCAATTTTCACGGATGAAGGAACATTTGAATTTACCGTTCCTGATCTACTTGAAGGTTCGGGTGGAAGTACAGATGACAGCAACATCGTAATTGCACCCATGCCCGGATTGGTGAAACAGGTTAACATAAGTTCAGGCCAGAACGTTAGTGAAGGTGATGCGTTGATTATTCTTGAGGCAATGAAGATGGAGCATACACTAACTGCACCGCGCGATGGCATCATTGCATCATTAAATGTGAGTGCAGGCGGCCAGGTGGAAGATGGAATGATCTTGATTGCACTGGAAGAAGTTAATGGTTGATCAAACCCATGTAACCCTCTTTGAAGTTGGTGCACGTGATGGCTTGCAAAATGAGAAAGTCATGATCCCTTCGGATCAAAAGATTGAGCTTATCAACATATTGTCAGACTGCGGGTTTTCAAAGATTGAGGCAACCGCTTTTGTCTCCTCAAAGTGGGTTCCGCAAATGGCAGATGCAAGCGAAGTGATGGCTGGCATTATGAGACGACCTGAGATTAGCTATGCAGTTTTAACACCCAATATGAGAGGCTATGAAGCTGCCAAAAAAGCAGATGCTGATGAAGTTGCAATCTTTGGTTCAGCCAGTGAGGGCTTTAGCCAGGCAAATGTAAATGCGTCGATTGCTGAAACCATCGAACGGTTTATTCCCATTACAAAAGCAGCCCATGAAGCTGGTATTCCAGTGCGTGGTTACATTTCGTGTGTTTCAGATTGTCCATATGACGGGCCAACACCGCCTGATAAAGTTGCCTGGATGGCCGAACAATTATTAGCGGTTGGCTGTTATGAAATTTCTCTTGGCGATACGATTGGCCAGGCAACGCCAGAAAAAATTTCAGCAATGCTGGATGCTGTTCTTGAGGTCGTTCCGGCACAAAAACTTGCTGGTCATTATCATGATACAAGCGGACGCGCGCTGTTGAATATTGAAGTGAGTCTTGAAAAGGGTTTGCGCACATTTGATGCTTCAGTCGGCGGGTTGGGAGGATGCCCTTATGCGCCAGGTGCCGCGGGCAATGTTGCAACAGGCGCGGTAGTGCAATTGCTAAATGATAAAGGATTTGCCACGGGTATTAATCTCGCAAAACTGAACCAAGCCGAGACTTTTGCTTTGTCTTTGAGAGATCAAACGGGAAACAATCATGAACTATGAAACCATCCGAATTGAAACAGATGAACGTGGTGTTGCAACACTAACTCTCAACCAGCCGGACAAACATAATGCCTTGTCAGCAAAGATGATTGCAGAGCTGACACAAGCAGCAAGGGTATTAGGCGGTGAGAACAAGGTTCGAGCGGTAGTTCTGACGGGCGAAGGTAAAAGCTTTTGTGCGGGGGGGGACTTGGGCTGGATGCGTGAGCAGTTTTCAGCAAGCCGTGAAACACGTATTGAAGAAGCCATGAAGCTTGCAACCATGCTGCGAGCTTTAAACGAATTACCCAAGCCACTTATTGGACGGGTACAAGGCCAGGCTTATGGTGGAGGCATTGGGATGATGGCTGTATGCGATGTTGCAATCGGTGTTGAAGACGCAAAATTTGCATTAACAGAGACATGCCTTGGTTTAATCCCTGCAACAATCAGTCCTTATGTGGTAGCACGTATGGGAGAAGGCAAGACCAGGCGTGTATTCATGTCGGGAAGACGTTTTGATGGTGCAGAAGCAGTTCATCTGGATTTGCTTGCCAATGCAGTCCCGGCAGACAAGCTGAATAATGCCATTGAGGCAGAAATATTTCCCTATATGTCTACAGCCCCAGGCGCAGTTGCAAAAGCAAAGGCTTATGCAAGATCGCTGGGGTCTGTTATTGATGAAGCTGCAATGCTTCGTTCTGCAACAGCACTTGCAGACGCGTGGGAAACACCTGAAGCTCTTGAAGGCGTTGGGGCGTTCTTTGAAAAAAGAAAACCAAACTGGATAACGTAAACGCGATTGCATTTAACAAAATTGTGCGAGGAGTTGTATCGACATTTAATCGCAAGATACGATTATTGACATGATAAAAGTCAGCTTTCATCGGATACAAAATGCAACTCCAAAAACTGGTCTTAATTTCTGTAGCGCTAATATTATCCATGGCTTTAGTTCCAACCTTTAGCCATGCGCAGCTGGCAATCGAAAAAGCATTTGTTGCAAAATCAAAACTGGCAAATCCATTATGGAAGAAACACGACCCGTCATCCACACTTGAAATTGATCACTCGGCATGGGATGGATTTCTTGCAAAATATCTTAAAACAGATGCAAGCGGAATTAACCGTTTAGCTTATAAAAGCGTTCGTAGTACAGATGAAAAAACACTACAAACATATCTTGCCCAATTGCAGGCAACAGATGTAACGACGCTTAACCGGAATGAGCAATATGCCTTTTGGCTAAATTTATACAATGCCAGCACGGTCAATGTCGGCTTGGAAAATTACCCTATTAAATCGATCCTTGATATTAAATCCAATCCATTGGATTTAAAGGGACCTTTCAACGATAATATTGCAAAAGTAAACGGGCAGACGCTGACTTTGGATACAATAGAAAATGGTATCGTTCGACCAATCTGGAATGATCCACGCCTGCATTATGCGTTTAATTGTGCCGCTGTAAGTTGCCCGAATCTGGGAGCCAAAGCTTACAAGGGCAAGACATTGAATACGCAATTAAACAGTGCTGCTGTCAAATTTATAAATCATCCACGCGGGATTGATATTATAGACGGAAAGCTTGTTGCATCCAAAATTTACTTTTGGTACTCGCAAGATTTTGGTGGCGAGAAGGGAGTTCTAAAGCACATCAAACAATATGCAAATGATAATCTAAAGCAGAAACTTGCAGGCAAAACCAGGATAAATTCTTATGTTTATGACTGGGCGTTAAATCAGCGTTAGATTTTATTAAATTCCTTTCAGGCACGGGAAAATACATTTAGAAAATTGTTTGCTGGCATGGCATGACCTTGATGAAGCTTGAAACCGTTCAACTTCGCTTCCAACTCAATATCAGCTATATCTCTAATACCGTAAGAATTGTCTTTTTCCTTAAGCCAATTCTCAAATTCTTCATTACTCGCGCTTGTCTGCTTGCCATTAACTTTAAACGGGCCATAAAACATGATCTGACAAGTATCCTTCATATATTTGCTACCATGATTAAAGATTGTTTGGGTAACTTCCCAGGGCGTTATATGAATAACATTGAAGCAAAATAGCGCGTCGAATTTTTCGCACTCAGAGGCGAACCAGTTGTTTTGGGTTACATCCAGTTTTATCGCTGGTAAGACATTCAAACGGTCTTCACACCAGCTATTAATACTGGCAAGGTTTTCTGCGTCATAGTCGGTTGGTTGAAATTTCATGGCAGGAAATTCTTTTGAAAATCTTGCTGCATGTTGCCCAGAGCCGCTGCCAATCTCAAGGATGTGCTGGTAGTCCTTGGAAAGAATTTCATGAAGTTTTTGCGTAATGGGCTCTATATTTCTATGAAAAGAAGGTGAGTCACGTTTAACGTCATTCATTTGGGTGTTCTCTGCTTTTATACCAATTGATTTTGCTAAATTGCATAATTGCATGGGCTGGTTGTACAGGCTAATATTTTATTCGTGAATTCAAGGAATAAGTCGCAATGCAATTAGAAATGACTGCCAAGGAAGTAACCGATTATATTGCAGAGGTTTTTCCCCAAGTTGCTGATTATGGTTTTAAGGTTGATAATCTTGAAACAGGCAAAATTTCCATCTCCATGAAAATTACACAAGCGCATCTGCGACCAGGGGGAACCGTCTCCGGCCCGACCATGTTCACACTTGCAGATTGTGCCAGTTATCTGATTATTCTAGCGCATATTGGCAAGGTTGCGCTTGCAGTAACAACCAACTTGAATATCAACTTTATATCCAAGCCCGAAGGGGATTTGGTTGCCGATGCAGTATTGTTAAAGCTTGGCAAGCGCCTTGCTGTATGTGAGATATCAATTCGCTCAAAAGAAAACAAAACACTTGTTGCTCATGCTACCGCAACCTATTCAATTCCTCC
>CALFBM010000076.1 GCA_937951645.1 uncultured Rhizobiaceae group bacterium
GGCATTACATCACCTGCAGATTTCAAAGGTAAAACATTAGGCGTTTGGTTCTTTGGCAATGAATATCCATTTCTTTCATGGATGAGTAAACTGGGCATCAAAACGGATGGTTCTGAGGGTGGTGTTAAAGTTCTCAAGCAAGGCTTCAATGTTGATCCTATCCTTCAAAAGCAAGCTGCATGTGTTTCCACAATGACATATAATGAGTATTGGCAGATCATTGATGCGGGCCTTTCTGCTGATGACCTGATCACTTTCAAATATGAAGACGAAGGTGTAGCTACCTTGGAAGATGGCATTTATGTATTGGAAGACAATCTCAAGGACGCAGCTTTCAAGGACAAGATGGTTCGTTTCGTTCGTGCTTCCATGAAGGGTTGGAAGTATGCAGAAGCAAATTCTGATGAAGCTGCAGAAATTGTGCTTGAAAATGATGCATCAGGTGCGCAAACAGAAAAACACCAAAAGCGCATGATGGGTGAAATAGCAAAACTTACTGCAGGTTCAAATGGCGCTTTAAGCGAAGCTGATTATGAGCGTACAGTTGCAACCTTACTGTCAGCAGGTTCTGATCCCGTAATCACAAAAAAGCCTGAAGGCGCATGGACCTCTGACATTACGGATGAAGCTTTAAAATAAGATTTATTTGTATGTGTCCATACTCACAAAGGCGGCAAGTCGACGCCTTTGTGTACTGTATGCATAATAGAATATATCCAACTATCGGCAGGACTTACTTCTCTCTAAAGGCACGAGACATGCTGTCTGCAATAGGCCGTGTAATATAATCAAAAAACGTACGTTCCGCTGTTTTAATCATAATTTCTGCTGGCATGCCAGGTGTCGGCGCAAACCCGGGTATGCGATTAATCTCGCTTGCGGGTAGAGACATGCGTGCAATATATATTTCACGATCATCAATCTTGTTATTTTTGTCTGGCAATGAATCAGCAGACACATACAAAACCTTGCCTTGTAATATAGGTGTGGTTCTTTGATTAAGAGCTGTTAAACGCACAATGGCATCTTGTCCGATTCTAATACTGTCAATTTCTGTACGAGGTACTTGAGCTTCTATAATAAGCGGCACTCCACTGGGTAAAATCTCAACAATGCTTTTGCCACCTTCAATCACGCCACTTGCAGTATTATAATACAAACGCACTATCGTACCTGATACCGGAGCACTAATGACAGAACGTCGTAAAATATCCTCGGCATTTCTTGCTTGTTCGCGCACGCTATCCAATTCTGCCTCGATACTTTGCAATTCATCAAGCGCTGCTTGCCGGTAACTTTCAATAGCTTGCAAAAGCTGCTCACTCAATCTTTCTGCTTGAGTATCGGTTTCATCCACCTGTGCAGAAAGTCTGGCAATTTGTCCTTCTGCTTCTGCAACGGCTCTCCTTATCGCATTGATTTCCGGTTTGCGAACAAACCCACGCTTGAACAAAACTTTTTTACTAGCCAAATCTTCCTTCAATATTTTTAACTGTAGTTCTGTTGCTATCTTTTGTTGCACATATCCATTTGATCGAAATCTTAAGGACGCCGTATTACTTTCCAAAAGTTGCAAGTCACTTTCAAGCTTACGTCTTGAACCCCTAAAGTTCAGTAATTGGCTTTCCAAAATTGCATTTATTTCTGCATCATCACGACGTACCTTTAGAAACTGAGGAAACTCAATATCTGATAATTGTTGAGACTCTGCCAGCAGCCGGGAATTGATTGCCTCCAGTCTGATCTGGCGCAATAACAGTTGCCGCTTGTTTGCAAGAGCGGCCGTTTCATCCAATTTCAACAAGGGTTGATTGGCAACAACATTTTGTCCTTCTGTTACGAGAATTTCCTTGATAATCCCGCCTTCAAGGTGCTGGATGATCTTGTTTTGCCCCGTTGCAACAAAACTTCCCTGTGCAATCACAGCCGCCGCCAATGGTGCGGTAAATGCCCAATAGCCAAACCCACCCAATGCCGAAACCATTAACATGACACCAAAGACCGTGTGTTTTCCTATTGAGCGGGGAACTTCCGAATACCAATCCGAAGCTGTATCTAATCTTGCTGGGAGTGTGGTCATGCCATTCCTCCTGCTGGATGAAGTGATGGCGGAGAAGCTGCATGTGCCGTTTGCTGACGTTGTTGGGCAAGTGATTGCAAGACTTCATTTCTTAAACCGAACATTGAAATTGTTCCGTTAGCCAACAGCATTATTTTATCCACACATTGAAGAATCGACGATTTTTGAGTTATGCAAACAACCGTAATCTTGTGATTTTTTGCATGATTAATTGCCCTTGCGAGCGCAGCATCACCAGCAGAATCCAGATTTGAATTGGGTTCATCCAGTATGACCATCCGTGGGGTACCAAAAAAAGCACGTGCCAAGGCAATGCGTTGTTTTTGTCCGCCTGAAAGTGGCGAGCCATCAGCTGAAACAATTGTTTCATACCCTTCAGGAAGACTTGCAATCATTTCATGAACATCAGCAAGTGTTGCCGCTTGATATATATCATCGTCGTTTGCAGATTCCTGCATCCTTGCAATATTCAATTTGATGCTACCTGGAAAAAGTTGCACATCTTGTGGCAAATAACCAATATTCTCACCAAATTGACGCTGATCCCAGTTACGCAAGTCCATTAAGTCAAGTCTGACATTCCCTGAATTAGGCAATATTGACCCGACAAGCATTTTGCCAAGTGTGGTTTTACCAGCACCGGAATTTCCAATAACAGCCAAGGAGTCTCCAGGCATTAGCGTAAAACTGACTCCATTTAAAACAACGCTCTTTGTTCCGTGAGGAACATAAAGCAAACGCTCGACATCCAGTCGTCCCTCAGGCTGCGGTAAATTTAAGCGCTCAAATGCAAGCGGAGAACTTTTCAACAAAGCTGAAATTCGTCCGTAAGCCGAACGTGATAATAAAAACTGGTTCCAACCCTCAATTGCTCCCTCAATTGGCGCCAGTGCCCTACCCGCAACAATGGATGCTGCAATTACCATTCCACCCGTTATCTCTCCTCCAATCGCAAGATATGCGCCCCAACCAAGCATGCCCACCTGTGTTAGCAGACGAATACCCTTTGATATTGATGCAGAAATAATATTCCTGTCTTGTGCCAATACCTGGGCCTTAAGTGAGTGTGCCGTATCTCTTCCCCAAATATGAACAGCTTCAGGAATCATTGCGAGTGCATTGATAATCTGGGAGTTTCTGGACATCGAATCCAGGTGAAGGTTTGCTTTACTTTGAGCTATATTTGCCTCGCCAAAAGGGCCTGCAGTCAATCTTTGATTCAACAATGCAATCAAAAACAACAGTAAGGCAGTGGCTACAACAATCGAGCCCAAATGTGGGTGAATTAAAAAAATTACAACTATAAACAATGGTGCGAAAGGCATATCCAAAAATGATAAAAGTGTACCAGATACAAGGAAGGAACGCAGTTGCTGCAAGTCTCCCAATGTTTGATACTCACGACCGGAACTATAAAGCGATGCTCTCGCCGCTGCACTTAAAATTGGTGACCCAAGTTTTGTGGCTACCTCCACTGCCGTACGCATCAGTATAAACCTGCGCACTGCGTCAAATACAGCTTGCAAAATAACAGCACTCAAAATTACTATCGTAAGCATGATCAAAGTATCGACAGACCGACTGGTCAAAATTCGGTCAGATATCTGAAAAAGATAAATAGGGATAGCCAAAACAAGAATATTGGTCGCAAATGTAAACAACATTACGACACTAAGGTTTTTGCGAACTGTCCAAATACAGGATTTAAGGCTACTGGAAAAATCTACTGGGCCAAGCCGTTTGTGAAATTTTCCGTTGGCACTAATTTTGCTCAGGGTTTGCGAGTCAGGGTCCTTACCCTCATGTGCCTTGATAGGCCCGGTTTCTCCTTCAATAGTTTTCATGTGAGGCGCTTCAGTATTTTTAGTATCTGAGGACGGATCTGATTCTTGACTGGATTCTTCAATAGATGCCTTAAGCTTATTGGCAGCAGTTTTTATTTTTTCTACCAGCAGATCTTCGTTATCTGTTCTTGTAGAGTTTAACATATTCTCAGTTTGTTTTTTGGAAGATTTGCTATTGCTGTCGCTTGAGCCAGCCTTTTTCGGAGAAAAATTTATTATTGGCCAGCCAGGTTTCTTATGCATACTCATTACAATTTTCCTCTTTTAACTCAGCATAGTTTGCATCAAGTCCACATCAGATGTGTTTTGAGATTCTACGGCATGAGGTACTGGGTTTTGCACATTTTCTGTTTCAAGCATGTCATCAACCAGAAATACCACAGCTTCAGAAACAAGGTCGTTATCATTGGTATTCATCGGTATGTCAGGAACCAGCTCTGCCTGAAAAATCAGTTCATCCGAATATTGCTCACCACCAACGAGCACTGTTGCATCAGGACCGACATCAACAATTGTAGCTACATTGATAATGGCATTATTGCCCGTTGAAATTTCCCAATCGATATCAGAGTTTTCTGCATACTCATTTGCAAGAATGGAAACTTCATCACTGTCACCGAGAATATTAGTCTGGTTGATGTATTGAAAATCAAGAATATCACCATCAATATATAAGATATTGAGCCCCAACAGCCCAGCAAATATAGCATCGTTTAATATATCCTGCCCCACCAAATCTGATCCAGTGGACAAGCTCTCTGCCAGCTGCATGAAATTATCAGGCAGGGCATCAAAGTCTGTCGACCCAAATGACTCAATAGTTGCCTGGTTCCATAGTAAATTACCGCTTGCTGAAAAATTAAAGTCAGAATTCTCCTCACCTTCAACATAAAGAAAATCATTATCCAGCATGATGTTGGTTTGAAGAATAACATTTGCATTGTAATAATTGCCGCCGACAACAATCAAATCATATTGCAGACCCAGGTCAAAAAATGAAAGTGAATTTGTTACCGTATTACCACCTGTAACCAAGAATGTTTCAGAACCTGAACAAGATAAAACATGAATATCACTATCTGAGACGAAGTTAGTTTGTTCAACCCAATTCAAATACACAAGATTTGCATCAAGACGGGTAACTGCCCATTGGGCAGGAAATACCAATTCATCGCCCTGTTCCTCAAAATCTGTTTCCAGGTTTTGAGCAGTAAGTGTTACAAGCGCTATATTGTAAGCTTGGGTCTGATTTGTGCTTGATGTGATATTATTCATAAGCATGTCATAGGTTTGATCTGTATCATTCCAGATATTAAGCTGGCTTATGAGATTTAAGTCATGACTATCACCGGTCACGGCAAGTACAGCACTGGAATTCCACACGCTTGTGATTGTAACTTGGTTCACTAAAATATTAGCACCTGCTTCAAGTGTGGTGCCTGAAGCAAATTCAAGGGCTTTTCCTCCCTCGACATATGAAATATCTTGTGTGTCTTCATCTGCCTCAGTTTGTTCTTGATGTGCGGCAGGAAGATAATCGGCAAGCAATGGCGGTGTTGATACTATTTCACCATTTACATGAACTCCGATAATTTCATCTTCAGAAAAGATTGATACATTTTCACTCTTTTCGACAGTCACAGCATAGTCTCGGGCTTCAATTTCAATTTGCTCTACCATTTGCGGAATTGCTTCTTCTGAAGATGCTGGTGAAAGTGTGCCTCTAAAGCCGCTGACATTCGCTTGGGCAATCAAATAATCAAGCGCGTATCCATGATTATAGCCAAAACCATACCCTGTATAATTATTCAAATTTGAATAATAATCGTTATCTTCCAGATAATTGGCTTGCTTCAGTACAACAGCTAGCGAACCGGGAGGATTAGGAGGGATCAAGAGTGTATTAGACCCGCCTCCTCCTGAAAAGAATGGAAATTGATGGAAACCACCTGTGTCAAAGTAATCAAATGGAACATAAATTTCAGGAAAATTATAAAATACATTCGAGTATACATATAATGGTGCAATGTAGTGATCAGCAGGAGTATATTTGAGATCCGGTACATAGTCGCGCAGATGATAAGGTGCACGAATTTGTATATTAACATTGAGGAGTTCTGACGGCTCTACATCTTGTGAAGTTAGCGCGGTAAATTCTTCATACTCAAGTCTCATCCTGACTTGCTCACTTGTGAGACTAAAAATGCCAATGAAGTGTGAGATAAATTCTGTGGTTGGATCTACAGACACCTTACAAAATCCTTAATATAAAAGTTACATCCCCTGGTTAGAAACCCAAAATATCTTGAAACCAAAAAGCAAAGTGCCGGAGAAATTTTCTCCGGCACCTGATTATTTTATGCAGAATCATCGCCTGTTAGTGTGCTTGTGAAATCTCCACCAACAACTGTCATATCGACAGTGTTGCCAAGGATATTCGCACCCATAACAATGCTCTGGTTAAATGCTGTAGTATCAATTGCAGCATCTGCAGAGGCTTCCGATATTCCATTAAGGATTGCGTCATCCCCAACATGAGAAGCCCAGCTGCCTCCAGATGAACCAGCGCCACCAGCACCTGTGGTTGCTGTACCACCGGCACCACCGGCACCACCTGCACCACCAGTAGCAGCACCAACGGATGATTGACCACCCATGCCGTTACCAGCCATTGCTTCGCCAACATGAGTTGCAGCAATTGCACCAGCGTCTCCACCCATGCCTTGTCCTGCGCCTAGACCGATACCTGCACCAAGGCCTGCACCAAATCCATCACCACCGATAGAGTCTCCGCCTGCAGCACCAAGTCCTCCAGCCGCAGCAGCTCCTGAACCTCCAGCACCACCAATGGCTCCGTTCCCAGCACCACCTTCGGCACCCTCTCCAGCTGCACCACCAGCACCTCCAGGTGCAGCAGCGCCATCACTGCCACCGCCAGGGAGTGGGATCGGGAATGGAATTCCACCTCCGCCACCACCTGCAGCTGCTGCATCGCCGCCATCACCAGCGTCACCACCATCGCCACCAGCACCACCTGTGCCAGCACCTCCGGCACCGCCGTTACCACCAGTTCCGCCACCGCCAGCACCACCAGCACCGCCTGTGCCACCAGCACCTTCTGCATCTGCACCAACGCCAACGCCGACACCAAGCCCGCCCAGGCCAGCACCAGATCCATTACCAGCTCCACCAGTACCGATTGCACCTGTATAAGCATGGCCACCATGAGCTGAACCACCGATACCGCCGAGGCTGGCAGATAGGCCACCATGAGCTGAACCACCAGATGCACCAGCAGCGCCGTCTGCATAAGCATGATCACCACCTGAGCCGCCTTCAGCTTCAGCATCAATCCCATCATCTGCATAAGCATGGCCACCATGGGCATTGCCATTTTGGTTAAATGCATCATTGTTGGTTACATCAGGATCATGCAGTTGGTCGTTGTCTACAAGATGAGAACTTTGGTTCATGACAAAACCATTGTCATTACCCATACCGTTAAGTGAATTATTGAGAATATTATCCAAATTCACATCATCGCCCGGATCATAGTCAATAGTACCGTCACGGTTGACGATTAGGGTATCAACACTGGCGTGTTCGCTAAGATCAATATCTGCGAAATCATCGTCACTTGGCTCCCAGCCATCAAGACCAACACTTACCGTTGTGTTAACAGAAGTTGTGTTGGTTGCTGTATTACTGGCTGTATTGGTTGCACTATTCTCAGCAGTATTGTTGTTGTGGTTTACGTTACCATTCAAGTTAAGGTTACCATTGGCATTACCGTTAACATTGCCGTTGGCGTTACCATTGGCATTGCCATTACTGTTATGGTTTCCATTATGGCTATATTGGGACTGACCTTGATGTTGGCCCTGACCTTGATCCTGGCCCTGATCTTGACCTTGGGCCTGCAGTTCAGCTTGCCCTTGTAATTGGGCCTGTAATTCAGCCTGGCCTTGTAATTGTCCTTGGTCTTGATCTTGTCCCTGGCTTTGGTTGTTATTACCCCAAGGCCAGAATAGATATTGTTGCTTGGACATGATGTCCTCCCTTTCGGTTTGGACAGCTTCGTCACTATTTCTTCTATCAGGTGACATTCAGCTATCGTCGTTGGTTATGAGTGCAATGCACTCGTTTAAAACCACGGCGTTACGGTCCAGCAGACAAAGTTCGATTCTTCGCTGCCCAATTGGGTCAAGCGCTAGTGCTGTCTGTGTTGTCTGGATGCCGCAACTTGCGGTGCTCTATCTTTTGCGAAGTTATGCAAACTGAAAAGCTGCCAATTAGAGCTAGTACCGCAATATTGAATTTGGTCGGTGCGTATAATTAAGATTTTGTTAACTAATTTCAGATTGCCATTACTTAAAAAAAAATCCTGCACCCTGTAAATGCCTTACAAAAAAATAAATATGGCTAAATGATGTATATTTCATGGAATAAGTTTAATAACGATTATAAATCCTTTGTTGCCTGGGGATCTTAAAATTACAGGAAAAGCTATTTAAGTAACTGTAATAAAACATATTTTCTCATGTTTATAATCATTTTGAATATAAACATATTGATATATTTACTCATCTATCAAATGTGTTGTAATATTGGCAAAGAACTAAATTTTCTGGTTTTGTAAGATGAGGATATCTATAATCAAATAAAATATAGTTTTGAGAACTTGTAACTTAAAGGGGTGATAAATCTAGGGTTAGCACATGCCTGAGAACCACCTTATAAGTCAATTTGAAATTAACTATACTGATGATAAAAAAGACATCATTCTTATCATTAGGCCACAGCAAAAATTTTCCAACTGTTTTGTGCGCGCACTCAGCGTAGAGTTTCCGGATTTTAATATTAGACAAAGCGAAACTTGCACCTCTTTGGGTGCATTGAGTATTTCTGACATTAATCTGGTCAACATGATCATTGTTCATGAGCAACTTTGCAGTCAATCTGTAAATCTTGAAAAAACCATACGTGATCTCTTTCCAAGTCAATTGCTTGTGCTTGCTTACCACAACAAGCCAACATCAATTCAAAATCTGAAAGCATTTGATAATTTATTCGATAGCCACTTGCCGATGGACGTTAGACTTGATGTGTGGTTAGCAGTGATAAAACTGCTTCTGGCTGGTGGCAAATATATTTCACCAGAATTATTCAGTATTGGTGACCCACAGGATAACACTTCCCCTATTATTCGTGAGCAGGAATTGAAAGGTTCGGAGATAAATAATTACAGTGACCAACCCTCAGCTGACAGTTTATCAAAACTCACGGCAAGGGAAATTGATGTTTTAAAACTTGTCGCTGCAGGTCAGCAAAACAAGATTATAGCTGACAAATTAGGTTTATCTGAACATACGATAAAACTGCACCTGCATCATATTATCTCAAAGTTGAATGTAACAAACAGAACAGAAGCTACTGCAATATTTTTAGGTGCAGGTAGTATGGGCCACAGTATTTGAAAAAAGAAACCTACAAACATCAATTGCCATTTTTTGAAGAGCTGTTTTCATTGCTCGGACAATTGAATTACTCGTTTACGAATACTGAAAGCTTACTCATACATATAATAGCCGGCCTTACTAAAGTAGACAAAGAAACTTCATCAATTATTTTTTTAACATTGAACACAACACGTGCACGCCTCTCCCTTGTAGAACGACTTTCAAAAAGAAAAAAATCACAAAAGAATTTGCGTACTGAAGTTCTTCAAATTACTAAATCCATGTCAGATATCATAAAAATCAAAAACAAATATAATCATTGTATATATTCGTTTGACAATGAGTCTGGACAGGCGGCAACAATTTTAATGAAGATATTTGATAAAAAAAATGAAATCAAATATGGAAAACTTGATCACATTGACCAAAACGAACTGGATCAATTGAGGAAAGCCATTAAGGATATAGGCAATTTAAATATAACAATTTGGGAGTTTCTTAAAAAAAATAAATTTCCAATTTAATTTAAAGCCTAAAATCAAGTTGTCATTTTTGAACCTTATTTTTCTATTCTTTTAAAAATTCTCTCGTAAAAGATTGTACGAATAAAGCTTCAATATTTAAATAATCCGCTATTGATGTAACAAGTTTAAGTCAATCTATTTTGCAATTATTTGCACAAACGGAATTGCAACTGTCGCTTGAGATTGTCAATTGTTTGATACATTGGAATTCAAATCCCGGTTCGCTGTTCATTTGACTGTCTTAGAACTGTAGTATTAACTTTGTAGAGGACTTGCATCTTTAAAATATTTTAAAGAGAATCTTACGGAGGAAACTATGAGAAAATCAATCGCTAGCGCACTACTCGCAGGCGCTATTTCGTGTTTACCATTATCAGCATATGCCCAGATAGAAGTTCAATTCTGGCATGCATTTACAGGTCGTTTGGGAGAACTCGTTGCCGAGCAGGTAGAAACATTTAACTCCAGCCAAGGTGCTTACAAGGTTGTAGCTTCTCATAAAGGTAATTACTCTGAAACCCTCAATGCAGGAATTGCAGCTTTCCGCGCCAAGGAACAACCACATGTTTTGATGGTTTTTGAGGTTGGAACTGCAACCATGATGTCAGCGAAAGGCGCTATCAAACCAGTTTATCAGGTAATGTCCGAAGCTGGTGCCACCTTTGATCCAAATGCCTATATCGGATCTGTGAAAGGCTATTATACAAGCACGAATGGCGACATGCTGTCCCTTCCATTTAATTCATCCACTCCCGTTCTCTGGGTTAACAAGGATGCGTTGAAAGCTGCAGGTGTTGATCCTGATACTGATCTCTCCACCTGGCAAAATGTGGGTGAAGTGCTTGATAAGTTGAAGGCTTCAGGAGGTAAATGTCCATTAACTACGGCTTGGCAAAGCTGGATACATCTGGAAAACTTTTCCTCTTACCACAACATACCCTTTGCCAGTAAGGACAATGGTTTTGCAGGCCTTGATACCGAGTTAACCTTTAACAGCCCAACACATGTCAAACATGTTCAAACCATGGGGGACTGGGCCAAGGATGGAAAGTTCATCTATGCTGGTCGTCGTAATGAAGGCGGAGCAAATTTCCGTGCTGGTGAGTGTGCTTTATTCACTGAAAGCTCTGCGGGTTACGCAGGCATAAAGGCAGAAGCCAAATTTGATTTTAGTGTCAAGCCGCTGCCTTATTGGGAAGGTGCCGAAGGTGCGCCACAAAATACAATCATCGGCGGTGCTTCCCTTTGGGTGATGGAAGGTCATGAGGCGGAAGAATATAAGGGTGTTGCCCAATTCCTTAACTTCCTGTCTTCAACTGATATTCAAGCCAAGTGGCACCAGGATACCGGATACCTGCCTATTACCATTGCTGCTGGAGAAAAAACCAAGGCAGACGGATTCTATGAATCCAATCCAGGGACTGACATCGCGGTTACCCAAATGATGACCAAAGAACCAACTGCCAATTCAAAAGGCTTGAGACTTGGTTCTTTTGATCAGATTCGCGGTATTATTGACGAAGAACTTGAAGCAGTTTGGTCTGGAGACAAGACTGCCCAAGTGGCTTTGGATAGCGCAGTTGAGCGAGGCAATAAATTATTGCGCCGTTTCGAACAAGCCAACAAGTAAATATGATTCTTGATGATGGCGGCATTGATTGTCGCCATCATACTTGCTTGTAAACCGGACTGAAATCACCATGGAAAATCGCGTAACGTTTAAAGGTTGGCTATTGCCACTTTTGCTTGTCTTACCTCAGATATTAATATCAGCCATCTTCTTTTTCTATCCGGCAGGACAAGCAATTTGGCAGTCGTTATTTATTCCGGATCCATTTGGATTATCATCACAATTTGTTGGCCTGGGTAATTTTGAGTTCCTCTTTTCAGATCAATATTATCGAACGTCTTTCCTTACTACTGCAATTTTCTCAACTCTCGTTACCCTGACCTCCATGGTGCCTGCGTTGTTTCTTGCGGTGATTGCGGATCGCTTGATAAAAGGAGCAGGTGTTTACCGAACCTTGTTAATTTGGCCTTATGCCGTTGCGCCTGCAATTGCAGGCGTGCTGTGGCTCTTTATGTTTAATACACGTGTCGGTGTCGTCTCGTGGTATTTGGGGCAATTGGGCTATGACTGGAACCATGTTCTAAACGAAGCCGAAGCCATGGGCCTTGTAGTAGTTGCCTCTGCCTGGGGGAGGATCAGTTACAATTTTCTGTTTTTCTATGCTGCTCTTCAAGCCGTGCCACGGTCTGTCATTGAGGCCGCCGCAATAGATGGAGCACATTTCTGGCGGCGGTTTTTTACAATTGTACTGCCCCTTCTATCGCCGACGACATTCTTCCTTCTTGTCGTTAATGTTGTTTACGCCTTCTTTGAAACCTTCGGTGTTATTCACACCATTACTTCCGGAGGGCCACAACAAACGACAACCATTCTGGTCTACAAAGTATTTTCAGATGGATTTGTTGGTCAGGATCTTGGGTCATCGGCGGCCCAGTCTGTAATATTGCTGGTCGTGGTGGGTGCTTTGACCATTATTCAGTTCAAGTTTATTGAAAAACGGGTTCATTACTGATGGCTCATAAATCAAAAATAGAAGCCACCGGAATGGTTGAGAAGAGAGGTCAGTCACTTTGGCTCACCCATGCCTTGATGATCCTTGGTATCTTGATTGTATTTTTCCCGATCTGGCTCGCATTTGTTGCTTCAACTGTCACGCAGTCGGAAATTGCTTCCCCACCCATGCCACTGTTGCCTGGTGGGTATTTCTTTGAAAACTATAAACGCGCACTGTTTTCAGGTATTAATGTGCCTGTTTCCACAATGCTCGCAAACTCTTTGATCATGGCCATTGGCATTGCAGTTGGCAAAATAGCCATCTCCCTTTTATCCGCTTTTGCAATCGTTTATTTCCGGTTTCCTGGCCGTAAAACCTTTTTCTGGATGATCTTCATAACGTTGATGTTACCAGTAGAAGTAAGGATTGTTCCCACTTATGAAGTGATTGCAGGATTTGGTTTGCTTAACAGCTATTCCGGGTTAATTTTTCCACTGATTGCATCTGCAACAGCGACTTTTCTATTCAGGCAGTTTTTTATGACAATCCCTGATGAACTGGCTGAAGCGGCACGTGTGGATGGTGCACGACCCATGCAATTTTTCCTTGATATTGTTCTGCCCATGAGCAGGACCAACATAGCTGCTCTCTTCGTAATTTTATTTATTTATGGTTGGAACCAGTATCTTTGGCCTCTTCTGATTACTACTGATCCAGAAATGAATACCATTGTTATGGGTATCAAACAGATGTTTCCTTCTGGTGATGATACAGCTGACTGGCCAGTTATCATGGCAACCTCAATCCTGGCGATGATCCCTCCGGTCATCATCGTTGTATCAATGCAAAAACTCTTCATTCGTGGACTGGTGGATAGCGAGAAATAACATGGCAACTCTTCAACTCAAAGATGTAAAGAAGCGGTTTGGCAATACTGAAGTGATACACGGCGTTAGTGCTGATATTTCAGATGGCGAATTTATTGTAATTGTTGGTCCATCAGGATGCGGCAAGTCTACCCTTTTACGTATGGTGGCAGGGTTGGAAACTGTGAGTGATGGAGAAATCGCAATTTCTGGCACTCGTGTAAATGATAAAGAACCCATGGATCGCGATATCGCCATGGTCTTCCAAAACTATGCGCTTTACCCGCATATGACGGTTCGTCAAAACATGGGTTACGGGTTAAAAATCGCCAAGGTTCCAAAGGCTGAGATTGATCAAAAGGTTGAAGAAGTCGCAAAACTTCTTCAACTGGATTCTTATCTTGATCGCAAACCGAAACAACTCTCAGGCGGACAACGCCAGCGTGTTGCCATGGGGCGCGCAATTGTTCGCGAGCCGGCTGTCTTTCTGTTTGACGAACCGCTTTCCAACCTGGAT
>CALFBM010000077.1 GCA_937951645.1 uncultured Rhizobiaceae group bacterium
GGCATCTTCGATTTCATCGCAACTTCGTGAGATGAAGCTGCCAAAAGCGGCAGATCTAATTGATGAGAAAATACAGGAGACTCTGACCTACTACAAATACCCGGACAACCATTGCCGGCGCCGCAGCCAGGAATCTAATGAGAAACAAAGACGTGAAATCAGGCTGGTTATTTTCTATTTTCGCAACTGTAGAACCTTGAGATCAGGAGACTGGCTAATTTTATGTAATTCGGAACCGTCGTGCGACTGATTTTGAAGCTTTAAAGTTGCGAAAGGGCCGGTCGGGGTAGTGACATTTGGTTTACCTGGAATGGCTGGCACCTCAGGTTGTTGGCGTCATAGTACCAGATGTTGTCAGGTCTTATCCAGGGGATGGGGCACCCGCCGTTTCCACCTGGTGGTGGCATCGGAGGGGCTGGCTGAGGCAGGTAGCCGCAGGGTGAAGAGGGGCCTAAGGGTATTCGTGTAAAAGATTTAAAAGTAAGTATGCTCAAGGAGACATTACTTTCTATAAATGCCAAGTCTAGTACGGTGGCAGAGAGGCAGAAACGGTGCTAGTCTTATTTTGCGTCTCATCAAGTTTATTCATACCTTGTTGAGTCGGAGGTAGAGGCTGAGGTAGGGGCTGAGGTAGAGGCTGAGGTAGAGGCTGAGGCAGAGGGTTGGGCTGGAATCCATTGGGCGGTTGGCTCGGGTCCAAGCCATTGTAATAATCACCGTAATCTGGAAAAAAAATCGAGCAGCGGGTCCGAAATAATAGTAAAAAAGTGTCTTAACCTCAGAAACAAAAAGAAGGACATTCTTGCTCAATTTGTGTAAACACCTACCCGGGTACTCTTGGAAATTCATAGATGGACCCGCGGGAGGTTGCTGCGGTTGTTGTTGCCACTGCTGCTGCTGCTGTTGAGGTTGCCACTGCTGCTGCTGTTGCTGAGTCTCAGCTCCCGTGGTTCTTCTTTGCTGATACTGGTCCGGCAGCTTCACGAAGCCCGGGGGGATGTTGACAGCTTCTGGAAGGGAAGAAGAGCTTCCCCCATTGTCATTGTTAGCCGGCTCTCCGTACTCTGGAATCACCCCATAATCAGGACTGGGTCCACCGTAGTCATAGTTCCCATAGTCCCCGTAGCTGGGCATCTGAAACGTGCAAGATTGTTCGTACCATCAATAGATTGATTTCTATGATAGGACGTAAATCCATACTAAATCCACCAATCTGTTCTTAACTTTCGAAAGCATGAGAAACTAAATGTTGAAAAATATCACGTAAAGTCTAGCCCTGCAGTAGTCTCAATAGCCGGATACGCTGCTATCAAAATTTAATATTGCCATTTCATTTAGAAAAGATGTATCATAGTTGTTATGGGACTCTTTCGCTGTTGCTCTCTCTCTCACCATCTCCTGTTGTTGTTGTGGAGCCCTGTAGTCCTGGAAGGGCTGTTGTTGCTGAGCCCCTTGGCAGTTGGCTTCATCCTCACCCCCGGGACAGTCCACGCGTCCGTTGCACATGGCCTCGGGAGGCACCTGGTATCCCGAGCTGGGGCAGGTGAAGAGCCCCGATGGGATCTGACCCGGAGCCCCATTGAAATACTGGGCATCACCCAGGGCACTCACAATCAGGGACAAAAAGAAGCCGCCCGCTAATATCGGCTGGATGGGCACCATGCCGGGAAAAAGAAAAAAAAAGTCACGGAATTTATGGCTTCACTATTTTTTTATATCCAGTGCGGTGGGTCAAGCAGCTTTCCGGGGAATCATGCTCGCCGGAAAAAAAACTACTCGTGAGGGGGAGATTGCGGAGGGAGGCGTTTTGGCGCAAAGACAAATGATTCTCTAATAACCCGTTTTATGTCACCAAAACGATCAAGTTTTTTTTCTTCTTCTCCAGATTGCTATTTGTCGGTTATATTTTCGAGCAAATGACCGGACTGAATGATTTTCCCCATTAGCTATCGGAGTCAATTCTGAGGTCAGGTCCGAAGAATTTAATTAGTGATCTCAGGAAGGCAAATAAGTGCTGAATAAATGGCAATACCCTTGCATTGGATGCTTGGAAATGGGAGTTTGAGTCCCGGTTGTTGCAACGCCGAACTCTTCCCTCCTAATTGATCTCCAGACACAAGACTGCAGTAGCAGGCTAAAATACCGAGCCTCAGAACTCGGGCCCGGATTTTCTATAATGTCTCTGATGTGTCTCAACAGAAAGTGTTTGCCCGTCTGTTCATCTGTTTCCGCAGAAGTTCGCCCTGCACGCACTGCCCGACCGACCCTTTGAAGCTTCAAAATCCGTCGCACGACGTTCCTGAACTACATAAAATTCGCCAATCTCCCGATGTCGAGGCTCTAAAATTGTGAAAGGGTCGGTCCGTTAGCGGCACCAAGTGCCAATAAATCCGGTAAAATCTCGCCAACAAATGCACACAATGTTGCCAGTCAATTTCAAGATACAGATTTGATGATTATCGACAATGGACCTTGTCAGGTCGGGCTTGAGTCCACAATCCTAAAAGTTGAAGGTGAGCGCATCACTATTTTACGCCCTGGTTTTATAACGATTGAGATGATTGAAGAAGTAACGGGTATCACAGCCAGCATATCTGCATCAGGAAAAATTGAAGCACCCGGAATGATGAAAAGTCATTATGCACCCAATGCTTGTGTTAAACTAAACTGTAGGATTTGTGATGAAGGTGCAGCACTGTTGGCTTTTGGCAAACAAGATGCAGAAATCATTTTCAACCTTTCAAAATCAGGCAACTTGCGCGAAGCTGCTGCCAATCTATATTTGGGGTTAAGGCAACTGGATGAGACAGGTGTAAAAATGATTTGCGTATCCCCCATTCCCAATGAAGGACTAGGCATTGCGATTAATGATCGTTTGCAACGTGCCAGTGCGCCAAGGAATACGTAATGGATAAAGAACTCATTCATCGGTTCATCAAAATAGTGGGCGAACAATACGCACTTACGCAAGCCGATGATATTACGCATTACACACACGAAAATCGTGGCCTGTATATTGGTAACACCCCGCTTGTTTTAAAACCTGCCAGTACCCAAGAAGTTTCTGACATTATAAAACTCGCTGCAGACACCAAAACTGCAATTGTTCCTCAAGGCGGTCATACCGGTCATGTAGGTGGCGCAATTGCAGATGAAAGCGGTACACAAATTACGCTTTCCCTGGAGCGGTTGAATAAAATTCGTGAACTGGATCTCAAGGGCGATGTGATCATTTGCGAGGCTGGTGTTATTTTGGAAACCGTTCAAAAACTGGCAGATGATAATAATCGCCTGTTTCCACTTGCGCTGGGTTCTCAGGGGTCTTGCCAAATTGGGGGTAATATCTCCACAAATGCAGGGGGTACAGGCGTACTTGCCTATGGCAATACGCGTGCGCTCGTGATGGGGCTGGAAGTTGTTCTGCCATCAGGTGAGATTTGGAATGGACTTCGTCGTTTGAAAAAAGACAATACGGGCTATGATTTAAAAGACCTGTTTATTGGGGCAGAAGGTACGCTTGGTATTGTTACCGCTGCTGTTTTGAAACTCTTTCCAAAACCCAGGGGCAAGGCTGTTGCATTTTGCGGTGTGAAAAGTCCTGATCATGCGCTTCAACTTTTTGCCAAGGCCTCCAGTTTTGCAGGGTACGGTCTAACGGCATTTGAATTGATGGCGCGTACCCCGTTTGAGTTTACACTTAAACATATGGAGAATGTTCGTAATCCCTTGAGCGAAATTTATCCGTGGCATGTGCTTGTTGAAGTTTCATCCAATCGTTCACAAAAGGACAGCGATGAAACACTTCAGGCTATTCTTGAAGTCGCCTTTAATGATGATATCGTCAATGATGCTGCGTTATCCACCAGCCTATCGCAGGCAGATGATTTTTGGCGTATTCGAGAAATGATGCCTGTTGCCCAAAAACATGAAGGCGGCTCAATGAAGCATGATATTTCAGTGCCAATTCATAGGGTGCCGGGATTTTTGATCGAAGCAGATGAAATCATAAAACATGAAATGCCAGATGCAAGATTATGTACCTTTGGGCATCTTGGCGATGGCAACATACATTATAATATAACCCAACCAATTGGTGCGGATGCATCTGAATTTTTGAATGAACAGCCTAAAATCAATGCTTTGATACATGCGCTGGTTATCAAAATGAATGGCTCGGTTGCAGCAGAACATGGTGTTGGCCGCCTTAAAAGGGAACTGATTGCAAGTACAAAGGATCCTGTGGAGCTAAGCCTTATGCGCTCAATAAAGACAACGCTGGATCCTGATAATATCATGAACCCCGGCAAGCTTGTTTAGCAATAGAAAGCCTGGCTAATCATAAGTACTCACTTCAATCAGATTTTTATCCGGATCTCTGAAATATATTGAAGTGATTGAGCCTTTAGCACCTGTACGTTTTACAGGCCCCTCTTCCAATTTAACTTCGCACAATGATAAATGCGCTATCACCTCTGCAATGGGGGTCTTTGTTATCAAACAAAAGTCACCAGAACCTGCTGTCGGTTTACTTGCCTTTGGCTCAAATTCTTTGCCAGCCTCATGCAGATTGATTTTTTGAGTTCCAAACTTTAAGGCCTTGCGCCCCTTGCCAAAAGCCTCAACTTCCATGCCAAGGATTTTTTCATAAAAAGTACAGGTCTTTTCTATGGAAGCTACCGTCAATACAAAATGGTCTATTCTTTCTATCTGCATTTTATATCCTAAAGAGCTCAAATCATTGGCTTATAATGTGCTTGGTTAACAAAAAGACTCCGATAAACAATTCAATAACCACTTTTAAAAGCAAGATTTTGTTTACCACACATATTAAGCAGTTATGGAATCCTCACCTTTATATTCACATTAACGCTGCAATAAAAACAAGAACAATAACCACAGCGTAATCAGAAGCACCGACGTTAAGATTGGGCTCTGAAAAGGGACAGTGAGGCACATATGGCAAACTTGGCCAGAAATGAAGCGGGATCAGGTCGTGGATTACGACTTGATCCTTATCAAGGTTCACATCAGTTGAACGTTGGTGATAAATCATACAAGATTGATCGCAATGGTGTTGTTGTCAAAAAGACAATGAGCATGGGGCTTCCCATCACAATGGCAGTACCCAGCAAAGCCTTTAAAGGTGTTGCAGCACGTGCAATTGAAGATGCAAACGGTCTTGTCACCGTGACACTTGAACTGCTTCATCACGACCCTGAACTTTGCGTACCGCTTCTTTATGCAAACAACATGGATGATATTGCAGCAGACTGGCATTCCTGGAGCCGTTTGATGAAGTTGCCCATGATTGTTGTTGATATGGAAAACAATCCAACAGCAGTTACCAGACAACTTGGTACATTGATGGTGGAAGATCCAATCTCACGTCGCAAGCGTATTACGACTGTTAAACACCGCCCAAACTTTATGCGTCGCAGAAAAATGGGTGTTGTGGGCGAAGTTCAGAAACTTACTGCAGCCGAATTGATTGCACGTCGCTAGAAAATTGCAAGCAGGGCCGATAATGTTAGCCCTGCAAATAAAATGAACCCGAAACGACTGTTGGATTTAAACAATTTCAAACATTGATCGCCATCATGGATATCAAGGTTCTTGATTTGCCAAAACATGTGCAGTGCACCGATTGCCAATCCCAGATATGCCGGAACAGCAATCATATTAGTCAATGGAACAGCAATCCAGTAACTTGCCAAAAAGAAGCCCAGTGCCAGTACATACAATATAGCAATGGCTGTTTTTGATTTTTCTCCAAACAGTCTAGCGGTTGATTTAACATCCACAATTGCATCATCTTCCCTGTCTTGATGGGCGTAGATTGTGTCATAGCCAATTACCCAAAAAATGGTGCCTATGTAAAGCAAGATTGGCGCAAGTGTTAAAGATTGCGCCACCACGGCCCAACCCATCAATGCCCCCCAGGAAAATGCAAAACCCAAGAAAAGCTGCGGCCACCAGGTAATGCGTTTCATGAATGGATAAATTGCAACGGTAATGAGTGATGCAACACCCAGCCAGAAAGCGAAAGTAAACCCTCGTGATAATGAAAACAGTATGACAAAGCCACCCAGACATTGAAGCACAAGAAATATTGCTGCCTGTTTTTTGCCCACCCTGCCAGAAGGTAACGGCCTTGATCGTGTCCGTTCTACTTGATCGTCAATATCAATGTCAGCAAGATCATTATAAGTGCAGCCTGCCCCCCTCATCAAAAATGCCCCCATCGCAAATAAAACCGGTAATACTATAAAAGACATAAAAGAGACCGGAACATAATGATGCCCACCTTCTGGTAAATTAAGATCTCCATAGACGATCACCAATGTAAAACTCCACCAGCAAGGCCACATCAAAAGTTGCCAGCCTATCGGTCTTTCCCAGCGTGCCAGTTGTGCATAAGGCCAAACCCATTCTGGCAGGCGGTACACCCACGAATGCTTTAAGGCATCGGCTACCTTGTTTTCTTCTTTGTTGTTGTTTGTGTCAGTCATTAGATAAATCTGTGGACTGTGAGCAGCCAAGCGTCAAGGGCTTCATTGTCACGGCTTTTCCATGATATGGAAAATACTAATCTAGTGGAGAAACTTCATGAATATCCTTCTTCTTGGTTCTGGTGGTCGTGAACATGCGCTTGCGTGGAAATTGGCGCAGTCACCCAAACTTTCCAAGCTCTATTGCGCACCCGGCAATGCTGGTATTGCGCAAGTCGCCGAATGCGTAGCACTTCAGGTTACGGATCACGCTGGCATTTTAGATTTCTGCAAAAGCAATGATATTTCATATGTCGTCATTGGTCCGGAGGGTCCCCTTGTTGCAGGCCTCGCAGATGAACTGGAGCAAGCTGGCATTGGCGCGTTTGGCCCATCAGCTTATGCAAGTCAGCTGGAAGGTTCAAAAGGATTTACCAAAGACCTTTGTGCCGAATTTAATATTCCAACAGCAGCCTATAAACGCTTTAGCGAAGCTGAACCTGCAAAAGCATTCCTGGATGAAATGTCACTTCCTGTTGTCATCAAGGCCGATGGTCTGGCTGCAGGCAAGGGTGTTATTATTGCAGAAACCCGAGACCAGGCCGAACAGGCTATTGATGATTGTTTTGCGGGCTCCTTTGGCAAAGCAGGTCATGAAGTTGTTATTGAAGCTTTTCTTGAAGGTGAAGAGGCAAGCCTGTTTGCGCTTTGTGACGGACAAACTGCAATGCTGCTTGGCACTGCACAAGATCACAAGCGCGTTGGCGATGGTGACACAGGCCCCAACACTGGCGGTATGGGTGCATACTCTCCTGCCCCCGTCATGACGCAAGAAATGATCGACCGAACCATGTCTGAAATTATCGTGCCAACACTTGCTGGCATGCACTCACGTGGATATTCCTTCAAAGGTATTTTATATGCGGGTCTTATGCTGACGCAAGAAGGCCCTGAACTGATTGAATATAATGTGCGATTTGGCGACCCTGAATGTCAGGTTTTAATGCCACGGCTAAAATCCGATTTACTGGAATTAATGCTTGCAGCAAGTGATGGTGCACTGCTTGAACATGATGCTGAGTGGTCAAATGAATGCGCTTTAACTGTCGTTCTTGCAGCCAAGGGCTACCCAGACTCTTATGAAAAAAATACCGTGATTGAAGATATTGATAAAGCTGAGGCAAAAAATGCCTTGGTCTTTCATGCAGGAACTGCAAAAGACGGAGATACGCTTTTAGCGACAGGTGGGCGCGTTTTAAATGTTACAGCAATTGCAACAACAGTCAGTGATGCGCAGTCCAGGGCTTATGATGCCGTAAACTCTATCAAATGGGAAAACGGTTTTTGCCGTCAGGATATTGGTTGGCGTGCCGTTGAAAGAGAAAAAACTTGAATTCTTTTAATTGCTAGATCTAACCAAATTCATTCGACTACGTTCAGGTAATATTATTTCTTGCTGAAAAGAAACAGCGATTGCTTCTGGCGCTCCCAGATAAAAACCCTGCAACATGTCTATATTCATATCAGAAGAGAAAAATACCTCTTCTTCAGTCTCCACCCCTTCCATCAATACTGAAACACCATTTTCCTGGAAAGCACTGATGAGCGATTTTAACAATCTTGAGGTTTCAAGGGTTTTCATCGCAGTTACAAAAAGACTACGATCCAACTTGATAATATCAGGATTTACCGCAATATAACGCTCTACATTTGAATGTGCAGTTCCAAAATCATCCAGAGCAAATTTATAACCGTTGTTATGTATCAGTTTACATAAATGTGTAAGAATTTCAGGGTCTTTGATCCTGGTTTCCAATATCTCAAATACAATTGTCTCGCGACTTAATCCGTATTTTGAAAGTTGTGAGAATGTGTAGAAGAATTCACGTTCTATTTGATCAAGTGATTTGTATGTTTCAACATTTACATTGACGAATAACCCACCACCGTTGCCTGTCGATTGTTTGTAACCGTGCATGTGAAGAGCCATACATAGACACTCTACGAATAAAGCATCTTTTTCATCAACGAGTTTGAAAAACTCCTCAGGTGGAACAACAAAATCATTCAGATACGGTCTGATAAGGCCTTCATAACCCGATAGGCTGGCTGTATTATCCACGTTCACAGAATAAATTGGTTGGTAAACAGGCTTCAGAATATAATCACCATAGCGACCCATTACCCGATCGTTGGTATCAAATTCTATAGCATCCCCTGCAAATTCTGGCCTATTCATGTTTAATTCCCCTGCCCCATAAAACCATGCGATTCAAATTAATATAGAAAGGTTTTTGAAATCTGAACAAAAGCTGAGTAAACCAGCTTACAGGAATAATTTTATCACTAAAGTTAACAATCCATTACGCAGCGGAAGATTAACTTGTATAGCCCTTTAGCTCACCCTTTATGACATAGCGTAAAATCTCGACGATTTCGTGGGCAGTTTCAGCAACTGCCAAGGCCGATGCGTCCACTTCCTTGAGCGCATGGGCATGTTCGGCCTGATGCATGATAATGGAAGGTTTTCCAAGTGCAGAGGCGACGCCTGCATCAAAGGCTGCATTCCATTGTTTGTATTTTTCACCAAAGCGCACAATGACAATATCAGCTTCCTGAATGAGTGTGCGGGTACGGATTGCATTTACTTGTGCACCCTTGCGGTCATGCCAGAACTTGTTTGGTTCTTCACCCAGAATGGCCACTCCGCAATCATCAGATGCTTCATGATGCGTAACGGGTGCAGAAAACGAAACGGGAAGGTCAGCCGCCTTGCAACCAGCCTCAATTTGTTCACGCCAGTCCGTATGAATTTCACCAGATAGATAGAGGTTCCAGGTTTTCATGAGTATGTTTCCTTAGCCAGAAATTTTTGAGAAATCAGCAACGGTTTGCGTTGCAGTTCGAATGCGTGACAAAAGTGCCAGACGGTTTGCACGAATGTTTTTATCTTCATCGTTGACAAGGACATCTTCGAAAAACTTATCGACAGGCGCGCGCAAGGTAGCAAGCGCTGACATGGCACCTTCAAAGTCTTCTGCCTCAACTGCTTTTGCAGCATTTACCGATGCTGTATCAATCGCTGAATTGAGTACTTTTTCTGCCTCGACTTTAAGAAGGTCAGTTGAGACTTCACCTGCAATAGAAGTTCCCTTTTTCTCTTCCGCTGCCAGAATGTTTGCAGCACGCTTGTAGCCCGCAAGAAGGTTTTGGCCGTCTTGCGAATCAACCAGTTTCTGCAATGCCTGCGCTTTGCGTGAAATAATCAGAAGATCATCAGATTCAGGCGTAATTACTGCGTCAATAAGATCATGACGGATACCCTTGTCACGTAGGTAGACTTTTAGACGGTCGTGGAAAAATGAAAGGAGGTCACACACTATTTCATTAGCGTAATTATAAAAGAAATCATGTTTTTCTAGTTCCCCACCTCCGAAGCCCCCACCAGATAAGATCAGGTAAAACTCAGCCCAACTACTTATTGTACCTCCGAAACCATATCCAGCATTGATTGGGTTATCACCAAAAGGTGGCTTAGCAAGAAGATGGGCGACTAATGTAGGAATAACATTCAGCCTTACCCCATTCTCTAAAACCAACCGAATAACACCCAAAGCTGCACGCCTCAGCGCATAAGGGTCTTTACTGCCCGTTGGCTTTTCATCAATTGCCCAAAAACCGACAAGCGTATCAAGCTTGTCCGCAAGTGCGACCGTAACAGATACAGCATCACTCGGCACATCGTCTGATGGGCCTAGTGGGGAGTAGTGTTCCTGGATTGCGAGGGCTACAGACGCGTCTTTACCTGAGCGTTCTGCATAGTAGCGCCCCATAAGTCCCTGCACTTCAGGAAACTCGTATACCATTGCAGAATTTAGATCGGCCTTGCAAAGTTGAGCAGCCTGTTTTGCCAGAACTACATCTGCCCCAACGATTGGTGCCAGTTCTTCTGCCAGTGCAACGATACGATTTACGCGTTCGCCTTGTGTACCCAGTTTTGCGTGAAAGGTGACCGCGTTAAGTTTTTCAATCCACGGGTCAAAACCCTCGTCAGAGTTTATTTGATGCAGGTCACTTTCCCAGAAAAACTTCGCATCTGACAGTCTTGCGTTCACAACCTTGCCATTGCCGCGAACAACTTCCGCGCCGCCATCTTTTGGCTGGATGTTGGAAACCAGGAAGAACTTGTTTGTAAGCTTACCCGTTGTCGGATTGGAAATCACAAAGCACTTTTGGTTTTCACGAATGGTAAGCTGGATTACCTCTGCAGGAATATCCAAAAACGTTTCATCAAATTCACCCATCAAGACCACAGGCCACTCTACCAGGCCTGATACCTCTTCCAAAAGCTTGGGATCATCAACCAGTTCCAATCCTTGTGCAAAAGCCAGGTTTTTGGCTTCTGTTTGGATTGTTTGCTTTCGCATATCTGCGTCCAGCATGACGTGCGCTTTTTCAAGCTTTGCTGCGTAATCATCAAAGCGCTGAACGCTAAATTCTGTAGGTGCCATGAAACGATGACCGCGTGTCGTATTGCCAGCCTTTATGCCATCAACTTCAAACGGAACAATTTCCATTTCTTCAGTTTCAGGACCAAACAGACAAATCATGGATTGCAGTGGGCGCACCCATTTTAGAGAGCCACTTTGCGAAGAATGTTCACCCCACCTCATGGATTTTGGCCATGGGAAGTTTTTGATAATGCCAGGCATAACCTCGGCAATAATATCAGCTGCTTCACGGCCTGGCTTTTCAATCACGGCGATATAAAAATCACCTTTCTTGGGGTCATTCTTTATTTGAGCTTGATCAACAGATTGAAGACCAGCCCCGCGCAAGAAACCCGCAATTGCTTGTTCTGGTGCATCCGTACGCGGGCCTTTTTTTTCTTCTCTAATATCAGCTGATTTTGCTGTTAATCCACGAATATCAAGCGTTAGTCTGCGCGGTGTCCAATACTCTTTGGCACCCTCATATGTAAGACCGGCATCGACCAAGGCATTGGCGACAGCGCTACGTAAATCACCAGCAGCCTTGCGCTGCATGCGGGACGGAATTTCTTCAGAGAAAAGTTCTAATAATAAATCAGGCATTATAAGCACCCTTGATTACCGCATGCTTGTTTTTTGTTTGCATGTCCTCACAGCTAAGCTGTTGCAGGCAATGCTGGCAGGACGGAATTTCTTCGCAAAAAAGTTCTAATAATAAATCGGGCATGGACAGTTTCTATCGCTGAATGAAATCACCTCGCCGACATAGCAAGGCTTGTCAGAAATGTCACCACTCAACTCGTAATATGGTTAGGTATTGGAATGACTTCCGTCACATAACGGAGCTTTGCCTGTTTCCTTGCAAGTACAGAAAAATTTTGGCCCGTCTTCTTCCGCTGTTCATTTCATTGGAGAAAAACTTGTCTCTTTATGCGAACCATCACAAAACGGCTGTTTTGAAGATTGGCCGCAAGTACACCAGAAATAGGATTTACCTGCTTCTACCTCAACACGGATTGGGCTATCGCCTGCCCTGATTGGTTTTGTCATAAATTCCTCCTGACCATCAGCTTTTGCCACGCTTCAAATGTTCGTCCAGGCGTGGCATGATTTCTATGAAATTACATGGCATATGACGGTAGTCCAACTGTTTAACAAGAATACCGTCCCATCCATCCTTACACGCTCCCGGCGAACCAGGCAGACAGAAAATAAAGGTTGTATCTGCAACACCGCCTGTTGCTCTTGATTGAATGGTGGAAGTACCAATCTTTTCATAGCTTAATCGGTGGAAGGTTTCTGAAAAACCGTCCATGCGTTTTTCAAACAGGGGTTCTAAGGCATCAGGCGTTACATCACGACCGGTAAAACCTGTGCCACCTGTTGTAATGACCACATCAACCTCCGGATCCTTGATCCATTGTTTTACCTGAGCCTGAATGGCTGGAATGTCATCAGTTACAATTTGACGATCAGCAAGTTTATGTCCTGCGGTTTCGATACGATCCGTAAGTGTTTTACCTGACTTGTCTTCATCCAGACTGCGCGTATCTGATATGGTCAGCACTGCAATGTTAACTGGAATAAAGGTTCTGGTTTCATCAATTCTGGACATAAGCCACCTTACGAGACAGTTGTAGCAGTTGCAACGCACCACCAGTCAGGATGTTGCGATTTAATTTGATTTGCGGCTTGGTCTGCCAGCTTCTGATTATCATAAATGCCAAAACACGTAGCGCCTGAACCACTCATCCGCATAAGTTGAGGGTTGGTTTCCTGCAATACATTTAAGGCTTCTTTAATGACAGGCTCTATTTTAATCGCGTGATTTTGCAAATCATTTCGCATATCCCTGAGTTCAGAAACTGAAGGACATTCAGTAATTGGTTCACGACTGATTGCTGCATTGTTTTTTTGAACCAGTCGCTTGAAAATTTCGGGCGTAGACACTTCCACTCCCGGATTTACCAGGACAATATGAAATGGCGTACTGCTTTCAAACAGCGTTAGTTCATCGCCAATTCCCTGCGCACGTAACGGTTTGGAATGGAGGCACATTGGAATATCTGCGCCCAATTCCAGAGCAATTTTTTCAAGTTTGATATCACTGGTGTTATCGACATCCCAAAACTCCCAAAGTGCCAACAGTGTTGCAGCTGCATCAGCAGAGCCGCCGCCAATGCCGCTTGCTACAGGAAGGTTTTTTGTAAGCTTGATTTCTACAGGCTTTGGTTTTCCATGTTTCTGCGATACTTGATACCCAAGCGCCAAGGCTGCACGGTTTACCAGATTATTGGCGCCTGTTTCCAGTTCATTTAAAAACGGGCCATCAATACTCAAGCTAACTAGACTGGAAGCCTCAGGCGATTCCCTTATGGAAATCACATCGCCAAACTGCGCAAATGCGACCAGACTATCAATCAGGTGATAGCCATCTTCCCGCTGATCAGTAACATGCAATGCAAGATTGATTTTTGCGTGTGCAATACGCTGAAGCATTACTCAGCCTTTGCAGCATCTTCCACATCTATTTGAAGACCTTCTTTGAGCTTCTTCTCAATCTCTTGCGGATTGTCTGACGGTGTTTTTGTAGCAAGGGCAATATTCCACTGGAAAGTTGCTTCCAGCTTACGACCAACCTGCCAATATGCATCACCCAAATGATCATTTATGGTTGGATCCTGAGGCATCAACTGAACGGCTTTTTCAAGTTCGCGAACCGCCTCTTCATATTGTCCCAAACGATAATGCGCCCATCCAAGGCTATCAACGATAAAACCAGAACGTGGGCGAAGTTCAACCGCCTTGCGGATCATGTCCATGCCTTGATCAAGATTAATGCCCTGGTCAATCCAGGAGTAACCAAGATAGTTCAGGACTTCTGGCTGATTGGCAGAAAGATCGAGCGACTTCATGAAATTTGGCTCAGCCTTGTCCCATTGCTTGAGGCGCTCATAAGAGATGCCTCTTCTGTAGTATAAATTCCAATGGAATGACTTTGGCTCACCAATTACGGATACAGCCTTGTCATATATATCCGCTGCTTCCTGATAACGTTCTTCACGGCTGAATACATTACCAAGTGTCAAATAGCCTGTAAGGTCAGACGGATCAGACTCAATCAATGCCTTAAGCTCGGTAATTGCCTCTTCCTTTTTCTCAAGTCTGGAAAGGTTGGTAGCCTTTTCCAACCTTGCAATACGAATAAAAGGCGAGGTTTCCGCAACTAAACTATAGTATGTGTTTGATTTTTCATAATTACCTTGCTGCAAATATAATTCTGCAAGTGCAATTTGAATCACATCGCTTTTTGGAGCCAGTGAATTTGATATCTGCAAATAGGTCTTGGAAAAATTGCCGGCACCATCGCGTCTGATTGCAGTTGCAATGTTATAGAATAATTCTGCCATGCCCTGCTGCGGTGTTGTCAGAAGCGGCTTGAGAACCTTATCTTGCGAAAGTTCTTCATTGATACGCTGAAACGGTGAATGGCTTGGCAACAAGGAAAGACCATAATCGAGCACTTCACGGGCTTTTTCCTTGTCCCCTGCTTTACTGCGATTTCGAACCATCGCTTCAACTGCACGAATGTAAGTCTCGGTTAAAACTGAAATCACTGCGCGATTGTCAATAACCGCTTGAAATTGTTCCGCTGCCACGTCCTGCTTTCCACCAGCATTGGCAATCAGGCCGGCATGGTAGTTTTTCATAACGGCTATCCACTCAGGTCCCTCAAGCTGCGCAATGCGCTCCAAGGCCTTATCTGTCTGGCCAATTCCCTGAAGAGCCCATGCATGCGTAATTTCCCGAAGTGTTTTATCAAGATCTGCGCCTGCGACATCTTTTAACGTATTAATTGTGTTGTTCCAGGAACGCTTCCGCATGGATTCTGCCGCCAGGACATATCCTGCAAGATTTTGGCTTGTACCAAGTTTGGGAGTATTTTTAGCAATCTCCGCAGCATCCAAAAGCTTGCCATTACTCACGAGCGCTACAAATAATTCCCGCTTTAAATTGGCATCATCAGGATCAAGGGCAATTGCTCGTTCCAAAAATTTTACAGCCGCATCATCATCATTATCATCAATTGCGACTTGAGCTGCCAAAAAACTGCCAGACAAGCCGGTAGCTTTTACAGTGTCCACCAGCTCTTTATTGGCTTGTGCATACGAGGTTGAGAAAACCACACTCGATGCCAGCAAGGATGCGGATAGGAACTGGATTATTTTAGTTTTCATAAATATATGGCCCGACTTCGAATTATAGCTCTTGTAACAACGACATATAAAACATGGCGCTTTTAGGGATAATAATCAAGTTTGCAGGTAATCTAGGGTGTGGACTCAATTGATCCAGCATCTGATTGCAAACATATATATCATATTCTGGAAATTGATTGCAGTTTTCTCAAACCTCGTTGCCAACCTTCGCATATCTTTCATTTTGCAAAAGAACCTTTCAACGATGTTGCGCATAGCATAAAGGTTTTTATCATGAGGGACTGGTTTCTTCGCATTTGACTTTGACGGAATAACTGCAAGAGCGCCTTCATCAGCAATCTGTCTCCTGATTTTGGCGCTGCCATAGGCCTTATCTGCGACAATGGCCAAGGGTTCAGCTTGCCAATCTGTGAAGGCATCAAACATCTGGCTGTCGTGTACATTCCCCCCGGAGATAACCAACCTTAAAGGTCGCCCGCGCTCATCTACTGCCGCGTGAACCTTACTCGTCCTGCCTCCGCGTGAGTCGTTGGCTGACAGACAAGCGAAGCGCCGTCGAGAAGCGGCCAATACATTCTGCCAGTTCCCCCTTTTTGACCCACTCGCTGCCCGGTGTGCCTTTACAATAGAACCATCAATGAAGATCAAGCTATCTTTAACTTCTTGTGCCAGGGCATCAAAAAC
>CALFBM010000078.1 GCA_937951645.1 uncultured Rhizobiaceae group bacterium
GAAATGGTCATGCCTGGTGATAATGTCGAGATGGAAGTCGAGCTTATCGTGCCAATCGCAATGGAAGAGCGCCTGCGCTTCGCCATCCGCGAAGGCGGCCGCACAGTCGGCGCCGGCATCGTTGCAACCATTATTGAGTAATTTGAATTTTCGGGTGAGGGCATTGCTTCTCACCCGTGTTCTTTAAGGAAATAACTTATGAACGGCCAAAATATCCGCATTCGCCTAAAAGCGTTTGACCATCGTATCCTGGATTCTTCGACAAAAGAGATCGTCTCTACAGCGAAACGTACAGGTGCGCAGGTGAAAGGACCGGTACCTCTTCCGACTCGTATCGAAAGATATACCGTTAACCGTTCGCCACACGTGAACAAGAAGAGCCGCGAGCAGTTTGAAATGCGTACGCACAAACGTCTCCTGGATATTGTTGATCCAACACCACAAACAGTAGACGCGCTTATGAAGCTTGATCTTTCTGCCGGTGTTGATGTCGAGATTAAACTTTAAGACTGATTTGCCCAATAGGGTAGTTGGTTAGAAATTAGTAGCGGGAACTCTGGGCCAAAATAATAGTAAAGGCCTACTTCCCATAAAGGAACAGAACAAATGCGTTCAGGTTTGATAGCACAAAAGCTGGGTATGACTCGCGTCTATAACGACGCTGGTGTACAGATCCCTGTTACGGTGCTGAAGGTGGATAACCTTCAGGTCGTATCTCAGCGAACAGAAGAAAAAAACGGCTACACAGCTGTCCAGCTTGGTGCTGGGCTTGCTAAAGTCAAAAATACAACAAAGCCAATGCGTGGTCACTTTGCAGTTGCAAAGGTTGAACCTAAGCGCAAACTGGCTGAATTCCGCGTATCTGCCGAGAATTTACTGGATGTTGGTGTAGAGCTTTCTGCAGAGCATTTTGTTGAAGGCCAAAAGGTTGATGTAACTGGTACTTCAATTGGTAAAGGTTTTGCCGGTGCCATGAAGCGTCACAATTTTGGCGGCCTACGTGCTTCTCACGGTGTATCTGTTTCTCACCGTTCACACGGTTCAACTGGCCAGTGTCAGGACCCGGGTAAGGTTTTCAAGGGCAAGAAAATGGCTGGTCACATGGGTTCAACTCGTATTACCACTCAAAATCTTGAAGTTGTTCGTACTGACGCCGAACGTGGTTTGGTTCTTGTTAAAGGTGCTGTCCCTGGTTCAAAAGGTGCATGGATCCTTGTCAAAGACGCAATGAAAATTGCACGTCCTGACAATGCTCCTCTTCCTGCCGGTATCAAAGGCGGTGCATCAGCTAGTGAAGCTGCTCCTGCAGAAGTAACTGAGGGAGTTGAATAATGGATATCAGTGTAACAACTCTTGAAGGCAAGGCTTCCGGCAAGGTATCAGTCTCTGATGCAGTGTTTGGCCTGGAGCCTCGCCAGGACATTCTTCATCGTATGGTGCGTTACCAACTGGCAAAACGCCGTGCAGGTACACACGATGTGAAGAATCGTTCTGAAATCAATGCAACAACGAAAAAAATGTACAAACAGAAGGGCACGGGTTCTGCTCGTCACTCTACCAAGAAAGCTCCACAGTTTCGTGGTGGTGGTCGTGCATTTGGTCCAACACCTCGTGATCACGCGTTCGATCTTCCCAAGAAGGTTCGCGCTCTCGCATTGCGTCATGCGCTTTCAGCAAAGCGTGCCGCTGATGGTATTGTGGTAATGGACGATTTAGCTATGAAAGAAGCAAAAACTTCTGCTCTTCGCGGTCATCTTGCTAAATTGGGTCTTGAAAATGCACTGTTCATTGGTGGCGCAGAGTTGGATAACAACTTCCGCCTTGCAGCACAAAATGTGCCGCATGTAGATGTACTGCCAATTCAGGGTATTAACGTTTATGACATTCTGCGTCGTGAAAAGCTTGTGCTTTCCAAGTCAGCAGTTGAAGCACTAGAGGAGCGTTTCAAATGAGTGATGTAAGACATTACGACGTGATCGTTTCTCCGGTCATAACAGAAAAATCCACAATGGCTTCCGAGTCTAATCAAGTGGTATTCAACGTTGCGCGTAACGCAACCAAGCCGGAAATCAAAAAAGCCGTCGAAGCTTTATTTGGTGTAAAGGTGAAAGCAGTGAACACATTGCTTCGCAAAGGCAAGGTAAAGCGTTTCCGTGGCATCATCGGTAAACAAAACGATGTCAAAAAGGCCGTTGTGACACTTGACGAAGGTCAGTCCATCGACGTGACAACAGGGCTTTAAGGGACGTATATCATGGCACTTAAGAAATTTAATCCACGGACACCCAGCCAGCGTCAGCTGGTGATAGTAGACCGTTCTGGTCTATGGAAAGGCAAGCCAGTCAAGACTTTGACTGAGGGTCTTTCCAAATCAGGTGGCCGTAACAACACTGGCCGTATGACATCTCGTCATATTGGTGGTGGTCATAAGCGTTCATACCGCATGGTGGACTTCAAACGTCTAAAGCGTGACATGACAGCAACTGTGGAACGTATTGAATACGATCCAAACAGAACTGCTTTTATCGCTTTGATCAAATATGATGATGGTGAATTGTCCTACATTATTGCACCACAACGCTTGGGTATTGGTGACAAGGTTATTTCTGCAGAAAGTGCAGATATCAAACCTGGTAACTGTATGCCAATGCGTTCAATTCCGGTGGGTACAATTATCCACAACGTGGAAATGAAACCTGGCAAAGGTGCCCAGATCGCCCGTTCAGCTGGCTCATATGTTCAGCTTGTTGGTCGTGATGGCCCATATTCAATTCTTCGTCTTAACTCTGGCGAACAGCGTTTAATCCATGGTGAGTGTATTGCAACAATTGGTGCAGTCTCAAACCCGGATAACTCAAACACCAATAAAGGTAAGGCTGGCCGTAATCGCTGGCTAGGTCGTCGTCCATCAGTTCGTGGTGTTGCCATGAACCCGGTCGATCACCCACATGGTGGTGGTGAAGGTCGTACTTCCGGGGGTCGTCATCCAGTGACGCCTTGGGGTAAACCTACCAAAGGTAAACGTACTCGCGCCAAGAATAAGGCATCCGATAAACTAATCATGCGCTCACGTCATCAGCGCAAGAAACGATAGGGAGCCTGTATCGTGGCACGTTCTATTTGGAAAGGTCCTTTTGTAGACGGTTATCTCTTGAAAAAAGCAGATAAAGTCCGTGAAAGTGGCAGAAGTGAAGTAATTAAAACCTGGAGCAGACGTTCAACTGTCCTGCCTCAGTTCGTTGGACTTACCTTCGGTGTTTATAATGGTCAAAAGCATATTCCGGTGAATATCACTGAAGATATGATTGGTCACAAGCTCGGTGAATTTTCGCCAAGTCGTACCTATTACGGTCACGGCGCTGATAAAAAAGCGAAGAGGAAGTAATTATGGGCAAGCAAAAACGCGAACGCGTACTTAAGGATAATGAGGCTCGTGCAGTCACTCGTACAATCCGTACAAGTCCGCAAAAGCTGAATGATGTCTGCATGCTGATCCGTGGTAAAAAAGTTCAGAAAGCTCTTGCTGATCTGGAATTTAACCAACGCCGTATTTCAGACACTGTTTTAAAGACTTTGCAGTCAGCAATTGCAAATGCTGAAAACAACCATGATCTTGATGTTGACAGCCTGGTAGTTGCAGAAGCTCACGTTGGTAAGTCGATCACAATGAAGCGCTTTAGAGTGCGTGGTCGTGGTAAATCAACTCGTATTTTGAAACCATTCTCACACCTGACTATTGTGGTGCGTGAAGTGGAAGAGGAGGCCGCGTAATGGGTCAAAAGATTAATCCAATTGGCTTCCGCCTCGGTATTAACCGTACATGGGACTCACGCTGGTTCGCTACAAAAGGCGAGTATGGCAACCTTCTTCATGAAGACATCGCAATCCGCGAATATCTTGAAAAAGAGTTGGCTGCTGCCTCAATCGCCAAGATTGTTATTGAACGTCCACACAAAAAGTGCCGTGTAACAATTCATTCTGCGCGCCCTGGTATCATCATTGGTAAAAAAGGCGCTGACATTGAAAAGCTTCGTCGCAAGCTTGGTGAGATGACTTCTTCTGAAGTTCACATCAATATCAATGAAGTACGCAAGCCGGAAATTGATGCAACTATTGTTGCTCAATCAATTGCCCAGCAGCTGGAACGCCGTATTGCATTCCGCCGTGCCATGAAGCGTTCAGTACAATCAGCCATGCGTCTTGGTGCTCTTGGTATTCGTATCAACTGCGCAGGTCGTTTGGGTGGTGCAGAGATTGCTCGTATGGAATGGTACCGTGAAGGTCGCGTACCGCTACACACATTGCGTGCAGACATCGATTACGGCGTTGCATCCGCATCAACAGCCTATGGCATTTGCGGTATCAAGGTTTGGATTTTCAAGGGCGAAATCTTTGAACATGATCCATACGCATCAGAGCGTCGTGGAAACGCAGCACAAGAGCAGGGTGGTGGTGGAAACCGTCGTCCAAACTCAAATAAGTAAACGGGATTAAAGAACAATGTTGCAGCCAAAGCGCACAAAATTCCGCAAGCAGCACAAAGGTCGCATTAGCGGCAAGGCTAAGGGCGGTTCGACCCTTACGTTTGGTGCTTACGGTCTAAAGGCTATGGAGCCAGATCGCATTAATTCACGTCAGATTGAAGCGGCTCGCCGTGCAATCACTCGTCACATGAAGCGTGCCGGTCGTGTTTGGATCCGTATTTTCCCTGATCTTCCTGTATCTGCGAAACCGACTGAGGTTCGTATGGGTAAAGGTAAGGGGTCTATTGATTATTGGGCAGCCAGGGTTAAGCCTGGTCGCGTAATGTTCGAAATTGATGGTGTATCTGAAGAAGTTGCGCGTGAAGCGCTTCGTTTGGGTGGCCGTAAATTATCTATTAAAACCCGTTTTATTCAGCGTATTGCTGACTAGGCGAAAAGTGATTGCAGGATGGCTGTAAACAGGCTATCGCTCCCCAGTCACGATAACTAAACGAGAGAGTTTCAGCCATGAAGGCCGATGATATTCGTACCAAAACACCAGACGAGCTTATGACTGAGCTTGTTAACTTGAAGAAAGAGCAGTTTAACCTGCGTTTTCAAAGAGCAACTGGTCAGTTGGAAAACACCGCTCGCATGCGTCAGGTTCGCCGTGACATTGCGCGTATTCAGACAATTGCTGCTGAAAAGCAGTCTGCGGAAGCCAAGGCTTAACAGCCTGATAAGGAAAGATTGAAGACATGCCAAAACGCGTTTTGCAGGGCACTGTTGTCAGTGACAAAAACGACAAAACAGTCGTAGTAAAAGTTGAGCGTCGGTTTATCCACCCGCTCTTCAAAAAGACCGTGCGTCGTACGAAGAATTACAAAGCCCACGATGCGGGTAATGTGAAAAAAGTTGGAGATGAAGTGTTCATTGAAGAATGCGCTCCAATTTCCAAGGATAAACGTTGGACCGTAATTGAAGGTCAAGCGTAAACAGTTTGGCAGGCACTGTAAGGCATCAGCCTTACGGACATTAATATAAAGAAGAAGGTAGCCAGTCATGATTCAGATGCAAACAAATCTCGAGGTCGCTGATAATTCAGGTGCCCGTCGTGTTATGTGCATCAAGGTACTGGGCGGTTCCAAACGGAAATACGCTTCAGTTGGTGATATTATTGTAGTTTCTGTAAAAGAAGCTATTCCACGCGGTCGTGTGAAAAAAGGTGACGTGATGAAGGCGGTCGTTGTACGTACTGCACAATCACTTCGTCGTGCTGATGGCAGCATGATCAAGTTTGATGGTAATGCAGCTGTTATCGTTGATAACAAGAGCGAGCCAGTAGGTACGCGTATCTTTGGCCCTGTGCCTCGTGAACTGCGTGCCAAGAAACACATGAAAATCATCTCACTCGCACCTGAAGTGCTGTAAGGGGTAGACATTATGCAAAAGCTAAAAAAAGGCGATAGCGTTGTCGTTCTCACCGGTAAAGACAAAGGTCGAACAGGCGCGATTACGCAAATGATGCCAAAAGAGGGCAAAGCCCTTGTATCTGGTGTCAATATGATTAAAAGACATCAAAAGCAATCCCAGGCTCAAGAGGGTGGTATTGTTTCAAGAGAGGCTGCAATCCAGTTATCAAACCTGGCGCTTGCTGATCCCAAGGATGGCAAGCCAACACGCGTTGGCATAAAAATTAAGGACGACGGCAGCAAAGTGCGTGTCGCAAAGCGTTCTGGAGAAGAAATCAATGGCTGATACGAATTACGCACCACGCCTGCGCGCGCATTATACTGATGTTATTCGCGGTAAAATGATCGAGACTTTCGGCTATAAAAATCCTATGGAAGTTCCAAAGATCGACAAAATCGTTCTTAATATGGGTGTTGGTGAAACAACACAGGACTCCAAAAAGGCTCAAGTTGCAGCTGATGACCTGACGCAAATTGCGGGTCAAAAAGCTCAAGTCACATTTGCCCGCAAGTCAATCGCTACCTTCAAGGTGCGTGAGGGCATGCCACTAGGCGCGAAAGTAACACTTCGTGGCCCTCGCATGTATGACTTTATTGACCGTTTGGTTACAATCGCACTACCACGCGTACGTGACTTTCGTGGTCTTAACCCTAAAAGCTTTGATGGCCGTGGCAATTTTGCTATGGGCATTAAAGAGCACATCGTGTTTCCAGAGATCAACTACGATAAAGTAGACAAGATCTGGGGCATGGACGTAATCGTTTGTACGACTGCAAAGACGGATGACGAAGCTCGTGCTCTTTTAAAAGAGTTCAACTTCCCATTCCCTGAAAAACAGTAACGGCAAGCGTGAAACAAAGGAAAAATTAAATGGCTAAAGTTAGCGCATTTACTAAAAACAAGACACGCGTAAGGAAGGCTAAAAATCAAGCTGCCAAGCGCGCTGCTCTAAAAGCGATTATCATGAACCGTGAATTGCCAATTGAGGAACGTTTTAAAGCGCAATTGAAAATGAACGAACTTCCACGTGATGGATCAAAAATCCGCATTCGTAATCGTTGTGAGGTTACGGGTCGTCCACGTGGTTATTACCGCAAACTTCAAATGTCTCGTATCGCACTTCGCGAACTTGGCAATTTCGGCAAGATCCCTGGTCTTGTCAAATCAAGCTGGTAAGGGGATAATCCATGTCAGGTATTACTGATCCACTCGGTGACATGTTGACTCGCATCCGTAATGGTTTGATGCGCAACAAGTCCAAAGTTTCAAGCCCTTCTTCCAAGCTGCGTGCAAATGTATGTGAAGTTTTGAAGTCTGAGGGTTATATTCGCGACTATTCAACAGCACAATTTGATGACGGCAAGTCAGAGATTGTGATTGAATTGAAATACTACGAAGAAAAGCCGGTTATCCGTGAAATTTCACGCGTTTCCCGTCCTGGTCTTCGCGTATATTCTTCTGTCAAATCCATCCCACACGTGGCGAATGGTCTTGGCATTAACATTCTATCAACGCCAAAAGGTGTTATGGCGGATCATGAAGCCCGCTCCCAGAATGTTGGTGGCGAAATCCTTTGTCGTGTATTCTAAGGGAGATTTGATAAATGTCTCGTATAGGTAAAAAACCAGTTCTAATCCCTGAAGGGGTTACTGCAACAGTTGAAGGCCAAACGGTTTCTGCCAAAGGACCAAAAGGTGAACTTAATTTTGTTGTGAACAAAGAAGTGCTAGTGAAAATGGAAGAGGGTGCCATCCAGGTTGATCCACGTGATCAAACCAAGGATGCTCGTTCAAAATGGGGCATGTCCCGTACCATGGTCGCTAACATTCTTGAAGGTGTTAAAGATGGTTTCGAAAAGAAACTTGAGATAAATGGTGTTGGTTATCGTGCAGCAATGCAGGGTAAAGATGTTCAATTATCTTTGGGCTTCTCACACGAAGTTGTCTATAAAGTGCCAGAAGGCGTAACAGTTGCTTGTACAAAGCCAACTGAGATCGTTGTCTCTGGTATCGATAAACAAAAAGTTGGCCAGGTTGCTGCTGAAATTCGCAGCTACCGTCCACCAGAGCCATATAAGGGCAAGGGTGTTAAATACGCTGACGAAACGATCTTCCGCAAGGAAGGCAAGAAGAAGTAAGGCATACGCATTATGGGAATCAAACTATCCACTGAAGCGCGCCGTGCTAATCGTGTACGTCGTCAGCTTAAAAAAGTTGCAAATGGCCGTCCACGCTTAAGTGTTTACCGCTCTTCGCAAAATATTTACGCTCAGGTTATTGATGATGTTGCAGGTCACACACTTGCATCAGCTTCATCTCTGGACAAGGATTTCAAAGGTAAAAAAGGTAGCGACATTGCAGCTGCTGAGGCCATTGGCAAACTTGTAGCAGAGCGTGCTTCAAAAGCAGGCATCAAAGAGGTTGTTTTCGACCGTGGTGCCTACATTTATCATGGCCGTGTGAAAGCTCTGGCTGAAGCAGCTCGCGAAGGCGGGTTGAGCTTCTAGGTTGTTCAGTCAATTTAGTTGCAAATAAGGAATAGGGAGGCTGTTTTTCAAATAGCCTCTCAAGCCCAGTTTGGTACCTGAGTATTTAAATATTATTCAAAGGGCCTTTCTGATTAAGTCTAGTGCTACCGGAAAAGAACAAGGAACAGGTAAATGGCACCAAGAGAAAACTCCCGTAACAGGGATCGCGATGAAAAAGATAGTGAATTTACAGACAAGCTCGTTCACATCAATCGCGTTGCAAAAGTTGTAAAAGGCGGACGTCGTTTCGGTTTTGCTGCACTCGTAGTAGTAGGCGACCAAAAGGGTCGCGTTGGCTTCGGTCACGGTAAGGCCAAAGAGGTTCCGGAAGCAATTCGCAAAGCTACGGAAGCTGCAAAGCGCGATTTGATTTTCGTGCCACTGCGCTCTGGCCGCACACTTCACCACGACGTTAAAGGTCGCCATGGTGCTGGTAAGGTACTTCTTCGTTCAGCGCCTGCTGGTACTGGTATTATTGCTGGTGGTCCAATGCGTGCTGTATTCGAGATGCTTGGTGTTCAGGATGTTGTTGCCAAGTCACAAGGTTCATCAAATGCATACAACATGGTTCGTGCCACGTTTGATGCTTTGAAAAACCAGATGCACCCGAAAGACATCGCTTCCCAGCGTGGTCTTAAATATTCAACTCTTCAGGAGCGCCGTCGCGACCTGATCGGTTCAGAAGACTAAGGGGTAGACCGTCATGGCTAAGAAAACAGTAACCGTTCAACAAACAGGTAGCCCGCTACGCCGTCCGGCTGATCAGCGAGCAACACTTGTTGGCCTTGGGCTTAACAAAATGAACCGTCGCTCTACTCTGGAAGATACTCCAGCAGTTCGCGGCATGATCCGCAAGGTGAGCCATATGGTTCGTGTTGTCGAAGACGACGCTTAGGATCAGGAGTAGATATCATGAAACTCAATGAAATTACAGATAATGCTGGAGCATCCAAGTCGCGCAGACGCGTTGGCCGTGGTATTGGCTCCAGTAAAGGTAAAACTGGCGGGCGTGGCGTTAAAGGCCAAAAGTCTCGTTCAGGTGTAGCGATAAATGGCTTTGAAGGTGGGCAGATGCCTATTTTCCGTCGTCTTCCCAAGCGCGGTTTCTCTAATGCAATGTTTGCAGCCGACATGAAAATTGTTTCCGTTGGTACATTGCAAAAAGCAATCGACGACAAGAAGATTGATGGAAAAGCTACGATCACTGCTGAAATGCTTGTAGAAGCGGGTATCCTTCGCCGTGCGGGTGACGGTGTTCGCATTCTTTCTGATGGCGATCTTAAAGCCAAACTTACTTGTGAAGTTGCTGGTGCATCAAAAGCGGCGATTGAAAAAATCGAAAAAGCTGGTGGCACTGTCAAGGTGTTTGAAAAGGTTGTTTACACGAAAAAAGTATACGTTCCAAAGGACGCATAATTAAATAGTCTTAAAAGACAGTTTCGGCCTCGCAATTCGTGGCCGAAACACCTATCTTGTCCCGAAGGACGTAAATCATAAGCCTGACATCAAGGCTATCGGGAGATTAAAATGGCATCTGCTGCCGAGCAACTCGCTTCAAATCTAAGCTTCTCATCGTTTTCCAAGGCAGATGAGCTGAAAAAGCGCCTGTGGTTTACACTTGGCGCTTTAATTGTTTATCGCCTTGGCACATACATTCCGCTTCCCGGGATTAACTTTAGTGCATATGCCCAGCTTTTTGACGGACAGGCAGGTGGTATTGGTGGACTTTTGAATGTGTTTAATGGCGGTGCTGTTGAGCGGCTCGCAATTTTCGCCCTCGGCATTATGCCGTATATTTCTGCATCCATTATCATGCAGCTTATGACTTCTGTTGTGCCAACTTTGGAACAATTGAAAAAAGAAGGCGAGCAGGGGCGCAAGGTAATCAACCAATATACACGCTACGGCACTGTTATTCTGGGAACTTTGCAAGCCTACGGTATCTCGGTTGGTCTGGAGGCCTCCAATGTTGTTGCTGATCCAGGCTGGTTCTTCCGTATTTCCACCGTTCTAACACTTGTAGGTGGCACAATGTTCCTGATGTGGCTTGGTGAGCAAATCACAGCACGTGGCATTGGTAATGGTATTTCATTGATTATCTTCGCAGGAATTGTTGCGGCTATGCCTTCGGCAATTGCACAATTACTGGAGCAGGGACGGACTGGCGCAATCTCAACAGCAACAATGCTAACAGTACTTGTTGTCGCGGTTGCACTCGTTTTCTTGATTGTCTTTGTTGAGCGAGCCCAGCGTAAGTTGCTTATACAATATCCTAAGCGACAAGTGGGTAACAAGATGTTTGAAGGTAACTCTTCACACCTTCCTTTGAAGCTGAATACTGCTGGCGTTATTCCTGCGATTTTCGCTTCATCGTTACTTTTATTGCCACTTACAGCAGCAGGCTTTACAGCGGGTGGCGAGAGCAATCTCCCTGATTGGCTAGCATTCCTGGTGAGTTACTTGGGACGTGGCCAGCCTATGTATCTGGTTTTGTTTGGTTCACTGATTGCTTTCTTTGCATTCTTTTATACAGCGATTGTATTCAATCCAAAGGAGACAGCTGATAATCTGAAGAACCAGGGCGGCTTTATTCCGGGTGTTCGCCCAGGTGAACGCACTGCAGAACACATTGATTTTGTTCTTACACGTATTACGGTCGTCGGTGCCATCTACCTTGTGTTTGTATGTTTGATACCTGAAGTATTCATGAGTAATGTAGGTATCTCGGCCTTTCTCGGCGGTACTTCACTGCTGATTATGGTGAGTGTAACCATGGATACGGTTGCTCAGGTTCAGGGGCATCTATTGGCACAACAATATGAAGGCCTCATGAAAAAGCAGAAGTTGCGTGGAGGCAAGCGTAGAGGAGCAAGACGCAAATGAAGCTAATTCTCTTAGGGCCTCCAGGTGCTGGTAAAGGTACGCAAGCCAAGCTGATTGTTGATAAGTATTCTATTCCGCAACTATCAACAGGAGATATGCTGCGTGAAGCTGTTGCAAACGGAACTGAAGTTGGCAAAAAAGCAAAAGCTGTAATGGATGCAGGTAATCTTGTGTCTGATGATATCGTAAACGCAATTGTGTCTGAACGTCTTGACCATGATGATTGTAAAAATGGCTTCATTCTTGATGGTTTCCCACGCACTTTGGAACAGGCAGACGCTCTTTCTGGTATGTTGGCTGAAAAAAACCTTAAGCTTGATACCGTAGTAGAGCTTAAGGTTGATGATGAGGCACTCGTCGAGCGCGTTTCAGGGCGATATACATGCGGCAATTGCGGCGAAGGCTACCACGATACATTTAAAAAGCCTGCAAAAGACGGCGTATGCGATCGTTGTGGCCAGTCACAGTTCAAGCGTCGTCCGGATGATAATGCAGAAGTGATGCGCACAAGGTTGATGGCCTATTACAAGGAAACATCACCTTTACTCGGGTTTTATTATGCTAAAGGTGATTTAAAATCAGTCGATGGCATGGGTGAAATTACCGGTATTTTCAATGCGATTGATAATATTCTTGAATCTGTATAACAGATTTAAATAAAAGAGGGTTTCCCGCTTGACGTAAGGGAGGAGTCTCGTTAAACGATACTTATTCGCAATCAAGTTGCTGGTCAGTTCCAAAATCCTATGGGGTTTGGAAACTGGCCTTTAATGTGTTTGTATACTTAATTCGCAAGGGCTGGCCTCCACCAGACGCGAATCTAACCGAAAGATGGAGTTGAAAAATGGCACGTATTGCAGGTGTAAACCTTCCTACCAATAAACGCGTGATTATTGCGTTACAATATATCCACGGCATTGGCCCAAAAGGGGCTGCTGACATCATGAAGCAAACAGGCTTTGATGAAGCACGTCGTGTAAACCAGTTGACAGATGCTGAAGTGCTTCAAATTCGTGAAGTAATCGACCGTGATTACATGGTTGAAGGTGATCTTCGCCGTGAAGTTTCCATGAACATCAAGCGCCTTATGGATCTGGGTTGTTACCGTGGTCTGCGTCACCGTCGTGGTCTTCCAGTTCGTGGCCAGCGAACCAGCACAAATGCACGTACCAGAAAAGGCCCTGCAAAGGCCATACAAGGCAAGAAAAAGTAATCAGGGCATTGGCCCAAAACATTATTTGAAAGACCTTTCGGGTTTTTCAGGTGGAGCTGCCGGAATTACGGCAGTGTAGAGATCGAAGAAAAGGAAATATAAATGGCAAAAGAAGCCGGTAAAGTTCGCCGCCGCGAGCGCAAGAATATCACAGCGGGCATGGCTCATGTGAATTCAACATTCAACAACACAATGGTTACAATCACAGACGCTCAAGGAAATGCAATTTCCTGGTCATCTGCAGGAGCTCAAGGTTTTAAAGGCTCACGTAAGTCTACTCCTTATGCTGCGCAGGTTGCTGCTGAAGAGGCTGCCAAAAAAGCTCAAGAGCATGGCATGAAATCTTTGGAAGTTGAGGTCCGTGGTCCAGGTTCTGGTCGTGAATCAGCACTTCGTGCGCTTCAGGCTGCCGGTTTTGTTATTACATCCATCCGTGATGTAACGGCAATTCCGCATAATGGTTGTCGCGCCAAGAAAAAGCGTCGCGTTTAATTCCATATCCACCTGCAACAAATCCACATTGCAGGTAGATGTCTTGAAATTTGCCACGAAGGGATGGTGGCAGAAAACCAAGGATATACTTTATGATACAGAAAAACTGGCAAGAATTGATTAAGCCTAACAAATTGGATGTTGTCTCCAGCACCCAATTCAAATCTGTAATTGTTGCTGAGCCACTAGAGCGTGGTTACGGCCTGACATTAGGTAATGCGCTTCGTCGTGTATTGCTTTCATCACTTCAGGGTGCAGCTGTAACGGCTGTGCAAATTGATGGTGTGCTTCATGAGTTCTCATCAATTGCTGGTGTGCGTGAAGATGTAACAGACATTGTTCTCAACGTAAAAGAAATTGCTCTTCGCATGGAAGGCGAGGGTCCCAAGCGCATGGTTGTGCGTAAAGAAGGTCCTGGTGTTGTAACTGCTGCTGATATTCAAACAGTTGGTGATGTGGAAATTCTAAACCCTGAGCATCAGATTTGTACGCTCGACGAGGGTGCGGAAATTCGCATGGAACTGACTGTAAACACAGGCATGGGTTATGTTCCTGCTGAGCGTAATCGTGCAGAAGATGCGCCTATTGGTCTTATACCGGTAGACAGTCTTTATTCACCAGTTCGTAAGGTATCTTACAAAATTGATAAAACACGTGAAGGTCAGGTTCTTGATTATGACAAGCTGACCTTAACAGTTGAAACTGATGGTTCTGTCACACCAGACGATGCCGTTGCTTACGCTGCACGCATCATGCAAGATCAACTTTCAATCTTTGTAAATTTCGAAGAGCCACAAAAGGAAGAAGTACAGGAAGAAGTTGCAGAGCTTGCTTTCAACCCGGCACTTCTGAAAAAAGTCGACGAATTGGAACTTTCAGTACGTTCTGCAAACTGCTTGAAGAACGACAATATAGTATATATTGGTGATCTCATTCAAAAGACAGAAGCAGAAATGCTTCGCACACCGAACTTCGGTCGCAAGTCTTTGAACGAAATCAAGGAAGTTTTGGCTGGTATGGGCTTGCATCTTGGAATGGAAATTCCTGCTTGGCCGCCAGAAAATATTGAAGACTTGGCCAAGCGTTACGAAGACCAATACTAATCTATAAGAGCTGATTGTCAGCTCACAACCAAAGGGATGGTCTTAAGAGCCAGGCCATCCTAAAAAGCAAGAAGGGGAGCACATCATGCGCCACCGTTTAAAAGGCCGGAAACTGAACAGAACTGCAAGCCATCGTAAAGCGATGTTTGCAAACATGGCAGCGGCACTCATCCAGCACGAGCAAATCGTGACAACATTGCCGAAAGCCAAGGAACTTCGTTCAATCGTTGATAAACTAATTACACTTGGCAAACGTGGTGATCTTCACGCACGCCGTCAAGCAATTGCCCGCACACGTGATGTAGAGCAGTCAAAGAAACTTTTTGATGTACTTGGTCCACGCTATAAAGACCGTAATGGTGGTTATACACGTGTTCTTAAAGCCGGTTTCCGCTACGGCGACAATGCA
>CALFBM010000079.1 GCA_937951645.1 uncultured Rhizobiaceae group bacterium
ACATCAAAGGCCAGGGCATCTATTGCTATGTAACCTTGATGGCAGGTGTTGAGCCAACCGATGAGTTGAAAGCGGAACTGCGTACCCATGTCAGAACTGAAATTGGCCCAATCGCCGCCCCCGATGCCATTCAATGGGCACCAGGCTTGCCAAAAACACGTTCAGGCAAAATCATGCGTCGCATCTTACGCAAGATTGCAGAAGATGATTTCTCGAATTTAGGGGATACTTCAACGCTTGCAGAACCAGCTGTGGTAGATGATCTTATAGAAAATCGTCAAAACAAGGGCTGAGTTCATAAAGGAAACCTGCTAAGATACTGTTACAATGATTGAAAATTTTTAAAATAAAGGGTGTTGACGATTTTTATATCTGTGGCAACATCTACATGTGTTTAACGAATCGAAAGGAGGTGATCTGATGTCGAGTGATTTTATGGTTTCTGGGGAGATCCAGGGGAAAGAAGTTCACATTGGAGCAGCCTTCAATGAGGCTTCATTCCTTTAATCATGGTGTTTAACGCTTTGTCGTAAAGCCTGTGAAGATTTTTTCGGAAGTGAAAATCGCGAAAGAACCGTTTCGAAAGAAACGGTTCTTTTTTTATTTGCTGAGGCAATTTTAAATTAGGCAAAAATAAAGCTCGCCAGGGGAGGAGGATCTGGCGAGCTTCATATGGTAGGATTAACTCTTATGGAGGGGGGAGTTATCCTATGTTTCAGAACTTGGGAGGAGGAGTAAGTTCTGAAAGTTATGTTCAGCGTTTTATATCGCTGTTAATAACGGTATAGAGAATTTTTTGCAGCATTTGGAGTCCCATTCTTTCATGGTAGATATGCATTTTTTGCATGGCTTCATTTGACTGAAATAAAAAATGCCCGAAACAAGTCCGGGCATTACAGTATCGAAAATTCAAGTCGAAAAATGTAATTAGCTGCTCAGTCTAATACTATTGATGTCTTCAGCAATCGACCTGAATGTATCACCAATATTGGTGGTTGTCGGGTTGTAATATGAACCACCATTTGCCGCACAGCCACTTAAAGCACTTAAAAACTGTAACTGCTCAGGATGTTCGCTGTTTGGATCAAGATCAAATCCAATCGTATACAATATTACATCGCCATCAGCATCAATATCATTACAAAGAGACACAAAATCGTTCTCAGCATCACGATTACGCATAGGCTTCCTACTATTTGATATAAAGTCCTTACGGAAAATACGACCATCCGTCAGCAAAACCATAATCTTGCGGTTTTGCGGTGTCTTGTTCTTTGGAAAGACTTTTGCGCCATTAAAAGAAGGCCTCCATTTTTCAGAAAGCGTCCGCCAACCCCATGAAAGAGCCGTATCGGTACCTGTACCAAACCCAAGTTCAAGACCATCAATCTTTTTTTTGATTTTAGTGTCATCTGACGAGAACAATAAAACTGACGAACCGCTTGGTGGACAATGCGGCACTGGCCCTAAATCGCGAGTGTTCTGCATAGTTTGCTTATAAGGAGCCAACCGCCCGGGCGCAGGCATTGAAACATTATCTTTTTGTGAAGCAAAACCGCGTTCAAATTCAAAACATCCTTTATAAGGTATGGAACGGGTAAGTCTTGCATCTGCCCAACGCTTATAAGCAGAACCAAAATTTACACGGTTCGCATAGGGTACAACATTCACAACACGGTACCCACTTGCATCCTGAAACGGTTCTATCGCATCAATAAATTGTTTTGCAGCGACTTTTAAACGATTTATTCTTGTATTACGCATTGAGTATGAAACATCCAGAACAAGTGTAATTTCATCCTGGGGTACTGTAACAACACCGCCTGAAGAAACAGACAAAGACATTGTGCTGATACCTGCAACTGCCATAAATGTAGTTGGTAAATTACCATCAACACCTATGGTTGCACTTATTTTTCTAGGGTCAGTTCCAAAAATGATATTGGGTGTAAATGAACTATACAAACTGGTACCAGTTGGTAAATTGGCTAGAAAATAATTTTGTCCAATTACCTTTGCATCAGCCTCTGACTCACCATTTTTAACAGCATGAACAGCAACAAGTACAGCTGAATCAGCTACTGTTTGAATATTGGTACGAACATTACTAAAGCGTGAATAATCCATCGCTGCGCCTGCACTCAGCATCAATGCTGTTAACATAAAAGCTGTCAATGGTATTATAGAACCCTTCTCATCATTTTTAAAAGAATCGGTTTTGGTATAAATATCAGATACGAGTTTCATATTTCTCTCCATACGTATGTTACAAGGAGAGGAGCAATTCCCAGGCCAGTTTTTGGAATAACTACCTAATTAATAAGTAGTTATTACGTAGCTCACTGAAAACTATATATTTTTCGGGATTTTTTGGTAAATAAGGAATTAATATAAATTCGAAAATTTAAACCAGCCATTCATAAAACAGCAAGAAACAATTATACTTGGTCATTTTAATACAGTATTGAAGAAAATTTAAATAAAATAAAATATCAAAATGTAATATTCTGATACAGTAGTGTCATATTTTGACACAGTATAGCTATCAAAAATCACTTATGATGCCATCTTTTTCCCAATCACCAAACCGGACTGGATCAGGACCATCCCTACCCAGTATTTCCTTGGGCGCAGGCTTGGCATTTTTAGACTTTAGGTCTTCCTTGGCACGACGCTCAGCAGCTTCCGCAAGCGCACGCTTTGCAGCTTCCGGGATATCAGGATTATTATCATTTGCAGCCATTTTTTAATTTCACGCCTTTTAGCAAGTAACTTTAAAACCTATATGTGAAGAAATAACCTGAAAACAACAGGAAAAAGCAATGAATATTATGAAAACAGCTGCACTACTTGCATTCATGACTGCCCTCTTTATGGGATTAGGCCTAATGATTGGCGGCCAAACCGGCATGATAATCGCACTTTTAATCGCAATCGCCATGAATTTCTTTAGCTATTGGAACTCTCACAAGATGGTTCTTAAAATGCATAATGCACAACAAGTGGATGAAACCAGTGCACCAGAATTTTATGAGTTAAATCGTAGATTGGCTGAAGCAGCTGGCCTGCCAATGCCCGATGTTTATATCATCAATTCACCCCAGCCCAATGCTTTTGCAACAGGTCGCAATCCGGAAAATGCAGCAGTAGCTGCCAGTACAGGACTATTGGAAACCTTGAGCATGGAAGAGGTTGCAGGCGTTATGGCACATGAACTTGCCCATATCCAGAATCGCGATACGCTGATCATGACAGTAACAGCAACCTTTGCAGGTGCAATTTCCATGATTGCAAATTTTGCAATGTTCTTTGGCGGCGGGCGCGACCGGGGTGGAATAGGCATTATCGGAACAATTATCGCAATGTTTGTTGCACCCTTTGCAGCAGGGCTCATCCAGATGGCAATAAGTCGTACCCGCGAATATTCAGCTGATAAACGTGGTGCAGAGATTTGTGGCAATCCGATTTGGCTTGCAAATGCCCTTGAGAAAATTGCAATGGGTACATCCAGAATTCCAAACGAAACGGCAGAACGCAATCCCTCTACAGCACATATGTTTATCATTAATCCATTGGGGCAATATAAACGCGATAATCTTTTCTCTACGCATCCGGATACACAAAACCGAATTAATGCGCTTGAAACCCTTGCTAGTGAATGGTCAATAGAAGATAACACTTCAAAAGATAGCACACCGCAACCTTGGGGCAGATCTCGTTGAAACAAAAAACTGGCCTTGAAACACGACTTGTAGCAACTCTGTTGCTAACTCGTGTAATCGATGATGCCCGCAATCTGGATGCACTATGTGATCGCCAGCACGGACTTTCACGCTTCTTGAAACTTGATATCCGTGATCAGGGCTTTGCAAGGGCAATTGCCGTAACTGCTGTTAGAAACCATAACCGTATTGATGCTGTGTTAAAACGCGTCATGGATAGACCTCCCCCAAAGCGTGCAAGGTTTTTAATTCACTCGCTCCATGTTGCAGCAACTCAAATCCTGTTTCTGGATGCGCCAGACAGTGCTGCAGTGGATTTGGGCGTAACCGCCATTGGAGATGATGAACGCACTTCCAGGTTCCGGGGAATGTCAAATGCCATTCTTCGCCGTATTGTGAGAGAAAAAGATGACCTTTTAAACAAAACGTCGCAGACATCCCTTTTGCCAAGATGGATGGAGAAAGCACTTCGCAAAGACTATGGCAAAGAAAAAGCGATAAATATTTCCAAATATGTCTCTCTTGAACCAATGGTTGATCTAACCGTTAAAGCCAACCCAACAAAATGGGCTGAAAAACTGGGAGGTTTTGTTCTTCCAACAAATTCGGTTCGTTTAACAAATACGTCTACTATAAGTGAACTGGATGGATATCAGGCAGGTGAATGGTGGGTACAGGATGCAGCCGCAGCTTTACCTGCCAGACTGATAAACAAGGATAAAGGTGCAAAAGTATTGGAATTATGTGCTGCACCAGGTGGAAAAACAGCACAGCTTGCACATTTTGGATACGACGTAACAGCTGTAGACATCTCAAAGCCAAGACTTGCAAGGCTTCAACAAAATCTGGATCGGCTACAACTCAATGCAAAATTGATAGAGACAGATATTCTGGATTTTGAACCAGAAGAAAAATTTGATGCAATTCTTCTTGATGCACCTTGCTCTTCAACAGGTACCATAAGAAGACATCCGGATGTTTTATGGACCAGGAATGCAGAAGAAATCACCGCACTTGCAAAGCTGCAATTTCAACTTTTGGAAAGATCAAAAGATTTTCTGAAACCTGGCGGGACATTCGTATTTTCCAATTGCTCAATGCTTAAGGAAGAAGGAGAAGATCTTCTTTCTAGAGTATCAAAACAATTTGAAGATCTGGAAATCAATCCCATTAAGGCAGACGAAATTAGCGGACTTGAATCTTGCATAAATGGACAAGGCGCCCTACGCACTCTTCCCTTTCATTTGACAAATCATGAACAGGACAAATATAGCGGCCTGGACGGCTTTTTCACCTGTAGATTTATCAAACGTTAATTAAGTAAAGACACTACCATTCAAGAAAAAAATCGCTTACCTTCAAATTAATAAGCGGGTCTGGTCTTTAATGAGCATATTTGAAAAACTAAAAACTACCAGACTGTCGGTAGGTAGAACTTACAGGCAGATAAAAGGCAAATTTTATTCTGGCATAACATTAATGTCAGGGTTTACATCTTTTGTGCCAAAACGCCTGACCATTGAACCACAAGACTTGTACACTGCCGACCCACAGGTTGCCCAAGATTTTTATAGCGGGTATTATGCTCTGGGCGGCGTTACTATTGAAACCAAGGGTTTAAGCCCATTCTCAATACCAACTGAAAACAACGCATGGGAAAAAGAGCTTTATAGCTTTGTTTGGTTACGTCATTTCTCAGCCAATAAAGACACACTATCAGACAGTCACGCCCGCGCCTTGGTAAAGGAGTGGATTGAATTAAAATCTGACACCGCCTCCAAATTCAACTGGGAGATTGAAACCACTTCAAAACGTCTCATTTCATTATTGTGCCACTCAATCGTTATTTTAAGTAATCCAGACCATGAATTTCATTATCAATTGATGCGTTCAATGGGAAAGCACGTCAAGATTCTTCGTCGTCTCATTTCAAATACACCAGAAGGTATCTCTCTTTTATACGGCCATATTGCGCTAACCTATGCATCCATATGCTTTAGTGGCAACTCAAGTTCACTCAATTCCCACAGAGACAAACTGGCTTCAGAGTTGCGCAAACAGGTACTACCAGATGGTGGGCATATCTCACGCAACCCAAAAATGATAGCTGAAATTTTAGCACTTCTGCTTCCACTAAAAGAAGGTTTTAATGCAGTTGAAATAGCTCCCCCGGATGAACTTGTTTCTGCAATAGAACGTCTGTTGCCAGCACTAAGGTTTTTTCGCCACGGCGATGGTACAATTGCTCGATTTAATGGTGTTAGTGTTTCTGAAAAAGATTTAATCACCACACTTCTCAGATACGATGAAAGTCTGGGCGAACCTGTATTTGATGCAAGCCATTCAGGTTATAACCGTGCAACATCTGGTAATGGTGTTTTAATTATGGATACAGGAGAGCCAGCCAATGGCGAACTTTCCCTAGGCGCGCACGCAGGATGTCTCTCATTTGAATTTTCAAGCGGATTATCTTCAATTATTGTAAATTGCGGCGCACCAGAAATGGTAAAAGAAGGCGACTCGCAAGTCTGGCGAACGACAAACGCACATTCAACAGCAACCTTAAATAAAACCTCAAATTGCAGATTTGAGAACCCGGGCACAGCAGGACGAGCCATTAGCGGACAATTATTCTCAAGCGACTTGAAACCGGAAGTCTCTCGTAAAGATACAAGCAACTCAACAACCATTGTAGCTGCTCACAATGGATATGTTCGAGAGTTTGGCATTCGTCATCAAAGAACGCTTACGCTGGATACCAATGGCGAGAGGTTATTTGGTCAAGAATGGTTCAGCGGTCCGAACAAAGAAGATATGGGCTATACAACAAAAGACAAGGTGGCACTGCGCTTCCATTTGCATCCAGACATAAAGGCTTCACTTTCTACAGATTCCAAAGCTTGTTTGCTGGAAACCCGTGAAGGCGAACAATGGCGTTTTGACTGCCCTGATCTCAAAATGGAACTTGTAAAAAGTATTTTCTTTGCAACCTTGCCAGCGCCAAAAAGCACATGGCAAATAGTCGTACATGCAAAAGCCTATGATAATCCTGAAATAAACTGGGCTTTACAAAAAATACAAGCTACATAGACACTGTAAACCATCCAATACCGAGCCATAATAGAAAGCTGCAACGTCATGTCACCGATTGCTAAACAACACGTAATTCCAAATTTATCAGAAGTAAAAACTGCATTGCTCTCGGTTTCAGACAAGACCGGCATTATCGAATTGGCAAAAACATTATCAGGCATGGGTATCAAACTTCTTTCTACGGGGGGGACATCAAAGGCAATATCCGACGCGGGCATTCCGGTTGAAGATGTATCTTCCGTGACAAACTTCCCCGAGATCATGGACGGACGTGTCAAGACATTGCATCCCTCAGTCCATGGCGGCTTGCTTGCTGTACGCAGTGATAAAGATCACCTGAAAGCAATGAACGAACAAAATATCAGTGCAATTGATATGGCTGTTATCAACCTCTATCCATTTGAAGAAACCATCGCCAAGGGCGCTGACTACGATACGTGCGTGGAAAATATTGATATCGGCGGTCCTGCAATGATCCGTGCTGCTGCAAAAAACCATGGTTTTGTAACAGTTTTGACCGATCCTGCTGATTACACAGAAGTACTTGAGCAGTTAAGTACCAACAACAACCAGACAACACTCAAGCTTCGCAAGCGCCTGGCACATAAGGCATTCGCGCGAACGGCCAACTATGACACTATAATTTCAAACTGGTTTGCAAATGAAGTAGACTCATTCATGCCATTGCATAGAAGTGTTTCTGGAACACTGGCAGCAGAAATGCGTTATGGTGAAAACCCCCACCAACAAGCAGGGTTTTATAAAACCGGCGATAATCGAAAAGGTGTTGCAACCGCAACACAACTTCAAGGCAAACAGCTCTCTTATAATAACATCAATGATACAGATGCAGCTTTTGAGCTTGTATCAGAATTTAAACCAGAAGACGGCCCAGCCGTAGCAATCATCAAACATGCAAACCCGTGCGGTGTTGCCCGCGCAAAGACCTTGGACGAAGCTTACAGAAAAGCATTGGCCTGCGATCCAGTTTCCGCATTTGGCGGCATTATTGCACTTAATCAAAACCTTGATGCAGCTTGTGCCAAAGAAATTGTTGAAATTTTTACAGAAGTCATCATCGCTCCTTATGCAGACGAAGAGGCTCGTGAAATTATCGCGGCCAAGAAAAACCTTCGTCTCCTCACTACGGGTGGATTGCCTGACCCATCCGCAAAAGGCCTGTCAGTTAAAACCGTTGCAGGTGGATTACTCGTTCAAGATCGTGATGCACGCATCATGGATGATCTTGAACTTAAAGTTGTTACCAAGGCACAGCCTACAGATGCACAACTTGCAGACATGCGCTTTGCATTCCAGGTTGCAAAACACGTCAAGTCAAACGCAATTGTCTATGCCAGGGATCTTGCAACAGTTGGCATTGGCGCTGGTCAAATGAGCAGACTGGATTCATCACGTATTGCTGCCAGAAAAGCCATCGACGCCATGGAAGCTGCAAAAGGTACTGAACCTCTGACCAAGGGGAGTGCAGTTGCATCTGATGCATTCTTCCCGTTTGCTGATGGGCTTGTTTCAGCAATTGAAGCAGGAGCTACTTGTGCAATTCAGCCAGGTGGTTCCATGCGTGATGATGAAGTAATTGCCGCGGCAGATGAAGCAGGCATTGCCATGGTCTTTACGGGAACTCGCCACTTCAGGCACTAAGCCTGTTTTTGCTTTACTTTTGAAAGTAATAACAAGCCAATAATGAATAATACGACAATTGGTATAACACCAATGCGCTGACTGCCGCTTATATCTGTAAAAACAGCAATCAAAAGCGGAGCCAAAAAGGCTGTTGCGCGCCCAGACATTGCATAAAGACCAAAAGCCTCTGCCATATGACCAGGCTCGGCCTGGTCTGCCATAAGGGTACGTGAAGCAGCCTGAAGCGCACCGCCTGCAGCCCCTATAAAACCACCACAAATGTAAAACACAACATCAGGAATACTTGAACCCTCACCCAGTTCAATGAATAGCATATGGTTTTGGTCGGTTGTTATTATAATAAGGCTTGCAATCGTAAGTGTAATGACACTGGCACGAACAACAAATTTTGGTCCTTTGGAGTCATCAAATCTGCCACCAAAATAAGCACCAAATATTCCTGTAATATTTGCCAGAATTCCAAAAATTCCAATATCAATAATTGACCACCCTAAAACGCCGCCTGCATAAATTCCGCCAAAAATATACAGCCCGTTTAATGCATCGCGGTAGAGCATTGAAGACGTAAGATATGCAAACAAGGATGTATTTTCTGGTAACCGTTTTATCGTGACAACAAGATTCTGCAGACCCTGCCTTACCGCACCTGTAATTTTTTTACGTTTTATAATATCCGGTGTAAACATAAACAACGGAAGAACAAAAATCAGATACCAAATAGCAGTCAAAGGGCCTGTTGCACGTTCTCCCTCTTTTAATTCAGCTTCAATACCAAATAACGGTTCGATACCAATGAGTGTTAGCCCATTTTGATTACTGGCCATTGTTATCAAAACAATGATCAATGTAAAAAGTCCGGCAAAATAGCCAAGTGCCCATGCATTTCCGGAAAGTCTGCCAAGTTTTTCTCGTGGTACAAGCGTGGGCATCATTGCGTTGTTAAAGACTGTAGCAAATTCAAACCCCACCATCAGGATTACCAATGCAATAAGCGGAATAAAGATGGAAGTGCTTCCAACCGAATTGGGCAAAGCCCACCAAAGCATGAAAGAACCAATAAATCCCAGAATCGAAAACCCGAAAATCCAGGGCTTGCGGGGACCTGTCGCATCCGCAATTGAACCCAGAATAGGAGAAAGAACCGCGATAATAACGCCAGCAACAGCTGTCGCATAACCCCACTGGCTTTGTCCTTCAACGGGATTGCTTGCAACAAAACCTGTAAAATAGGGCGCAAAAACAAACGTGATAATCAAAGTATGATAAGGTTGCGCTGCAAAATCAAAAAACATCCAGCCCCAGATGCCTTTTTTATCTGAATTTACAAACTCATCAGTTTCTTGTTGTACTTCAACACTCATTTAAATTCCCCTTAATGCCCCTTAGAAGAATTAATACTATTGCAGTCTTAACCGGACTTTGCCAGTGTCAATATAAACAAGGGTAGCGAAATGAGCAAAAAGCCAGAACCAAGCAATGCCGAAATTGAGGCAAAACGTATTCTTGAGCGCGTTGCACAAGAATCAGAGACCGTTGGCACTCCATCTATCAAACGGGTAGCAGAGCGCGTCAAAGACCATATGAGCGTACAAGACGCAGACGAAAATGAATGGACAGAACTTTGGGGCAAGCGCATCGGACGAGGACTTGGCGCGATCTTTGTTGTTATTTTAATCGTCTATCTTGTAAAAACATACATCTTGCATGCATAAAAAAGCAATCATCGTCATATCTTCACACGTTGCACGTGGCTCTGTAGGAAATCGCGCAGCAGTATTCGCCCTGGAAACATTGGGCTTCCCTGTCTGGGCAATTCCAACAATCACACTGCCTTGGCATCCGGGTCACGGCCCCTCAACACGCATTACGCCATCTGATAAAGATTTTTCAAACTTCCTTGAAGATATCGCGAATGCTCCCTGGATTAATGAAGTAGGCGGTATTTTGACAGGCTATATGGCCAATGCAGAACAGGTAACAGAAGTTTCAAAACTGATAAAAAATTTAAAAGCAAACAACCCTGATCTTGTCTACTTGTGCGATCCGATTATTGGCGATGAGGGAGGACTATATGTGCCTCAGGAAACCGCATCATCCATCTGCAAAAACCTGATAACACTTTGTGATATCACCACGCCAAATCGCTTCGAGCTTGCTTGGCTATCTGATAAAAAAGCCCCAAAAACAGTAGACGAAACAATTGGATTAGCAAACCAGCTTAAGCCAAAAACAGTTATAACTACATCAAGCCCTAGTCCGGTATATAATGAAATCGCTAACCTTTATTGCGATTCGGACAAAAAACTTTTGGCAACCCATTATCAATTTATGAACCCTCCTAATGGGCCTGGAGACCTCACTGCGGCAATCTATCTGGGCCATTTAATTGCAAAAATGAGCCCAGAACAGAATTTATTAAAAACCACATCCTCTGTTTTTGAAATATTGGAGAATGCCACCAAACTCGGTTCAAGTGAGTTAACCCTTGAGAGCGACGCACAAAGCATTGTAAACCCAAAGTCGCAAATCAGACTAATTGATTTATCTTAAACCAAACATGATAACGCTGATTCTTAAACGCGGTAGGTTGCAAATTATCTTTGCTGTTTTTATCAGCAGCTGGTTTCATTATCGGAGAATAGTCAAACCCGAACTGGCTCACCTTTAAAACCAACAACATCACGATTACCCTTGCGCCATTCATTTGCATCAAAAACGTCAAACACAAGTGATATCGAATTAATAGTCAGAATAAAAAACAGATAATTTTGTTCAAAATCACTCATTCCAGGACGTGAGAACCAAAGGTTCACAAGTATCAGATGCAGTGGTATCCAGAAAATCAGGTGTGGAATAGCAAGCACTTTCGACATACCACCATTTAACAATAACAGCATGATATTGGGTAAAATGCCTCCCATTCCAAGTAACATAACCCAGAATCCTGTTTCATATTGCAACAAGAAAACTCCAGAAAAATTAGCGGGCACCAAAATAAAAAATACCCAGATGAAAACCCACTTTGGCAATGCAAGGCAGGACTTCAAAATTCGGACACCCCACCCAAGCATTTTACAGGCCTAGCTGCTCAGCTAATTCTTTAAGAGAAACTTGCGGCCGTGGGCCAATATGCTGAATAACTTCAGCTGCAGCAATACTCCCAAGCACTGCACACTCACCAAGTTCACGGCCATCTGTCAGCCCAAACAGGAAACCGGCAGCGTAAAGATCGCCAGCACCAGTTGTATCCACAAGTTCATGAATTGGCTGGGCATCAACTGAACCGGTTTTCTCGCGCGTAACTACCATAGAGCCATCTGCACCCATGGTAATAATAGCAAGATTACAATCTTCGCGAATAGCATCAATTGCTGAATTAATATCCGATGTTTGATATAGTGATTTCAATTCGCCATCATTGGCAAAACAGATATCCACTGCACCAGAGCGCATCAATTCCAGAAACTCATCACGGTAGCGGTCTACACAAAAATCATCAGACAAGGTCATCGCCACCAGACGGTCATTCTCATGCGCTATACGAGCTGCTTCGCGGATAGCATCTTTAGCATTTGCCGGATCCCACAAATATCCCTCAAAATAAGTAATCTTGGATTGGGCAATCATATCAACATCAATGTCTTCAGCAGAAAGTTTAACGCAAGCACCCAAATAAGTGTTCATCGAGCGCTCGCCATCTGGCGTTACCAAAATCATTGAACGTGCAGTTGTCTCTCCATAATCAAGCGGCGGCGTTTCATAATCAACGCCAATCGCTTTAATATCGTGGCGAAAAACCTTACCCAGATGATCATCTGCAACCTTCCCAATATAGGCAACTTTACCACCAAAACTTGCAACACCAGCAGCCGTATTGCCAGCACTGCCACCAGAGGTTTCGATCGCAGGACCCATATCAGAATAAAGTTGCTCAGCGCGCGCCATGTCAATCAGTGTCATCCCGCCTTTGGTAATGTCTTGTTCAACCAAAAACGCATCATCACACTTTGCAATAATATCAACAATCGCATTACCAATTGCCAATACATCATATTTCGTATCGCTCATGAAAAATCTCCAAATCAATCCATAGAGCCATAACGCCCACAAGAATGAATTAAAAGACTAAAGCAATAATTTCTTGTAAGTATTATCTTTTATTCCTATCTGAAAAACATGATATATGAAGCTGCATCCAAGTCCGCCCGAGAGATTTTAAAACCACGTTTCCGATCTGTTGTCTGGAAATCACTTGGCCTTACCGTTTTACTCTTCTTCGGCATGTGGTTGGGGTTGCAAATGCTGGCAACCAATTATCTCTTCCCGTTTTTGGAAGGTTGGACATGGATAACAAGCATCATTGCCTGGGTTTTGGGCGTAGGCGTAATATTGGGCGCAGGGTTTTTACTTGCACCAACTTCTGCAATCTTTGCAGGTCTCTTTTTGGATGAAGTTGCCGAGCATGTTGAAGAAACGCATTACCCGAACCAGCGCAAAGGCACGCCTATGCCGCTTGGCAATTCAATAACCCTTGCCATAAAATTTGCGCTTATGGTGATTGCCGTAAACCTTATGGCACTCATGTTGTTTCTGTTTGCAGGTCTGGGTGTAATTGT
>CALFBM010000080.1 GCA_937951645.1 uncultured Rhizobiaceae group bacterium
GCAAAACAGCCTTAAATTTGCCAGTTCGAAGGTTTTCAATACCTTGTGTACCCGTACTTGCAATCGTGGCATTCATACCAGATTTTTTGAGCCATTTTTGAAAGACAAGTGCTATTGAAGCGGTATCTTCAATGATGAGGATATTTGAGTTGTTCATGCTGATCTAAACCTTGCCTAATCTCGATTACTAATTTTGCTTAAATAATGGCCTTCTACCTGCGGAATTTTACTTAGTATTTGTTTTGATTTTTTTATCAATCTAGCTGCTTCATCATAAAGATTATCATGATTATTGCTCAGACAAATGTGATTTACATGACCTGCCAGATTTGACAATTCGGTTGCTCCAAACATGCCAGATACGCCTTGTAGTCCATGCGAAGCTTTCTCCAATCGATCCGGATTTTTGTCTTCAAGTCCGTCTTGGGCATTTGTCATATACCGCTTAACATCATTGCGGAATTCCTTGAAAATATTTTGCATGGCTGCCACATCCATATCTTCCAGAATTGTATCTAATACAGTTAGATCAAACTCTTCGCTTTCATGCAGTTCTTGCATGATTTCTGGTAAAGAATCCAATGTACCAGGATTGATGTTATTTAAAATAACTTGCGCCAATTGTTTTCTCGAAAATGGCTTTGGAATAAAGCCATTCATTCCGGATTCAATTACCTTTTGTTGATCTTCCTTACTTGCATAAGCGGTGAATGCAATTACAGGAATTGAAGATTTCGTGCCATCAGCCAAGTCTCTAATTTTAGCGGTCGCTTCAAATCCGTTCAATTCGGGCATAGATATATCCATCAAAATGACATCGAAGTCATTCATCATAACTTTTTCTACTGCCTCTATCCCATTGTTGGCAATTTCAAATTTGCCACCATAATGTTTTAGATATCGTGAGGTAACAAGTTGGTTGGTTTTGTTGTCTTCTGCTATCAGAATTCTAATTCCGGACAGGTTGGATGTTTCGATTTTATCCTTGATTTCGGAGTCTCGAGTTACTTCTTTTTGCGTACTGACTTTTAAATCCAGGTTGAACCAAAACTTGGAGCCTTTGCCAGGATTGCTTGAGAGACCAATTTCTCCACCCATGTTTTCAACAAGAGCCTTACATATTGCAAGGCCTAGACCAGTACCACCAAACTTTGTTGAATAGCTTGCATCAATCGTCGAGAATTCAGCAAACAGTTCTTCATGATTTTCTTGTGGTATTCCAATACCGGTATCCTTAACTGAGAATGAAATAATGTCTTGCGATCGGTTTTCTATTAGAATTTCAACTTTGCCTTCATGTGTGAACTTGATTGCATTCCAGGAGAGATTAAGAAGTATTTGCCGAATTCTCGCTGGATCTCCCAGGAGATGAGTTCCAACCGCCTCATCAACGGAATAGATTAGCTTAAGCTGCTTGTCATCTGCATGTGGTTGAATAAGATTAATGACCGAGTTGACCAATTCACGAATGTTAAATGGCTTGCTTTCAATATCAAATTTTCCTGCTTCTAGTTTTGAAAAATCTAAAAGATCATTGATAATTGAAAGTAGGGATTCACCGGATTCTGAAGCTGTCTCCAATAATTGTCTTTGATCATCATCAAGTTTTGTTTCCTTGAGCAAACCATGGATTCCCAGAACGCCATTTAAAGGTGTTCTGATTTCATGGCTCATCATTGCAAGGAAACTTGTTTTTGCACGTGTTGCTACTTCAGCTGAATTTTTCGCATCCAGTAGCCGGGCTTCAAATGTTTTTCTTTCTGTGATGTCACGAGCATAGCCAATAAACAGTTTTCCAGATGCACCTTCAATTTCCCGAATGGCCAACTCTATTTGTAATTCATTACCATTTGCATGTAGGGCTTCAATTTCTATTCGATTATCAAGAACTGGGCCTTCACCTGTTGCAAGATAATGTTCCATGCCCTTTTCATGGGCTTCCCGATAACGATACGGAATGATCACGTCACTCAATTTTTTACCCGTTACATCTTCTCGTTTATGACCAAAAATTTCTTCCGCAGCAGGATTAAAGCTGGTAATCATGCCTTTACTATCAATAATTATTATTGCATCCATCGCGGCATTTAATGCGTTTTCAAATTGAGCTTTAGCACGTTTTTCATTAGCTAAAGCTCGGGTTCTAATAGAGGCATCCCTGATAAACCCTGCAAAACAACTTCTGCCAGATGCAAAAAATTCTGAAATGGAGAGTTCTATATCGAACTCTGAACCATCTTTCTTGATACCAACTGAATCAAAACTATGTCCGACAAGATGGCTTTCTGCGGTTTTCAAATAATGTTGGATAGCCTGGCCGAGAAATTCTGCATTATCTTCCGACATTAGCAGTGCAACATTCTTGCCAATGAGTTCACTTGAATCATAGCCAAATAATGACTCGATTGCTGGGTTAATCCGCTCGATAATACCACGCGGATCAACTATAACCACGCCATCAACCGATGACTTTAACAGTTCTTCAAAAATAAGTATGTTTTCTTCAGCTTGCACATTGGCAATAGCTAAGTCTTCAATATGCGCGGTACTGGCAACAAACTGTCGGGCATTTTTAGCATAGACGGCAAGAATAAAAACGACTGCTGCATACCCCGCAGCAAGTTCAAATACTGCACCGACCAACATTTTATCTGACGAAACATACTCTACATATGAGGTTGTAATATTTGCATCATTCATCAGGGCAACTGCAAAAATACCGAGCCAGCCAGTTAATACGGTCGCTCCTGCCACAAGTATTGTCCAAGGATCTGATCGTAGAATTCGCGCAACTGTGTAGAGTCCAAGGAAGATAATAGTTGGTGTTTTAAAAGTAGCTTCCAATGGAAGATTATAGGCAAAATTGTAAGAAAGCATCAGCCCAAATATAAGTGTGCCGTCAATAACAGTTAAAATATGAGAGTTCAAATTACTGAACTGAGTGGCATAAGAAGCACGAACCCTTAAAAATGATGTACCCAAAATTAGTGCCGCAATTGTAATTGTAATGGCACTTAAACTTTCCCAATTATTTTTTGAAGTGGAAATTATATGTAGTAAGAATATGGTAAAAGCCATGAGAGCTTGCAGTAATGCTATGGCTCTCTCGCCTTTACGGTCGTTATGACCAAGTATCTCTTTAATTTTATTGTTTATCATAAAATTAGCTTCAAAAGGTTATACTGCTTTCCAAAGTACCATTCTTGTCTAACGTTTAAGTTAATAGATTAACTGTATTAAATTAGTAAGATTTATCTGTATTTAAAGAAAGTTTTTCAGAATTTTATTGGGATTTTAAATCAGTGGGTTTGAATGAAGAGACAGAAGACGGCTTAGAACCGTTTGCATGAAAAATAGTAGCGGCTTCTAATGGTTGAAATATAAAATGAAGTAGGTTGCAATTGGGCGCGAAGTAAGCCGGCCAGCATCATAATCCGCGTGTCGGGGGCAAGCTCTTCTCCAGCTACCAATATTTTCAATGACTGATAATGAGCTTGAGAGAGATGAAATGAGTTTAGTTTTTCGATCGTGAAGCTTTGAATTCTTAGCCTGGAATATTTTGCCTATATTTCCACAGGCGATCAAATGCGCAATTTGAATTTTCAATATTATTTTTGGTAAGCTAGTTTTTCCTTGTGTCTAACGTATTGTTGCCTGAAGTTATAGGGAAGAAATATGTTCATTATTGACACGCCAGTTTTCGCCATGTTTTTTCCAGACCCAAATTACATTTGCCTCAGCAAATAAATGTCGTTTCTGATCTTTTATTCGTTTCCCGGTTTTTACAACAAAGCGTGAAATGATGGTGTCACCAAGATGTTCAATTTTTATTTCTTTGCCTGGAATAAAATTCCAATCTCTATATGTTGAAAACTCTGATAGACGGTTTTTTACCCAATTTTGATACCCAATAATAAGCGGTGTCCCTGATGACAATTGGTTGAACGATACGAGTTTCTCATCTGGCGTGTAGTAATCGGCAACCATATGCGTATTATTTGCAGTTTCAATTGAGCTCCATGCTTCGGCTAATTGCAAAGTAAGGCTATGGATTTCTGCTTTTGAAAGACGCTGTTGTACAAGAACCTTGGATGAGTTGAAGCTGTTGATCTCGCTTCCGATTGATTTCTCCATATTGATAAAAGTGAGAATGATGAAAGAGAAGAGGCTTGTCCAGGTGATTAATTTGGTCATCTTATTGCTCCACTAGAAGAATTCAGACCAGAGTACTGAAAGCAGCTCCATATTAATTTCATAATCCTGCCTGGATAATACGAAGCTGCGAAAATTTTGATTTTAAGTTTTAATTACGATTATGATTTATTATGCTGTTCGAATACTTCCATAAAGCTCTTGAAGGAGGATTTACCCGCTTGTAGTGATTTACTCTCACTTAATAGCAATTGCTTAATCAGCATTTTTTATTAATTATTTCTCTTATCAATCTCGGCTTGAAGCTTTTTGTTTTCAGCCTTTAATCTCTCAAGCTCACTGAAGATGGGTACCAGTTGTTGATTGAGTTCTTCAACAGTAAAGCGCTGAGGTAGATGTTGAGGGCAGTTCCATGAAAGCGCTTCAAGGGTGATAACTACAGCTCGTTCAACTTTTGCGTCATATGTATCATCATTAAGTGAGTCTATAAGTTTCGGATCTTCATCCATATCGAGCAGTTTTGCTCGCCCCCATATTTTCAGGCGTCGTTTGTTTGGGTAATCAACCAAAATAAGTGTCACACGATTATTGGTTGTCAGATTACCGGCACTCAGATATTGACGATTTCCACTGAAGTCTGCGTAAGCAATTGTCTGTTCGTCTATCACTTTCAAGAATCCACGTGGGCCACCTTTAAATTGGACATATGGCCAGCCATTATCTGAAATAGTTGACTGATAAAAACCATCTCTTGCGGAAATAAAGGAAGCCTCCACGGGGCCAGCCTGGTTTCCTGGATCAGCGTTCTCATCAAAAAGGTTTGAATAGGCTTGTCTTGAGCCATAGCGTTCTTGCAGCTCCAAGACTGCTGGAGTAAATGTCATTTTTGCAAACGCACTTGTCATATTTGAAAATCCTGCTCTTTGTCTAATCCTTAATTAAAGTCCCAGCTCTGACAAGCCCGGGTGGTCGTCAGGGCGGCGACCTTGAGGCCAGCGGAAAAGTCGGTCTTCTTCCCTGATTGGTAAATCATTAATGCTGGCGTAGCGATTTTGCATTAATCCGTCTCCTGCAAATTCCCAATTTTCATTGCCGTAAGATCGAAACCAGTTACCAGTATCATCACGCCATTCATATGCATAACGCACCGCAATTCGGTTGTCTGTGAAAGCCCATAGTTCCTTGATAAGGCGATACTCGTTTTCGCGAATCCATTTACCGGTTAGAAATGCCTCTGCCTCTTGACGGTTTGTTACAAAATGAGCCCGGTTGCGCCACTTGGTTTCAAGCGTATAGGCGGTAGCAACTTTGGCTGCATCGCGAGAATTCCATCCATCTTCAGCAAGGCGTACTTTTTCGCGGGCAGTTTCTTCAGTGAATGGCGGGAGTGGGGGGCGAGACATGGTAAATTCTTTCATTAGTAAATTAACCGAACAGTAAACTTATTAACTGCAAAAAATGAAAAGTTCAAGGGATAAACCACATTAACTTCTTTAATATTGATTTTAATTGGTAAAAAAGGTAGTAACTGATCGGTAACTAAGGAAAATGATATGCGACCCTCCAAACGCGAAGAACTTATTCGCAGTGCTCTTGTGGTTTTTTACCGTGAAGGCTTTCACTCAACAGGCATGGACAGGGTTGCTGCTGAAACCGGAATATCCAAAACTGCCATTTACAAACATTTCAGAACCAAGGAAGATTTGATCCTTGCAACATTACGGTTGAGGGATGAAACCTTTCGGTACTGGTTTTTTGGTCGCATGGAAAAGCTATCTCCAGAGCCACTGGGGCAACTTCTGGCAATGTTTGACGTGCTGGGGGAATGGTTTAGCACGGAAGATTTTTCTGGATGCATGTTTATAAAGGCAGCATCAGAATTTCAAAGCATAACACACCCCATTCATCAGCAATCAGCTGAACATAAACGCCTTTTGGAACGTCATATTGAGAAATTGGCAAAAGAGGCGGGCATTACAGATGCAATCGGATTGGCGAGACAGTTATTACTTCTCAAGGAAGGCGCAATTGTATCGGCACACTTGGGGCACACAACAAACCCTGCCAGAGATGCAAAAAAAGCTGCTGATGCATTGCTAAAAATATACGCTTAGAAGATTAGCTGGAAAATTTAACAGTTAAATTATCCAGTTTTGTTTTTGATGTTCTCAACTACCGCATGATTTGCAAATAGGTTTAATCTTTTTGCGATGAAACAATTCCAGTAAGCATGGGTGCGTAAAGAACTGCAAACCCAAGAAAAGCAGTGATCCATAAAATAGCTGATAGTGAATATATAAACATGGGATCCAAAGGTGTCAGATCTGAAAAAAACCGTGCAAGCGTTGCCCCAATAATTGCCAGATAAATTATTATTGTTCCTGTATCAGCATGTAAATCCCTGCCAGAATGACCCAATGTAGCTCTTGTCATCAAGGCAAGTGTCATGGTTCCAATTGCACCAGCCATCCACATGTGTTGAGCAGAAGCAGCGTCAGAAAAATCAGGAAAAATAATTGGTAGACCAATAAAAAAAGCACCCAGTGGTATAAAGGTGTAACCAGCATGAAGAACAAAAAGCAGCGGGTTTGATAATGTGGCAAGCCCGGCCCATCTTGCAAGTCGCAGAGCTTGTAGTAATCCAACAACAAGCAAGGCGTATCCGGACAAAATTTCACTGGGCCAAACAACCCAAGTCAACAAGCAGGGCAATGTTACCAAGAGGGTTGCAATATCAAAACCCTGCATGGGTTCTGCAGGAGAGTTTTTTCGTCCGGTTTTTGTTATCCAATTGCGAGTAAATGAGGGGATAACTCGCCCACCTATAATTGATATTTGCATTAACACTGCGGCCAATCCAAATCGCAGACCAAATCCTTGTGCACCATAAACACCATTGTTTGTCTCCAAATGAAATATGCCATTTGCGATGGTAAAAGCAGCCAAGGCCAGAACAATAATAAGGTTTCGCCAATTCTTCCCGGCTGTAATTTCGTAAATAACGACTGCAGTAAGCAAAATGGGAAAAAGCAAATCAATTGCAACAACAATGAGCGAGGAAAAAATAAGTGATGTAGAGAATACGACACGCCCTAAAATCCACATCACAACCAGAACAGCGAGTCTTGGCCCGGTTACTGGAGGCCTTCCAGTCCAGCTTGGAATTGCAGTCAAAAGAAAACCGGCAATAATGGCTCCAATATAACCAAATAGAAATTCATGAGCATGCCATGATACCGGATCAATTTTAATTGGTAGGGAGATAAACCCGCCAAGCATCCCTAACCAAAGAACCATTGCCAAGGCAGCCCAAATTGCACCTAGAAGAAAGAATGGGCGAAAACCGTAGGATAATAACATAAATTCTAGTCTCGCTTTTGCATTGTCAATAAAGATTGTATTTTAGTGGGCTTGATAAACACCGAACCAAGTTTGCTGATATACCCTAATGTATAAATTTTATCTATTTGGTTATTGTTTGTTCTTGAATAATCTCTGTTGATGTGGTTCTCGCACGCCCACGGAACGCCTGATAAACAAACATGGCAAAAGCAAATACACCAACACCAAACACGATATCACCAGGAACACGCATCCAAACAAGTGTTTCCATGATCGGTGAATGAATAAATTCTGCTGAACGTGCATGTGCGTAGCTGTGTTTGACGCTTGCATAAGTCTGCAGGATACCTTGTGGCAACAGTGAAAGGAATGTCATCATTGCAAGGCCAATGTTAAGTGACCAGAAGCTGACCTTAATCAGCTTGTGGTTCCAGTTTTCAAGGTCAGTCAGCCCACGCATGCAGTATAGCGTTAGACCCAGTCCAAGCATTCCGTAAACCCCGAACAGCGCTGCATGTCCATGATTTGCGGTCAGATTCATGCCTTGCATATAAAAGAGCGCAAGAGGTGGGTTAATGAGGAAGCCGAATAATCCGGCGCCTACGAGATTCCAGAATAGAACTGCGGAAAAAAACATGAAGGGCCATTTGTAGTTTTCTTCCCATGTTTCAACTTCTTCCAGTTTTGCATGGTTGTAGGCTTCAAAACCCACTACCATTAAAGGAACGACTTCGAGGGCAGAGAATGTTGCGCCAACTGCAATTACGGAGATTGGGGTGCCGCTGAAGTATAAGTGATGA
>CALFBM010000081.1 GCA_937951645.1 uncultured Rhizobiaceae group bacterium
GCGATGTCGCAGGCTCGCAAAAGACTGGGAGAAGACTTTGTCATCTTCAAATGCATGGCTCACAATCGCTGCAATCAGGCGACAATCCAGATTCATCGCAAAACAAATAAAATCAAATACTTAATTTTGAGTCAGACTCTAAGACAAGACATGGACTGGTTACCTTTCAAAAAGTAGCCAACATTCTATCCCAACCCATTTATGCAGGATTGATTGAACATAAGGATTGGGAAGTCAGTCAGGTATCAGGAAAGCATGAACCACTTGTCGATTTAGAAACATACTATGCAATTCAAGATCGTTGTAACGGTGACAAAAGAGCACCTACACGCAAAGACATCAAAGATGACTTCCCTCTGCGAGGGTTTGTAACTTGCGGCTCTTGTGAGAAGCCTATGACCTCTTGTTGGTCAAAAGGTCGTAACCGTAAATACCCATACTACTTGTGCGATACTAAGAACTGTCCTGACTATCGCAAATCCATTCGCAAAGAAATAATCGAAGGTGAATTTGAAGAGGTTCTAAAACAACTTACGCCATCAGAACAATTATTCGCGTTGGCATTAGATACCTTCAAGGATAGTTGGGATGATAAGCTCAAATCAAAGAATCAAGACAAGTTAGAGATTAAACGTCAAATTGCAGAATTTGATACCAAAGCTACTCAATTGATTGACCGCCTAGTGGATGCAGATAGCACCGCACTGATCAAAGCATACGAAGGTAGATTGCAGGATATGGAACGCCAGAAGGCTATCTGGAGTGAAAAACTAGCCCAAACTAGCAGCCCAGTAGCGCCATTTAACAAGATTTATCGAACCGCTTTTGAATTTCTCTCAAACCCTTGGAAACTATGGGGTTCTGACAAGTTAAAAGACAAGAGAGCGGTACTAAAACTCGTATTTGCTAAGCGTTTACCCTACCATCGAAATAAGGGTTATCGAACCGCAAAAACCTCCTTACCTTTCAAAGTGTTAGGAGACTTCACAGTGGGAAAGTGTGAAATGGTGATCCCGATAGGACTCGAACCTATTACCTCAAGATTAGGAATCTTGCGCTCTATCCTGATGAGCTACGGGACCCCAATTTTCGCAGTGGGTTTTATTCTGTCTTTTTGAAGTGAATATAAACCCTTCTGCTCAATTATTTTCAAGAAACCAGCTTTAGTTAATTATATGGCTCTAATATATTGATATTCTATGCATTTATTGGAGAGTAGGGCTTTTTCTTTGTTTTTTCAATATGGTTGAATTGCAAAGAGCTAAAATGAATTTCCATGTAAAATATTAATAAGTATTATTTAATTAATTATGTCTGTTTCATTTATGTAAGTAATTTTATGAGAAAAATATAGCTCTATATGATAAATTTTTATGAGAAGTCCAAAATTATGCGATCTATAAGAACACATAAGTTTCAAATTAAATTGTATAAAAAATTTTTGGGAGATATAAGTGGGAATGTTGCAATTACAACAGCCCTGCTTTTCTTTCTCCTTTTGGCTTCAATTGGCGTGGCTATTGATTACACAAATCTTTCTCGCATTAAAACGAAGTTACAGGCATCCGCAGATGCTGCAGTTCTTGCTGCAGTCACGATTGATGGTGGAAACGATCAAGATAATGTAAATAAAATTGTCGCAGATTATTTCGCTGTAAGAGAGACGTCATCATACGGTGTTCAAGACAGCCTGAGACTTAAAAGTGAAATTAAAAATGCGCATGTAGAGGTTACTGCAAGCCTGGATGTTCCACTATTTATTATGGGCATTTTTGGTAAGGATATCGCAAAAGTCAAAGTTGCTGCGTATTCCCCCTTTGCTCAAGGACCTGTTGAAATGGCGCTGGTTATAGATAACACCAGTTCAATGAACTATGGGAGTTTTGATACTGTATCTGATGCTATTGGAGATGTTCTTGATGTTATCGAGGCTAAAACTGATAAGAGCGCATTTCACGTTACTTTAGTTCCTTTTACAGACCGGGTTAATATTACACTCAAGCGTCGAGATTGGCTGAAATATAGAAATGGAATTGATGATTGGGAAGGCTGCGTGGAGCCAAATGAAATCAGTATTCCGAACTTTCCATATGCGCTTGATTTTGATGTAGGTAAAGGTGATCTTATCCCTAGTGTTGCTCCTTATTGGAGCGGGAGTATTGCTCGAGGCCCGGCACGAAGTGAATGTGCCAACCCTATTATCGGCCCAACAACTGATATTGAATTAGCAAAAACAAAACTTGATCAACTTAAGCCCTTAAAAGCTACCGGTCGTTTTGATGATGCCTTGGTATGGGGGTGGCGTGCTGTTACCAAACGTTGGCAGGGACGATGGGATAATAACCCGAACTACCCAAGTAGTAGTGGAAATGCCAGAAAAATAGTTGCGCTGTTTACTGATGGTAAAACAAATATCAATAAGTATGAAATGGAAAGTGCTGTTGGTGAATACGGCAATAATAATGGTAGTATTTCTTTATTTAACCATTTCAAAAGAGCGTGCGATTTCATAAAAAAAGATGGCGTAGATATATATATCTTTGACACAGCAGAGAATCCTCATGCGCGGCCCCATTTTAAAGATTGTGCCGGAGCAAATTATTATAGAACTAAGGGAACTGCTGAACTTGTAACTGCTATTCAAAACTTGCGTGGCGGTAATGATGAAGCAAGACTAAGTAAATAGTTTTAACGTTATTATGGATTTTTAACTCCTATTATCAAATCGTTATGACGTGTGCTTTCAGCACCTGGGATTATCAGAAACCATTAACGGATCCATCTTACGATAAAGAGTGATTAGTGTGGTTCCTTTATCAGTGTGTAAATGTTTTTACATCCTTGGGGTTGTCATTTACCAATTTCTAGACACAATCAATCTCATTGCTGTAAAGCCCCTTTTGTACGGGCCATTGTTTTTGGCGAACAAAGCATACCACAGCTCAGCGATGGGCGAATGGATGTAAACTTGTGCCTGCCCATTCATTGTGGGGAGACACAACGAGAGATCAGGTACTGTCGTTTAGTATGCGAGCATGCCATCTGTTTCTTGTCTTTATGCAATTTTGAATTAACGATGATATAAAAGAATGTAAAAAGGGTTTTATCCTTAGTGCATTTCGTGTTTTACATTTGGTAACCATGTTAAGCGGCAGTTTCAGGAGAATTTTATGCGTGTTGTGATGATAGGAACAGGGTATGTAGGACTTGTTTCTGGTGCATGCTTTGCTGATTTTGGGCATCATGTTACCTGCGTTGACAAAGATGCTTCGAAAATCAAACGTCTGGAAGATGGCATTATGCCGATCTATGAACCTGGCCTTGACGTTCTTGTTGATACCAATGTTAAGGCCGGACGACTGGATTTCGCTACCGAACCGGGTAAAGCAATAGCAGAAGCTGAAGTTGTTTTTATTGCAGTTGGAACACCGGCAAGACGTGGTGATGGTCATGCTGATTTAACTTATGTATATGCAGCGGCAGAGGAGATTGCTGGTTATATCAATGGATATACGGTTGTTGTTACAAAATCGACTGTCCCTGTTGGAACAGGAGATGAAGTTGAAAATATTATTCGCAAAACCAATCCTGATGTAGATTTTGATGTTGCATCCAATCCTGAGTTTTTGCGTGAAGGGGCTGCAATTGATGATTTTAAAAGGCCGGACCGGATTGTTGTTGGTGGACAAAGTGAACGTGCTTTTGCTGCAATGCACGAGCTGTATCGCCCTCTTTTTCTCAATGAGACACCATTATTAAAAACTGAACGCCGGACTGCAGAACTTATAAAATATGCTTCCAACGCATTTCTTGCGACCAAAATCAGCTTTATCAATGAAATATCTGACTTGTGTGATGCCGTTGGTGCAAATGTTCAACAAGTCGCCAAGGGTATTGGACTTGATAACCGTATTGGCTCCAAGTTTTTGCATGCAGGGCCTGGTTATGGTGGTTCATGTTTTCCAAAAGATACGCTTGCACTTTCCAAAACCGCCCATGATTTTGGGGCACCCGTTTCCATTGTTGATACGGTCATTGAAGTAAATGACAAGCGTAAGAAAGCAATGGTTTCTCGTATCGTGAAGGCTTGTGGTGGTTCTGTTAAGGGTAAAACACTTGCGATTTTGGGTCTTGCCTTCAAGCCAAATACGGATGATATGCGCGATGCACCAAGCCTTGTTATTATCCCCGGACTTCAGGCCTTGGGTGCGAAAATACGTGCTTACGACCCTGAAAGTATGGAAGAAGCTTCAACGATGTTTGCTGATGTGACCTTTTGTGATGATGCTTATGAAGCAATGGCGGGGTCCGATATTGCTGTAATTTTAACAGAGTGGAATGAATTCAGGGCGTTAAATTTGACGCGTGTTGCAGAGATATTAACAACCAATACATTGATTGATTTACGTAATATTTATCCGTTGGATGAAGTAGGCGGGCTTGATTATCACTCAATTGGACGGCCATCCTGATTATTTGCCATTTCCTTAATTG
>CALFBM010000082.1 GCA_937951645.1 uncultured Rhizobiaceae group bacterium
ATGAGAACCTTATCGATTGGAATGATGGCCCATTTAACCGCGAAGACATCGAATCGGAGATAATCAAAATCCAGATGAACCGTCTGGCAAACATGCGAAGACCAAAAAAATAACAGATCAACTTCTCATCGGACGCTTACGGATAATCTTTTTTATCAGTTGATAGCCAAGATACAAAAAAATGTTCTGTAGAATATCACGAATGTTAAATCATGAAATAGATGTTACCTGCCAAGACTTGTCATTTTTTACTAGAGAAAGCCAATTTACATGGCACAGTTATAGGGGGAAGGACACATAAGCTGTCATTACCTCGACCACCAAAGAGTGTGTCGTCTCCATCAAATCCTGCAAGACTATAATTACCATCGCCACCTTCTAAATGGTCATTACCGTTCCCACCCCAAAGGCCGTCATCACCAATAATTATTTCATTATATGGAGAACCTTTAACACGTTCAATCCCTACAATAATATCACCTTCAGCATGTCCACCAATGCCTGTTCCTGTTGCGAGGTTGACTGTAACACCTTCATCTGATGCGCGATAATTAGCCGTATCATAACCTTTGCCGCCATCAATCAGATCTGCGCCTCCACCACCAATCAAGACATCATGACCTTCACCACCAAACAATTCATTATTACCGTCATTTGCTGAGCGAAATGGTGAATCCCCTTCCAGGACATCATTGCCACTTTTCATTCCTGCCAGTTAGATATAAAATATGGGTCTGCCATAGATAGCAGAAAAAAGCATAACAATAATGTTGTGAAGTTTTTTGGCTTGATGGAGCGGGTAGCGGGAATCGAACCCGCATATTTAGCTTGGAAGGCTACTGCTCTACCATTGAGCTATACCCGCATTTTACCAAGACTTATCGTATTGTAACCTATCTCTTTGGCTCTGCCTATGGTGGAGGAGGCTGGATTCGAACCAGCGTACGCATAGCGAACGGATTTACAATCCGTCTCCTTTAACCACTCGGACACTCCTCCATACCATGGCAGAACCAGAGATAGCTTTCCGTATTGTTTATAAAAACAAAAAGGACCAGACTTCGAAGCGATTACAAATCAAAGCCTGCGCCGCGTTATGCAATCATGCAGTCATAGTGTCAACACAAGAACGCGCTTGCAGACGATAAATATGTCGATTTTTAAAACATAATTATGGACGTTAGCCCAAACAAAGGCTAACCCATGGATATGAGCAAGAAAACACCTCCAAAAACTATGAGCGATGAGCATAACAGCCATCATGCGGAAAAAAGACGCGCACGCCGTGATGCATTCCAAAATGCCAATCGAAATATACAATCAAATACAAATGAAAAGAGATACCCTCGCCGCCCAAATGTTGCGCGAGACAACACAGACAAGCTTTATTTATATGGGCTTCACACAGTGCGTCAGGCACTGGCAAATCAAAACCGCAAGAAGCTTCGCCTTTATGCAACAAAGAACGGTATTCTCAGGCTTGAATTTGATCTCATGGATGCGCCTGACATGGAAATCATTGAAAAACTTCCCAAGGAACTGGACCGGATGGTGGGCTCAGATGCAATACACCAGGGCACTATCCTTGAAGTCGCCCCTATTCCCACCAAACAACTGTGTGATTTAAAGGATTGCAATCTGCTGCTTTTACTCGATCAGGTAACGGACCCGCATAACGTTGGCGCCATCATGCGCTCGGCCGTTGCCCTTGGCGCAGGTGCGCTAATTACTACAAGCAGATATTCACCTGTTGAAAGTGGCGTACTTGCAAAATCTGCTTCAGGTGCTCTGGATATTATTGACCATATCGAGGTTAAAAATCTATCTGACACGCTGGAAACATTACATAAGAGCGGTTTTTTTACTGTTGGTCTTGATAGTGAAGAAGCAATACCCTTCGAAGACATAAAACCACAAAGTAAAATTGCGCTTGTTTTGGGAGCTGAAGGGAAAGGTTTACGCCAGAAAACGCGCGACACCTGCAATCAGCTTGCAAAGCTTGACATGCCCGGTGAAATCAAGTCACTCAACGTCTCAAATGCCGCAGCTTTGGCTTTGTATATCAGCCGCCAAAAACTGATAAAATAAAAGTCCCGTCTTGAGTACAAGACGAGACTTTAAAAGAAGCCGAATCGGCATTAGTCGAGAGTAATAACCTTTGGTCCGTTTAAACCGTCGTAGTTGGGCAAATTATTACCAAGGTAAACACCGGGTTTAATGATACGTGGCCCTGTACCATCTTCATAAAGACGATAACCGCAATTATGACTTGCTGGGCACTTTGCTAAAGCTCGCAACTCATAACCTTGGTTTGTAGATACAAACTCGGAATCAATAACATTGTTGTTCAAAAGTTCAATGCGCTCCCTTTGCGATAAAAACCGACCATTCGGACCTGAACGACGCGTAGAAGCCCTAAGACGCCTTAGTTCATTTTGTTCTTGAACGCGGAGATTTCTACGAGCAATCTCACGTTGACGCTTCTTTATATGGTAATATCTATGCGGTTTTTTATAGTAATGTTTGTTTTTACCAAAGCGAACACCAGACCTTGCCGTCCCAACACGAGTAGCAGTAGCAGACGGTGCCTTGTATCGTTTTCCGGCGTGAGAAGCACTGTAGTGATAGCTTTCAGCTTTAGCTTCATTGCTTGAAACAAGTGGCTCTACTGCAAAAACGGCAAAACCCATCATTACAGATAGAGACAAACCACTCAATTGTGAAAAAATAGATGATATACGCATGATAACTCCTGACAATTCATAGCAATATTATCCGCAATTATACATAAGCATATGAGCCATCCATACCAGAAGCAATATACGTAGGTAGTATTAGTCTTGCAATAAAACCAAAATCGTTCAAAACTCCATAAATATCGAGCTTGAC
>CALFBM010000083.1 GCA_937951645.1 uncultured Rhizobiaceae group bacterium
ATATCTACTGTACGGCGTAGTGGTGAATTTCTCTTTTGGTAGTTAAACATTGCGCGTGCATCAGAAACGCCAGCGCCGGCTAATGTTCTGACTGGGCCTGCTGAAATTGCATTAACGCGAATGCCTTGTGGACCAAAGTCACTTGCCAAATAGCGAACGCTTGCTTCCAATGCTGCCTTGGCAACGCCCATCACATTATAGTTTGGCATCACACGCGTCGCACCGCCATAAGTGAGGGTCAGCATGGAACCGCCCTCATTCATCATGGCTGCTGCACGTTTTGCAATCTCGGTAAATGAGAAGCATGAGATAACCATGGTGCGGGAAAAGTTTTCACGTGTGGTGTCAGCATACATGCCTTTAAGCTCGTTCTTGTCTGAAAATGCAATCGCATGAACAAGGAAGTCGATTGAACCCCATTCTTTTTTTAACGTTTCAAAAACAGCATCAACAGAAGCAATATCTTCCACATCACAATCCAAAAGAAGTTTTGAGCCAACACTATCAGCAAGCGGCTTAACACGTTTGCCAAAACCATCACCTTGATAAGTAAAGGCAAGTTCCGCGCCTTGTTCAGCCAGTTGTTTTGCAATGCCCCAGGCAATCGAGTGGTTATTTGCAACACCCATCACAAGGCCGCGTTTGCCTTTCATTAAGTCACCCATGTTCAGTTCCTTAACCGTTGTAGCGCTGCAGCGCGAGGGTTGCATTCGTGCCACCAAAACCAAAGGAGTTGGAAATAACTGTATTCAGTTCTGCATTATCAATACGCTCACGAACAATATTCATATCCGTAAACTTGGGATCAATTTCTTCGATGTGCGCGCTTTCGCAAATAAATTGATTGTTCATCATAAGCATGCAGTAAATTGCTTCCTGAACACCTGTTGCGCCAAGTGAATGGCCTGTTAGGGATTTTGTTGCAGAGATAGGAGGGCAATTCTGCCCAAAGACTTCACGGACTGCTTCAATTTCTTTTTCATCACCAACCGGTGTTGAGGTGCCATGGGGGTTGATGTAATCAATCGGATCATTAACGGTTGATAGAGCCATTTGCATGCACCGAATTGCACCTTCACCAGATGGTGCAACCATATCATGGCCATCAGAAGTTGCACCATAACCAATAACCTCACCATAGATTTTTGCGCCTCGTGCCTTGGCATGTTCAAGTTCTTCCAGAACAACGACACCTGCTCCTCCGGCAATCACGAAACCATCGCGATTTACGTCATAGGTGCGAGAAGCTTTTGATGGTGTGTCATTAAACTTGGATGACATTGCACCCATTGCATCAAACAGGTTCGACATTGACCAATCAAGATCTTCTGATCCGCCTGCAAAGATAATATCCTGCTTGCCCATTTGAATGGTTTCATAGGCATTACCTACACAATGGTTTGATGTGGCACATGCTGATGTTATTGAATAGTTTACACCCTTGATTTCAAATTGCGTACCAAGAACGGCAGAAGCGGTTGAGCTCATTGCTTTTGGAACTGCGGTTGGTCCAATGCGCTTTGGCCCTTTTTCACGCGTTACGTCTGCCGCTTCGAAGATCACCTTGGTTGAAGGGCCTCCTGAGCCCATAATGATACCTGTACGAGGATTTACAACATCGCTGTTTTCAAGGCCTGCATCTTGAATGGCTTGCTCCATGGCAATGTAATTCCATGCAGTGCCTTTTGCCATAAAACGTGCGGTGCGACGGTCAAGTACTTCAAAGGGGTCAAGATTTGGTGCGCCCTGAACCTGACAACGGAACCCATATTTTACATGATCTTCTGCTGTGGTGATGCCTGACTTAGCTTCGCGAAGAGAACCAAGCACTTCTTGAGTATTATTTCCAATGGATGAGACAATGCCCATGCCTGTTACGACAACGCGTTTCATGGTTATGTTCCTTGACTTTGAGTTCTAGGATGCTTTTTCTTTGGATAGACCAACTTTTAAGTCTTTTGCAGTGTAAATAATTTCGCCATCAGCCTTAAGCCAGCCATCAGCAATGCCCAAGACAAGACGACCACGCATAACACGTTTAAAATCAATGCCGTATTCTACCATCTTTGTTTTTGGCGTAACCATTCCCTTGAATTTCACTTCACCAGTGGAGAGTGCCATTCCGTAGCCTTCACCGCCAGACCAGCCCAGAAAAAAACCTGTAAGTTGCCACATCGCATCAAGACCAAGGCAGCCGGGCATGATTTCATTGCCAATAAAATGACATGGAAAGAACCAGGCATTCGGTTTTATATCAAGCTCTGCACGAACCATGCCCTTGCCGTATTCACCGCCTTCTTCATCAAGCTTCGTAATGCGATCAAACATCAGCATTGGAGGAGCAGGAAGTTGGGCATTTCCTTGTCCAAATAATTCGCCTTTTCCGCAGGCAATTAATTCTTCATAATTGTAACTTGTTTGACGGTCAGTCATATATGCCGAGCCTTTTTATCTTGATAATTCAATCTGCTTCGCACAGTTTTAGCACATGATTTTGCCCTCTGCCAAAGGAAGAATTGCAGATTTGTGGAGAAGTTTGCTGCTTAAGGGAATTCCATGGCAATAAATTGACGTAATCGTCAATTATTTTACCTTTTGTCCTTATTGCTGCCTATTGCGTAAATTTACAGTAGGAATTATATTCCTCAAATAACAGGTATCCATTATATAAGTTGGCCTTGTATGTTCGATAAAGTTCAAAACCTCGATGTCGTTTTGCGTGAAGCAAATTTGCGCCCTACTCGCCAAAGAATTGATCTCGCACGTCTGCTATTTTCCAAGGGTGAACGCCACGTTTGTGCAGAAACCTTATTTGAGGAAGCGCGAGAAGCGGGTGTAATGGTCTCTCTTGCTACGATTTATAATACGCTACACCAGTTTACGGACAATGGCTTGTTACGTGCAATTACAGTTGATTCAAGTAGAACATATTTTGACACTAATACGGGTGACCACCATCATTTTTATCTGGAAGACTCCAATGAATTAATGGATATGCCTGATGGTTATGTAAAAATTGATAACCTTCCAAAGCCACCCGAAGGCCTTGAGATCAGCAGTGTAGATGTAGTGGTTCGTGTTCGTCCAACGTCAAAAAACTGATCATTCTTCGATCAATTCATCTGGATAAACACCCCAGATATTAGCCTTGCTGACATAACCGTCCTGCTTGCCAAACGTTAAGTGGCAGAATTTTTCACCGCAAAAATCAACATTGGCAATAACCCCAGGCTCAATTTGAGCTAGATTGGAAGAAGCAGGATCAGGCTTTGACATTAAATTTGCCATACCTTTTTTCTTGTTGTTTTCCCATGGGTTGATGATGGCAGTACGTTTGCCGGAAAGTAGCGAATGTAACATCCAGCCTTCATTTCCTTCCGCATCACGAACTTTACGCCAATTATCGAACTCCTGAATAATTTCCATTGGGAGGCCTTTTTTTACATATAGCCAGGCCACCTGATATTTTGCCCCAGGCCCAACACGCATATTTGCCTTGCCGGATTTTAAACTCACAAAACGGGGAATAGGCAATCCTGTTTTGCCAGTAGTTGTTGATTGAGCCTTGGCGATCTCGACCGAAACAGGCAAAACAAATAAAGAGGCTATAAGTACGTTTGATAATAATTTTGAAAACAACCTGAACAAATTCACCTGATTTTCCCCTATCGAGACCCGTAAACGAAATTCTTGCTTTAGTGTTGCCAGTCTGGCCTTATAAATATATCAAATACCTTGGTATTCAAAGACTGTTAATACTGCGTCAACATCTGGCATTAATGTCATTATCGGAACTAAAAAATGAGTAAAAAAAAACCTGTCGTCATTGTAACACGTAAATTGCCAGATTCTGTCGAAACACGGATGCGAGAGTTGTTTACTACAACCTTGAATCTAAAAGACAACGCCTTGACGCAAGAACAGTTGATTGATGCTGTACAAAAAGCAGATGTGTTGGTTCCGACTGTTACAGATAATATTGATGCAGCCTTGATTGAAAAGGCCGGATCCCAACTCAAACTTATTGCGAATTTTGGAAATGGTGTTGATAATATTGATGTTGCAGCTGCTGCAAAAAAAGGCATTACAGTTACCAACACACCTAACGTTTTAACTGAAGATACTGCTGATATGGCCATGGGTTTGATGATTGCGGTTTCCCGTCGCTTTGTGGAAGGTGCGCAAGCGATTAACAAAAACGAGTGGCCCGGTTGGTCACCAACATGGATGCTGGGCAATCGAATTTGGGGTAAACGTCTTGGTGTCATTGGCATGGGCAGGATCGGCACAGCAGTTGCAAGGCGCGCAAAGGCATTTGGCCTTTCAATCCATTATCATAATCGTAATCAGGTAAGTGGTGCTGTAGAAGATGAACTTGAGGCGACCTATTGGGATAGTCTTGATCAAATGTTGCCGCGCGTTGATTTTCTTTCGATCAATTGTCCTTATACGACAGAAACCTATCACATGCTTTCTGAAGAACGTCTGGCATTAATGCAGCCAGGCTCGGTTATTATTAATACTGCGCGTGGTGAAGTGATTGATGAAAAATCACTTATTCTTGCAATTTCTCATGGTAAAATTTCAGGTGCTGGCCTTGATGTTTTTGAAAATGAGCCTGCTGTTAGTGTTGATTTGATGAAGCTTGTTAAAAAGGGAAAGGTTGTCGTGTTGCCGCGCATGGGGTCTGCAACCAAAGAAAGCCGCATTGAAATGGGTGACCGTGTCTTGATTAATATTAGAACCTGGGTTGATAGTCATCGTCCACCAGACCGTGTCTTACCGAGTGAAGCTTAAATTGAGGTTTATCAAATGAAAGCCATTACCTTTGGCTCGGCGATGGTTGATATCATCACCGTAATAAGTTCTGAATCGATTGAGCAGATTTCGCTTTCCAATTCCAATCAGCAATATCTGCTCGTTGAACCAGGCCGCAAAGTAGAGGCCGAAACAATTACACGCCATATTGGTGGTGGTGCGCTTAATACGGGCGTATGTTTAACCAAGCTTGGTTGTGAGGTTGGTCCGGTTGTTAAAATGGGGGATGATGTTCCACGAGATTATATCGTAAAACACTGTCTTTCACATGAATTGAATATTGAAAAATTCCTGATTGATGAAGCTCAATCCACGGGTTCAGCTGTGATGATCGCAAGCCATGAAAAAAACGCTGCAATTTTTACACACAGGGGTGCAAACACAACACTTGTTCAATCAGATTTGGATAAAATAATCCCTCTGAAAGCTGATATCATACATGCAGCACCTTTAAGTGGCGCATCCGCCAATATGTTGCCTGCTATTTCTCAATTGGCAAAAGAAGCAGGTAGCTTTTTTTCGTCCAATCCTGGTATTCGCCAGATTACAACGCGAGCAAATTCGGTCTTGTCTGCTGCAAAAAACATGTCATTGATTTCTATCAATGAGGTTGAAGCAGCAGCTTTGGTTCCATGCCTGTCAGCCATTGATTCAACCCTTGATTGGGGAGTGCCCAGTAAAGGTGATCCTGTTATTCATTCTCAGGGTGGTGAGATCTGCCTGAAGAAGTTTTGTAAAACACTGCATACGCATGGCCCAAAGCATGTTTTGATTACCCACGGAGCAGAAGGTGCTTATCTGTATGATGGGGAAATATTACACCATCAAGAGGTAATACCGACCAAAGTGGCCGGCACGGCTGGTGCGGGTGACTCTTTTGTTTCAACGCTTGCCTGGGGCTTGAAATCAGGACATTCAGCCAAGCGAGCACTCTTGCAAGCTGCACATAATGCATCCTCGGTGGTTTCCTACGTGAATACGACAGATGGATTATTAAGTGCAGATGAATTGATGAAGCGGGCTTCTTAAACCCCTGTTGAACCAAATCCGCCAGAACCACGTTCAGTTTCACTTGCCAGAGAACCTTCTGAGATCTCAACCTGGGTGACTGGTGCAATTACCATTTGGGCAATACGCATACCACGCTCAATTTTAAAGGTTTTCTCACCATGATTAATCAATAGTACCATCACTTCACCACGATAATCAGCATCAATTGTGCCCGGTGTATTAAGACAGGTAATGCCGTTTTTGTAGGCAAGGCCGGAGCGCGGGCGGATTTGCCCTTCATGGCCTTTGGGAATTTCCATTACCAAGCCCGTTGGCACCAGAACGCGTTTGCCAACTTTTAATACAATCGGCTCATTTTCTGGAACAGCTGCGCGCAAATCCATGCCCGCAGCATCTTGCGTTTCATAAGAGGGAAGTTCCAAGCCTTCACCATGCGGCAACCTGATAATATTGAGAGTGCTCATCGTGGATCGTATGCAAATTCCAGACGATTGCCACCTGGCTCATTGATAAAGAAATGAACCTTAGGCCCTGCACCAGAAAATTCTGGTGAGCATTCAATTTTTACGCCGGGCCAATCTTTAATCTTGGCAAAGGCATCATTGAGAACTTCTTCACTTGGAAATTTAAAAGCCACATGATGAAGCCCTACATTAGTCTTGCGATCAAATCCTGTAGGTGCGTCCGTTTGTGCTTGCCAGATTGTCAGAACAGAACTGCCATCTGTAATAAACTTTGAAGGATAGTCAGGCTTGCCACCAACTTCTTTCCAACCAAGACATTCTGTAAAAAACGCGATGGTTTTATCCAGATCAGAAACTGTTAAGCCAAGATGGTCTATTCCAAGAGTAAGTGCAGTCATGGGATGCTCCAATGTTTATGCGAGTATAGATATTAATAATTTTAAGAGAATTAAATTTCCAATGTTTCGACGGTAAAATGTTTTATAATCTCGTTTACAAGTTTTTGTGCCACCTCACTCTTGTCCATCTTTGGCCAATCTTCAATACCTGATTTGCTTAATCGCTTCACAGTGTTTTTATCACCTCCCATCACACCCCCTTCGGGTGATACATCATTGGCAATAATCCAGTCAGCATTTTTGCTTTTGAGTTTGGCTTTGGCATGTTCTTCCAGAGCTTCAGTTTCAGCAGCAAAACCAATAAGAAGTTGAGGGCGTTGTTTATGATGCCCCAATGTTTTCAAAATATCCGGGTTTTCTGTAAGTTGTAATGAAGCAGGGCCTTTGCCATTTTCTTTTTTCATTTTTTCATCAGACGCGTTCACAGTTCGCCAGTCAGCCACAGCAGCCACCATGACAGCAATATCTGCAGGCAAGGCAGTCTCTACAGCCTGTTGCATTTCACGAGCCGTTTGTATGTTTATGGTTTCGCAATTTTCAGGATCGGGAATATCAACCGGACCAGAAACCAAAATTACTTCTGCACCAGCCTGACCCAAGGCTTCTGCAATTGCATGCCCTTGCTTGCCTGAAGATCTGTTGGCAATGTATCGAACAGGGTCAATGGGTTCATGCGTTGGGCCAGAAGTTACAATGGCTCGTTTTCCAGCTAGTGGTTGGGGTATTTTTTTGGGGAGTAGTAAATTTTCAATAGCGCTGACAATTTCCAGGGGTTCGGCCATACGTCCAAGTCCGGCTTCCCCACTTTCAGCCATTTCACCAGCATTGGGACCAATAAAATGTATGCCATCAGAATGCAGTAATTTGATATTGCGTTGTGTGGCAGGGTGAGACCACATTTTCGGATTCATGGCAGGGGCAATCAACACAGGTTTATCAGTTGCCATTAAAACGGTTGAGGCAAGATCATTTGCATGTCCTTGTGCCATTTTAGCCATAAGGTCTGCTGTAGTCGGCGCAACAACGATCAAGTCAGCTTCGCGAGATAATCGAATATGTCCGATGTCGTGTTCGTCATCACGGTCAAAAAGTTCAGAAAACACTTTATCATTGGCAATCGCAGAAACGGAAAGTGGCGTTACAAATTCATGCGCCGCGTTTGTCATGACAGGGCGAACCAATGCTCCGCGCTCACGTAACCTACGAATTAGGTCAAGGCATTTATAAGCTGCAATGCCGCCGCCAATAACAAGTAGAATGAGCTTGCCTTTTAAGTTGACAGGCGGAGCGCCCTTTTCCTCGCTTTGCTGATGAATCGGGCTTGTGGCAATTGGGTTAAATATTTGGGCAGGTTCAAGAAGAGAAAGTTTTTTTACATCGCCCAGGATAAGACGTACTTGCTCTTCCATGGACCGACCGTTTTTGGCGGCGTACTCACGAAGCGTCTGTTTGGTTTCTTCATCAAGATTTCGTATGGTAATACTGGCCATTTTTAATCCATATGATTACATTGATATCAAATATAGTAAATTTATGATTTCATTGCAATCGTTCGATTTGCCTTGTATTAGTCTCATTTTTCATGTATTGCGTACGTACCCGATATTTTGCCGAACTACTGACTAGTCTTGCGCTCCTCTGAATTGAACTGCGCCTACCACGATTTCTTCCCAAAATTGACGACAACAGACACTTACGCTCAATTCCGAGCTTGAGGTCTCATTTGAAAGGTAATTACCGTGACTAATGGCACAGTAAAATTTTATAACGACCAAAAAGGTTTTGGTTTCATTCAACCTGAAGACGGCGGAACAGACGTATTCGTACATGCTACGGCGCTAGAGCGCGCAGGCATGTCAGGTCTTTCTGAAGGTCAAAAAGTTGCGTTCACAACTGCTGTTGATCAGCGTTCTGGCAAAACTGCAGTGGATACAATCCAGGCTGCGTAATTCTTCTTTTGAAGAATAAAAGTCTTATTAAGGGTGGCTTTGCTGCCCTTTTTTATTAGGTAATTTTTGTTTCCTTTCTTCAATTTTTCCCTCTCCTACAATTCAGCCCTTCGTGAAGAGGGTGTTTTAATGTACCAGCCTCCTCCTTGTGGGGAGGCACGTGATTGGCGCGGAACGCGGCAGAACGGGTGGGGGTAAGCAACTGTTGACAAAATTCAGAATTCCACTTCAAGTTCGTCACCTCCCACCGTTTCCCCCTGCGGCTAAGCCTTGGTTCAACTGCCTTCCCACAAGGAGGAGGCAGGCATAAATCTGCATTCACTCGCCCATTACTGAACGGTGTTGTCAAACTCTTTTCCCAATTCAAACATGCGGAGTTCTCAGTGGAGAGCCTCTAATGTTTGTTTTTGTGGTTCTCAACTGAGAACTCCACGTAGAGATTTTTAGAACCGCCTTACGGGATAAATCGCGCAGGATCGGCCTTCTAGGAGGGTCGCAGTCCGAAACGACAACCTTACCGCTCTACTGTCTCTATCCTTGTTTAACTTCGGTGGCCAAACTGAGTTTGTTGGATAGACGATAAGATGATTATGCGGGAAGTGGCAAAAGCGGGGATAAGTTTTTACTATATTTATTAAACTGAAAATTACAAAATGTAGTATGGCCGTCTTATATGAGAAACTTAACCGATATCGTTTGCCGAAGAACGATTCTGGACATGCTAGGATTAATAGTTTCTGGAAAGTCAGTGAATCTCAACTCCATAAAGCTGAAAAGGTGATGGCAATAAAAATTCCCTCCGAATTACGCCAGTTTAATTTCAATGTAGATAAAGTTGGAAGATGGTCAGATACTTATATTAATCGTATCGTAGTGCCTTCAAGACTGCCCAATCTTTGGAATAAAACAGATTTAGATTTCAACTTTGATAAAACCCCAATAGCAGAAAGTTTCAACCAATTCATGTTGAGGCTTTACGAAAATATAACCTTTTATTTGGATCATGTCGGTGTTTATGAATGACTACTTTTGCTCAGAAAAAGTAATCAACCACAATCTACCTTACCCCTCAAAACCGCTTCACCAACCCGGTATTTGGGAAACAAGTCGGCTTCAAGCCATTTTTTTGTTGCCAGTCGCCAATTGAGCGTCTGGTTTTAAATCCTGCAAGCCCGTCTGCACCGCCTACGTCATAGCCTTTGGCGATGAGGGCTTCTTGCATGCGTTTGACTTCATGGCGTTTGATGCCGGAGACTTTTTGCCATCCTGCTTGAAATGGCTTGTTTGAAAATTGAATACGATCTGCAACATTACCAACAAAAAGTGCGTAGAGATCCGAATTATTATATTTCTTGATGACGTAAAAATTTGGCGTTGCAATAAAAGCCGGACCTGAGCGTCCTGCAGGCATCAAGATCGCGCCATCTTTTTTCTGTTCGTTTGCAGGAAAAGCCTTGCCAGAAATTCGCGTTACCCCAGCTTTTGACCAATCAGAGATTCTACGCATTTGGTCAGGTCCTTCCAATGCGCAGGAAACTGAAGTTGGAATACTGGCTTCAAAACCCCAATCACGCCCCTTTTGCCAGCCGTATTTATTCAGATAATTCGCAATAGAGGCTAATGTGTCGCCAGTTGAACCCCATATATTACGCTTACCATCACCGTCAAAATCCACGGCATATTCCAGATAAGAAGAGGGTAAAAATTGCGGTTGCCCCATGGCACCTGCCCATGAGCTTTTCATCTGCGATGGAGAAGCATAACCTTTGTCTATGATAACAAGTGCAGCGAGTACTTCTTTGCGGAACAGCTCTTTGCGTGTCGACATAAACGCCTTGGTCGCCAGAACCTGAAAGGCATTATGCGGAATACTGGCGCGACCAAAAGCAGATTCACGACCCCATATTGCAAGTAGAATTCGTCCAGGTACACCGTATTTTTTCTCAATACGTGCAAGTAATCTCTTGTGCTTGCTGGCAAGTTTCTTGCCCGATGCAACAACCGAATTCATATTATTGGGGCTGAAATATCTTGCAGGTGATTTAAACTCCGACTGGGCTTGTGGTCTGGAGATTTTTGCTTTTGTACCGGGCGGCACCAGGTCAGGCAATTTCCAATTCAAGGTAACGCCTTTGAAAGCTGCGTCAAATTTACGTTTGGAAACACCACTACGTTTTGCTTCAGGCCAGAGGTCATTTTGTAGCCATGCTTGAAATTGGCCTTCAATCTTTGCAGTATTTTGAGCAAGAGAAGGCGTTGCAAAAATACTCAGGAAAAAACCAAGTGAGATAAGAAAACGATTCATAATGTGAATCTAGGCAATCTATCTCAAATGTGCCAGTGCTTTTTCTTCTTCACGAATACGAACAAAAAGCATTACTCCATTCAAAACAGAAAATACCAATGCCATTTCCCATAGACCAAGCACCATGGGCGCTACAAAAATCTCGGCAACAACCAGCATGTAATTTGGGTGTCGGAAATACTTAAAAGGCCCGGCAAGAATTAGAGGTTCATCCAGTACAATAATACGTGTCGTCCAGCGCTCACCAAGACTTGTTAAAATCCAAAGCCTAAACCCCTGTAGAACTGCAAAAATCAAAAGCCAATAATAATTTACCTGTTCAACATGACCTGCAAGAACCAATCCAAAAACCCAAAGGAAATGCAAGCTAACCATATATGGATAATGTAGCCGTCCATATTCTTTTGCACCTTTTGCAAGAAGTGCTGCTGTATTTTGCCTTGAAACAAAAAGCTCAGCCAGACGCTGGGTAATTACAAAAACCAGAAACATGATGGTTACAAGAGAAAGTTCCGGCATTAATCTTATCCAATCTGAATTGGCATGAAAGAAGCTGTAAATCCTGGCCCCAATGCACCCAGTAACATTTGCCCTTTTTTGCCCTGTTTAAGAACCTCTTTCAAGACAAACAACGCAGTTGGTGCAGACATATTTCCAAATTGCCGTAGTATATCGCGCTCAAAATCCAGCGCTCCCGGTTTTAGTTCAAGCGCGGTTTCAATTGCTTCAACCACTTTTGCACCTCCTGGATGGAAAATGTAACGTGAAATTTCATTTTGATTAAGGTCAGCCTTTTGGCAGGCTTGAGAGATTGTGCCAGCCATATGTTCTTCAGCAAAAGCTGGTATGGATCGGTCAAAAACAACACCAAGACCTGTATTGTCAACGTCCCAACCCATAATGCCAAGTGTATCAGGCCAAATATGTTCATTGCCTTGGCGCAGTATTATATCACTATTCTGTTTGGTTGATATAACTGCTGCTGCTGCTCCATCACCAAAGAGAATGGTCGCAATAATATCTGCCTTTTGCAGCCTGTCAGAACGAAATGAAAGTGTGCAGGCCTCAATAATAACCAGCAGTACATTTGTGCCTGGAGCAGCACTTGCCAGGGATTGTGCAATACCAAGACCGGAAACGCCACCGGCACAACCAAGACCAAACACGGGAACGCGACGTATATCTGAACGAAAGCCCATTTCCTTGAAGGCTAATGCTTCAATGGTTGGTGTGGCAATGCCGGTAGAGGAAACAGTAACAATGCAATCAATCTCGTTTGCCTTGAGCTTTGATTCATTTAATGCCTTACGCGCAACCTTGATGAAAATATCAAATGCACCTTCAAGATAGAGCGTGTTTCTGTCTTGCCAGTTTTTGGGTTCCTGAAACCAGTCAATTGGCGCAAACGAATAACGTTTTTCAACGCCTGAACTTTTAAAGCTTGAAGACATGCGTTCAAATTGACTGTAGCGTGGCCCCAGTATTCGTCTTGCATTATCTTCAACCAGGGTTTGTGGCAGTTCGTATTCGGGAACAGCAGTTGAAAGGCCATTAAGATAAACTGTCATGAAACATCCAATAACAATAGTTTATCAATAACTAGAGTTTTTCATCAATAAGCATAGTCACATTATGATAACGCGCCTTCACTAATTTGCTTAATATGGAATTGGATAATCTTTATAAACTGCCAAAATATCCGCCATGACTTCATCATTCAACTTTACATCAGCAGAACCAATTGCTGTTTTTAATTGATCCATACTGGTTGCACCAAAAATGGCAGAAGTCATGAAGGGACGTGTCAGACACCAGCTTAGTGCCATTTGAGTCATGTCCAACCCATGCTTTGTTGCAACAGCTTTATATGCAGCAACACAAGCATGTGCTTTATCATTCCAGCGACCACCCAGATTGGCGCTTGAAACATCGGCGCGTGAACCCGTTGGGCGATCATCGCCCTTGCTTTCAAGGTATTTGCCAGTTAGCAAACCACATGCCAGTGGAGAAAAGGACAAGAGGCCAACATCTTCATGATGGCAAAGCTCTGCCATGTCGAGATCAAAGTATCGGCACATAAGCGAATATTCATTTTGAACAGAGGCCATGCGTGGCAGGCTTTTTTCTTCTGCAATACGAAGCCAGTTTGCTGTTCCCCATGCGCTTTCATTGGAAAGACCAACAGATCTGATTTTGCCTGCTTTCACATGCTCATTTAATGCATTTAAAACTTCGTCCATATGCTCAAGTGTGTCAGCTGTATTTTGTTTTGTAGCATCAAACGTCCACGATTGGCGGAAAGCGTATGAGCCACGGTTTGGCCAATGTAATTGATAAAGATCAATGTAATCTGTTTGCATGGATTTGAGACTGGTTTCCAGGGCGGCGTTAATGGTATCGGGCGAAATAGGCGCACCATCACGAACATTTGCATATCCGGATCCTGAAACCTTGGTTGCAAGAATAGCATCACCTCGACGAGCCTTGTTATTGGCAACCCAGGAACCAATCACACGTTCCGTGTCGCCTTGGGTTTCCTTGGACAAAGGCGTGGTTGGATACATTTCGGCCGTGTCGATGAAATTAATGCCGTGATCAAGCGCATAATCAATTTGCTCATGCCCCTCTGCTTCGGTGTTTTGTGTTCCCCACGTCATGGAGCCAAGACAAAGCTCACTGACCATAATGCCTGTACGGCCAAGTTCATTCATTTTCATGATTATTTCCCAATTCGCGAATGCGTATCAGGAATATATATCAGCGATTTTGAATTTTTCCATAAAGCTCTTTGATTTTATTGCTTGCAGTCTTTTCACAAAGGCAAGGAATGACTGCATGAATAATTGCAGCGCTGGCTGCAACAAAAAGCCCCAATGCAAATTTTGATGCAAAGCGCATGTGCTCAAAATATCCTTCATCGACGGACGCCGGGTGCTCAAATAATATTTTATTCATCACGGATTTCATGTTGGGTTCTCCTGTTTGAAGACAACATTACATCTTTACAAAAGGGAATAATTCCGAAATTTTCTTGATCATGAGCAAATAATTGGTACATTATCCCATATATGAGTAATATTATAGATGAAATAGATCGTAAAATCCTGATAAAGCTTCAGATTGATGCCTCAATCAGCATTGAACAGCTTGCTGATTCCATTAATCTTTCAAGAAATGCTTGTTGGCGACGGGTTAAGCGCCTGGAGAATGATGATGTGATTGGCAAGCGAATAGCTTTGGTTAATCCGGAAAGTGTCGATCTTGGGCTTGCTGTCTTTGTCATGATAAAAGCTTATGGTCATGATCCGGACTGGCTTGATAAATTCAAGAAAGCAGTTTCTCTAATGCCTGAAATTATTGGTGCGCATCGTATGTCAGGTGATTTGGATTATGTCCTGCGGATACGTGTTAAAGATGTAAAAGCCTATGATGATTTTTATCAACGCCTGATTGCAAAAGTGCCTGTGGCGGATCTTTCAGCAAGCTTTGTAATGGAAGATATTAAGGACACAACCAGCTTGCCTGTTTAGCCCTAGCTAAAAATCTGCCAGGCCAAAAGGCCAGTAATTACCCAAAGTGCTACATGCCCCCAGCGATTGTTCTTGGCTTCTGCTTTGCCAATGGCTTCAGTTGTTTCAGGGTCAAGCTTCATGCCATTGGCAATCATGCCTTGCATATGTTCAGATAAAAGTTCAGTGCGTTTGGCAAGCTTTGGCATTTGGTGTGCTAGCCTGAGAGCTGCATCAACGCCTTCTTTGGCATCTTCCATAATACCTGCAGGGCCGAGGTTCTTGGCTATCCATGCCCCAACAACGGGTTCGGCTGATTTCCACATATTAAATTTTGGGTCGAGTGTGCGTGCAACGCCTTCAACCACAACCATGGTTTTTTGCAACAGCAATAGTTCAGGTCGTGTTTGCATGTCGAAGATTTCTGTTACTTCAAACAGTAGTGTCAAAAGCTTTGCCATGGAGATGGTGTCAGCTGATTGTCCATGAATAGGCTCACCAATTGCACGGATGGCTTGGGCAAAACTTGTGACATCATGATGCGGTGGCACATAGCCTGCATCAAAATGAACTTGCGCTACGCGAAGATAATCACGTTTGATAAAACCATAAAGGATTTCTGCAAGAAACCTGCGCTCATCTTTGCCAAGGCGCCCACAAATTCCAAGATCAACGGCTACAATATCGCCTTTTGCATCAACAAACAGATTTCCCGGATGCATGTCTGCATGGAAAAAACCATCACGCAGTGTATGGCGCAGGAAAGATTGAATAAGTGTGACTGATAAGGCTTCCAGATCATGATTTGCTTTACGCAAGGCTTCCACGTTGGAAAGCTTGATACCCTCCACCCATGACATCGTAATGCAATCACGGCCTGTAAATTCCCAATTAACTTCAGGAACACGAAACCCTTCATCTTCTTTTGTGTTTTCGCCCATTTCAGAAAAGGCCGCTGCTTCAAGGCGCAAGTCCATTTCAATTTTTGCAGATTGATCCAGCATATCAACAACTGAAACAGGTTTCAGCCGCTTTGCCTCTTCAAGAGTTTTATCGACAAAGCGTGCGGCGGCATAAAAAGTTTGCATGTCTTTGCGAAAACGCGCTCGCACGCCAGGGCGAATAACTTTAACGGCAACCGTCTCGCCAGTGTCTTTTAACGTGGCTTTATGAACTTGTGCCACGGAAGCTGCGGCAATCGGTTTACTGATTTCAGAATAGATTTCATCCAGTGGACGATTAATGGATTGTTCAATACGCTTCTTGGCTTCTGCAAGGCCAAAGGGTTCTATACTGTCATGTAGAAGTGATAAATCCCGCGCCGTAGCGCTGCCCACAACATCAGGTCGTGTGGCAAGAAATTGACCAAGCTTAATCCAGCTTGGTCCAAGTTTATTAAGCGCTATTGAAAGACGTTCAGATTGTTCACGATCTGTTGCTTGCCGTCTGGCGATAATGCTGGCAATTCGATGGGCAAATTTTGCAGGCGGCGGCAGTCCGTCAGAAGGAAATTCAGAGACGACACCCTCACGTGCCAAAACCCAGCCAGCGTGAGCAAGAGATAAAAAAGAACGAATGGTGCTCATGAGATACTTAAATCTTCCATCCTGAGTGCATGGCTACAACACCGCCTGTGAAATCCCGCCAGCTGACTTTTTCAAATCCTTGACTCCGAATAGCATCTGCAAATTTCTCCTGATTAGGAAATTTTGCAATTGATTCGACCAGATATTGATAGCTGTCACCATCTCCTGTTACAGCCTTGCCAATTTTCGGGATCGCATTCATCGACCATTGTTCGTAAAACTTATCAAGCAAGGGCACATTGACTTCAGAAAATTCAAGGCACATGAATTTGCCACCCGGTTTTAAAACACGGTAAGCTTCAGCGATTGCTTGCTCCATTTTTGGGACATTACGAATGCCAAATGCGATGGTGTAGGCGTCAAATGAATTATCATCAAACGGCAGAATTTCTGCATTACCTTCAATAAATGTGAGCTTGTCTGCCAGACCTTTTTTAATGGCGCGTTGCTCACCCACTTCAAGCATGGAGGCATTGATATCAAAAACAGTGGTATGTACTTGTTCACCGCCACGCTCAACAATACGAAACGCAATGTCACCTGTTCCGCCAGCCACATCGAGAGACTTCCAAATTTTCGTATCATTCCTGGGTGGTGCCAGCGAAGATATCATTGCATCTTTCCAAAGTCGGTGCATGCCCGCAGACATCAAGTCGTTCATCACATCATACTTGCTTGCAACCTTGTGAAAGACGTCATTGACCAAAGGTTGCTTTTCGCCAGGATTTACGCTTGAAAACCCAAAAGAGGTTTCCATCTGTTCAGCAGCAGTGGTACGAGAATCTGACATTATAATAGGCCTTATAAATTTCTGGCTTTCACATACATTATATATAAAGGAAGCTAAAGTGCTTTTCACTGGGACATATTAGGCTACAAGTGCGAATGGTTAAAATGAGTAGAAAATATTATGCCTGAATTGCCAGAAGTTGAAACCGTACGCCGTGGACTTGCGCCAATAATGGAAGGTGGCATGATTGAGAAGGCGGTTATTAATCGTCCCAATTTACGCTTTCCATTTCCAGATGATTTTGTAGCAAGGCTTGAAGGTCAAAAAATCCTGTCTGTTGGCAGGAGAGCAAAATACCTTGTGCTTGATTTGGCAAGCGGCGAAGTGCTCGTCATGCATTTGGGCATGTCGGGTTCGTTTCGCATAGAGCTTGTCGATGGTGTTTCTGCTCCGGGTATTTTTCATCATCCAAGGTCTGACGCACAAAAGCATGATCACGTCATTATAAGTGTAGATGGCCCCCATGGCCGTGCGGATATTATATATAATGACCCGCGCAGGTTTGGGTATATGGATTTGGTTGCCCGAAGCGAAATGGAAACGCATAAGCATTTTGCATTTGTTGGTGTTGAGCCAACGGGTAATGCGCTGGATGGGGCTTTGATTTCCAAACTCTTTGCAGGCAAGTCTACTCCCTTAAAGGCAGCACTTCTTGATCAGCGGTTGATTGCTGGGCTTGGCAATATTTATGTCTGTGAAGCCTTGTGGCGAGCAGGGCTTTCTCCTGAGCGCAAGGCAAGCACTATTACCCGCAAGGATGGGAAAGCCACAAAACGTACAGATTTACTTGCCCGGTCCATTCGTGAGATCATTGCAAGTGCTATAGAAGCAGGTGGTTCATCCCTGCGTGACCATAAGCAGACAGATGGTAGTATGGGATATTTTCAACACACATTTAATGTCTATGATCAGGAAGGAAAGCCGTGTAAATCTACAGGGTGTAATTCAATCATTAAACGTATCGTTCAATCTGGACGATCAACCTTTTATTGCCCAACATGTCAGCGTTAAGCCTGTTAAAGCGCTAAGCTTATTATTCGTTGACAATGACACTGATTCAATGTAGCTAAACTTCAAAATTACAGGCGGTAAATCCAGCCTGTCTCTTTTCCAGTCAAAATGACACGGTTTGCTTGAGACAGTAGCTTGAAACTGGTTTTGCTTAAGCCAAACAAATATAGGAAGCTCAAGTATGGCTAATACACCATCCGCGAAAAAGGCAGTTCGTAAGATTGCAGCTCGCACAGAAGTTAATAAAGCGCGTCGCTCACGCATGCGTACATTCATCCGCAAGGTTGAAGAAGCAATTGCAGGTGGCGACAAGGATGCTGCAAATGCAGCTCTAAAAGCAGCTCAGCCAGAAATCATGCGCTCTGTAACCAAAGGCGTCATGAAAAAGAATACAGCAGCTCGTAAGGTATCCCGCCTTTCTGCAAGTGTGAAGAAAATTGGCGCATAAGTTTTTCGCATATTAAATTGCAAACCCGGCCTTTGAGCCGGGTTTTTTTATGCGTGGACTAAATTTTAACCAGAAAAAAGTCTCAATAATTGCACCATCATAAAAAGTTTATATAAAACAACGGGAAATATTATAAGTAGAAATAATGCATATAAAACAAATAGTTATTGGGTAGTTGAAAAAACGCTTCTAAATTTCTACTCAAAAATGCGAGTCAATAGACTCAATGGGGAATTTTTTTTCAAAGCCCAGAAATCAGCCATTTCCACGAGTCTTTCAAAAGAAGACCATTGATTCGTAAATGATTCTCGCCACGAATTACGTAAATGTTTTTTAAAAAAAATCTCAAAAATGAATGGTTAATAAAGCTTTAAAGAAAATCAGTTGCACGAGCAGTTTTCGTTCAGTAACTTCGAACTCGAAAGACAAGAGGGGTTGGCTCTCCAGGCTTTAAACTAAAAAAAATATAAGCTATTGGAATGCCAAATATGTTTAGTTTTTTAGAAGCTGCTTTTATGTAGCTATCTGTTGGTTGGCAGGAATGTAAGGCTCATATGCTTTTGTTTCTGTTGACGCTTTGAGCTAGATAATGTTGTCGTTCAATCGGGGTTCCCCGGGTCCAATTTGGACACATTAAGTTATTTGTTTGATTTATTGCGCTGATGTTAGCCACTTCAGCGAATGGAGAAGGTTTGTCATGTCGTACGCCGGGGATGTCAGTTGCAAAGAGTGTTTTTCTGCATTGCAGCAAAATAAAAACTCTCAACTGATTGACGTGCGTACAATGCCTGAGTGGATTTTTGTCGGAGTTCCAAATCTAGATGATATTGGCAAACGAGTGCATACAGTGGATTGGCAACAATTTCCTTCGATGCAGATTAATGCCGGTTTTGTAAGTGCCATTGAATCTATTGTCGACGATAAAAGCGCTGAACTTTATTGTTTGTGCCGTTCAGGTGTTCGTAGCATTGCGGCAGCACAAGCATTAACATCTGAAGGGTTCACAAAAGCGTTTAACGTGCTTTCGGGCTTTGAGGGGGATCATAATCATGAGGGTAAGCGGGGAACCGTTTCGGGGTGGAAATTTGATGGACTGCCCTGGATACAGAAGTAAAAGAGCGAGGCAAGTTTCAAAAAATATTTGGTAAACTGAAAATACTGTAAAAAATTAATTTTAAAAGAGGTTATGAGCGGCAATGAACCAGGCAAATAAAGCAGATTACTATAATGAGAAAAAAGACAGTTGGTCGAAAATATCTGGTCCTGATCTAGCTAAAATGAATTTTAAGATACAAGATGAACCAAAAATTGAAGAGCAGGGAATATCTTCAACTATAACAGGAGAAGGGAAATACTCAGTGGGGGAAAGTAAGAAAAAAGGTGCGGCTAAGTCACCTGAACAGCAATGGGACAGAATTAGAAAAAAACTCCAAATCAAATTGGGTAAGGACATATTTGATAGTTGGTTTGGCCGTTTGAAAATATATTGTATTGAGGGCGGCGTTGCCTCTCACAGTGTGCCAACAGCATTTTTAAAAAGCTGGATTTTGTCAAAATACCGCGATGTTCTGCTCGAGCTTTGGCAAGAAGAGGATAAGTCCATTCTGAGAGTAGATGTTGCAATCAGAAAACCAACAGTTCACCCACTTGCAACGGAAGAAGCTGCGGCAAAAGCAGAGGCAAGCAAAAAGAAGTCTGGCGAAACAAGTCCTAATGCAATGCTTCCGTTACGTGCTTTTGGAGCGCGCAACACATCACGCGGAATGGAACAGGCTTCAGGTTTTTCTGGTTCTCCACTCGACACAAAACATACATTTGAATCGTTCATTGAAGGCGGTTCAAACCGCATGGTACATGCTGCTGCACGCACAATCGCAGATGATATTACGGCTTCACATTTCAATCCGCTTATTATTCATGCGGGTGTTGGCTTGGGAAAAACTCATATTCTGCAAGCGATTGCCTGTCGTGCCAGAAATCGCAATCCAAAAGCACGTGTTTTATATCTAACGGCTGAGTATTTCATGTGGCGTTTTGCTTCTGCAATTCGCGATAAAACTGCGTTGACGCTAAAAGAGTCTCTCCGCGATATAGATATTCTTTTAATTGACGATTTGCAGTTCCTTCAAGGTCAGGCTATCCAGGCTGAGTTCTGCCACTTGTTGAACGAGCTGATTGACAGTGCTCGTCAGGTTGTTGTTGCAGCAGACAGGCCGCCAAGTGAATTGGAAAGCCTTGATGAACGTGTTCGCTCTCGATTAAGAGGTGGTGTAACTTTGGAAATGAAGGCACCTGATTATGAAACACGCAAAGAAATTTTAAACATCCGCTACAAGGAAGCAAAGGCCGAGCAGCCTAATCTCAATATTCCAGAGGATATTTTGCATTATGTGGCTCGCCAGGTTTCTTCAAGTGGCCGCGACGTTGAAGGCGCTTTCAACCAACTATTAATCCAGCATCAATTTTCCGAAGGCAGTATGAGCATGGAAGAGCTGGATAAAATTTTATCTCATTTGATCAAGTCTGCTGATACAAAACGTGTACGCATAGAAGACATTCAAAAAATCGTTGCTCGCCAGTTTAACGTTAGCAAAAACGATCTTTTATCCAATCGTCGAACACGCGTTATTGTGCGCCCAAGACAGATTGCCATGTATCTTGCCAAGGTAATGACACCGCGGTCCTTGCCAGAAATCGGTAGGCGGTTTGGTGGTCGTGATCATACGACAGTTCTTCATGCGGTGCGCAAGATTGAAGCCATGACTTCTGATGACCAAAAGCTGGCTCATGAAGTGGAATTATTAAAACGTCTTATTCTTGAGTAGACTTTAAAACTAATTGGGGTGAGGGGAAGCCGAATTTTGGGGGTCTTAGGGGGCTTTCGGTTTTCCCCAACAGCTTTAGTAGTCAGCACTTGAAAAACCTGTTATTTTTCCCCACTCTGTGTCAAAGAGCTACGGGTGTGATTATCACCATGTAAATACGGCTAAATTTCCCGGGAGTTATGCAGTAATGCGCGTTACGATTGAACAGTCAAATCTTTTGAAGTCGCTTGGGCACGTGTATCGTGTGGTTGAGCGCCGTAATACAATCCCGATTCTTTCAAACGTTTTGTTAAAGGCAGAAGGTGGTGACCTCCACTTAAAGGCGACTGATCTTGATTTGGAGATCTATGAAAAAACACCAGCCGTTGTTGAACAGGCTGGCAGCACGACCGTACCAGCACATATGCTTTATGAAATTGTTCGTAAACTTCCAGGTGGGTCAGAAGTAATGCTGTCAATTGATGATGATAGCGCTACATTGAAAATTGCTTCGGGGCGTTCGCAATTTACCTTGCAAATGCTTCCTGTTGAGGATTTTCCGGATATTTCTGCTGGTGAATTCAGCCATAGTTTTGCCTGTGCAACAGGTGAGATAAAAAAACTGATCAGCCATACCCAGTTTGCAATTTCAACGGAAGAAACACGGTATTACTTGAACGGTATCTTTTTGCATACAGTAGAAGATGATGGCGAAACTGTACTTCGTGCAGTTGCAACTGATGGTCACAGACTTGCCCGTTCACAAACTTCTGCACCAGATGGCGCAGATGGCATGCCGGGCATTATTATTCCGCGTAAAGCAGTAGGCGAGATTCAACGATTGGTCGAAGACCCCGATGCAGCAGTTAACGTTGAGCTTTCAGACAGTAAAATCCGGCTAAGTGTTGGCGAAACTGTTCTAACCTCAAAACTGATTGATGGAACATTCCCTGATTATAATCGCGTCATACCTGCAGGAAATGACAAGGCTCTCGTTATGGAGCGTACTATTTTTGCAAATGCAGTTGACCGTGTTTCAACAATTTCATCTGAGCGTGGACGTGCAGTAAAGCTTTCCCTGACTCAAGGCCAGATGATCTTGTCAGTAAATAATCCTGATTCAGGAACTGCTGAAGAAGAAATTGCAGTAAATTATACTTCTGATGACTTGCAGATTGGCTTTAACTCACGGTACTTGCTGGATATTACAAACCAGCTTGCAGGAGATGAGGCAACTTTCATGTTGTCAGATCCAGGCTCTCCCACTTTAATTAGAGATTCTAATGAGAGCGGTGCGATTTACGTTCTTATGCCAATGCGGGTTTAGGATCAGGACTCATCAATTTATGCAAAGGCGATGACCTTTGAACTTCGTCTATATTGAAAAACTTAAACTAACAACATTCCGCAATCATGAGGCGATGTCTGTTGATTTGGGATCTTCTCATGTTGTTTTAACGGGAGATAATGGAGCCGGGAAAACCAATATTTTGGAAGCTGTTTCGTTTTTGTCTCCTGGCAGAGGGTTACGCCGTGCAGCCTATGATAGGGTTGGTCAAGCGGGTAAGAGTGGTTCCTGGACAGTCTTTGCTCATATGCAAGGGGCTCAAGGTGATGTAAAGATTGGCACTGGCTTGCAGGAAACAGCTTTTGGTGTTGAGAATTCCCGCAAGGTTCATATCAATGGTGTTCAGGTAAAAACCTCAGATGAACTGCTGGAGCACTCCCGCATTCTTTGGCTTACACCTTCGATGGATGGTTTGTTTACAGGAGCAACCAGCGATCGCAGGCGGTTTTTGGATCGTTTGGTTCTGGCTGTTGATCCTGCACATGGTCGCCGCGTAGCAGATTTTGAAAAATCCATGCGAGCCAGAAACAAACTCTTAAGCGAAGATTTTCCTGATAGTGCCTGGCTTGATGCAACAGAGGCGCAACTGGCAGAGTTAGGTGTTGCAATTGCTTCTGCCCGATATGAATTGGTAACACTTCTATCAGAAGTAATCGTCCGCAATAATGACCCTGATAGTCCGTTTCCTGATGCGCTTGTTTCAATATCAGGAACGCTTGAAAACGAGATTAGTGAAATTGCTGCCAGTGATCTTGAAGAAGAATATCTTGATCGCTTGCGCAATAACAGACGTATTGATGCAAGGGCAGGAAGAACGCTTGAAGGGCCGCATCGTTCAGATATGATTGTTCAGCACAGACCAAAATCCATGCCGGCTTCCCAATGTTCAACAGGAGAGCAAAAAGCGCTGTTGATCGGACTTCTCTTGGCACATGCGCGACTGGTAGGCGAAATGCATGATGCGACACCTATTCTTTTACTTGATGAAGTTGCAGCCCATCTTGATGAAGGAAGAAGGGCAGCTTTGTATGATATGATAGACGCATTGGGTTGTCAGGCCTGGATGACGGGTACAGATCGCGCTTTATTTAAAGCTCTTGATAACCGTGCAATATTTTTAACCGTGCAAGATGGAAAGGTATTTGCATAAAAGTTGCAAAAAACCTTATTCAAACTTGCATTTTACGCCTGCGACAGGGTGGTATATTGTGTAGCAATGGATTAGCGCCCATATCTGGTAATATAATAAAAGAATGTAATTTTATGACTGTAAATACACCACTACTAGACACGATCAATCTTCCGGAAGATTTGCGTAAGGTCAGTGAAGATCAACTTTCCCAGGTCGCGGATGAAGTTCGCACTGAGATGATTGATTCAGTTTCTCAAACAGGCGGACATTTGGGCGCAGGTCTGGGGGTCGTCGAACTTACAACTGCCATTCATTATGTTTTTAACACACCTGATGATCGCTTGATTTGGGATGTTGGTCACCAGTGTTATCCGCACAAAATCCTGACGGGACGTCGCGACCGTATGCGTACCATCCGCCAGAAAGACGGGATTTCAGGTTTTACCAAACGTGCAGAAAGTGAATATGATCCATTTGGTGCAGCGCATTGTTCTACTTCAATTTCTGCGGGCCTTGGCATGGCTGTGGCACGTGAGTTGAAGCAAGGTGATAATAATGTAATCGCCGTTATTGGTGATGGCTCCATGTCTGCGGGTATGGCTTTTGAAGCACTTAATAATGCTGGTGCAATGGATGCGCGGCTGATTGTAATTCTAAACGATAATGATATGTCAATTGCCCCGCCAACAGGTGCCATGTCAGCATATCTTGCACGCCTGGCCTCTGGCAGGACCTATATGGGCATGCGTGAGTTGGGCAAGAAAATGACCGCCTATCTTGGCAAGAAAATTGACCGCGCCATCACGCGTGCTGTTGAGCATGCACGCGGATATGTAACTGGCGGCACCATGTTTGAAGAACTTGGTTTCTATCACATTGGCCCAATTGATGGGCATGACCTTTCAACGCTTGTGCCAGTACTTCGCAATGTGCGGGACAATGCAAAAGGGCCAGTGCTTATTCATTGCGTGACACGAAAAGGTAAGGGTTATGCACCTGCAGAGGCTTCTAGTGACAAATACCACGGTGTTTCAAAATTTGATGTAATTACGGGCACTCAGGCCAAATCCATTCCAAATGCTCCTTCTTACACAAAAGTATTTGGTCAGTCCCTGGTTCAGGAAGGTGAAGACAATGAAAAGATTGTTGGTATCACTGCCGCAATGCCGGGAGGTACGGGAATTGATATTTTTGGGCAAGCCTTTCCAGACCGTACCTTTGATGTAGGCATTGCCGAACAACATGCTGTAACATTTGCAGCAGGGCTTGCTTCAGAAGGTTACAAGCCATTTTGCGCGATTTATTCTACCTTTTTGCAACGTGCATACGATCAGGTTGTACATGATGTTGCCATTCAAAACCTGCCCGTCAGATTTCCTATAGATCGTGCAGGTTTTGTAGGAGCTGATGGGCCAACGCATGCAGGTTCTTTTGACACAACCTACCTTGCAACATTACCAAATTTTGTTGTCATGGCTGCTGCTGATGAAGCCGAACTTAAACATATGGTGCGCACAGCCGCCGATTATGATGACGGCCCAATTTCATTTCGTTATCCACGCGGCGAAGGCGTTGGCGTAGAGATGCCAGAACGCGGTGAGATACTTGAAATTGGTAAAGGTCGAATTGTCAGGGAAGGAACTCGCATAGCATTGTTATCATTTGGCACCCGCTTGCAAGAATGTCTTTATGCAGCAGAAGAGCTGGAAAGTTTTGGCCTTTCGACAACTGTTGCAGATGCGCGTTTTGCCAAGCCATTGGATAAGGCATTAATTGATAAACTGGCACAAAACCATGAAGTTCTAATTACAGTTGAAGAAGGTTCTGTGGGTGGCTTTGGTTCACATGTTGCTCAATATTTGAGCAAAACAGGACATTTGGATGAAGGGTCTCTTCGGTTCCGAAGCATTTTCATGCCTGATATTTACATGGATCAGGCAAGCCCAAATGACATGAATGAGCAAGGTGGTCTTAATCGCGGTAATATAATCAAAACAGTTTTTACAGCCCTTGGAAAAGAACACACAGAAGTAAAGACAATTGCTTAGCTTAAAGCAGGCTCTTTAATTCAATTGTTTTATCAGCTGCCTGTTCAGGCGTAATATTTTTGCCAGCTTCCAGCATTTTCTTGCCAACCATGTAAGTGCGTGGGTCATTCATGGCATCAACGGCAATGAAACGATCATTCTTAAAATAGAAGTGCGCCATGGAGCCTTCGCGATCACCAATGCGAGTTATGATTTCATCATAACCGCGATTTAAACCTGCGATCTGTAACTTTACATCGTATTGGTCAGACCAAAACCACGGGTAAGGATTGTAGTTCCGCGATTCATCTAAGATCTTGTCTGCAACACATTCGGCCTGATCAATGGCATTTTGAACAGATTCCAATCTGGTTAGTTCACCACGGTATTGGAATGCAGCACAGTCGCCTGCTGCATAAATATCCGGATTTGACGTTTGGCAATGCTGGTTGACTAAAATTCCACCGTCAACTTTAAGTCCTGCTTCAGCTGCCAGTTCTGCATTTGGAATAATTCCAATGCCAACAAGTACAAAATCGGCTTCCAAACGGGTTCCATTGCTTAATACAGCAGTAGTTACTTTGTTATCTGTGGCTTCTAGCCTGTCCAGCCCAAGACCTTCATGGATAGTTACGTTATGTGATGAGTGTAGCGTGCGAAACCAGTCTGAAGTCTTGCTACAGGCAACGCGTTGAAGAATGCGATCAGCAGCCTCTATCAAGGTGACTTTTAATCCGCGTGAAGCGCATACGGCAGCTGCTTCAAGTCCAATATAGCCACCGCCTACAATTACCACATTACGGTTTTCAATAAGTTCATCGGCAAAATTGTCAGCATCATCAAGACTGCGAAGCAGGTAAACGCCGCCCAGATTGCCGCCAATCGCATCAGGTAAAGCGCGCGCGCTTGAGCCTGTTGTAAAAACCAGCTTATCCCAGGACAAGATATCTGCATTTGCTAGCATCACAGTTTTTTGAGAAGGATTAACAGATGTAACGCGTTGGTTTGGAATAAATCGTATTTTATTTTGCTCATACCAGTCTTCAGGGCGTAGTAAAAGCTGATCAAGCGTCATGTCACCCGTTGCATATTTTTTTGATAAGGGAGGCCTTTGATATGGAAGGTACGGTTCCTCACCAATAATGGTGATTTTATAGGACTGATTTTTCTGGCGCAGTCGTGCAGCGCACGATGCTGATGCCTGACCTGCCCCGATTATGATGATTGAGTTTGACATATTGAACTATCGTTTACCTGGTAAGTAAATTAATTTATATCATACCATTACATGTGGGTGTGAATTTCTTCGTAGCGTCATATCACAATAATCCTGGGTGTAAACAAAGCGGCTATTAAATCTTCAAACACTGTTGCTCTATTTTCAAAACCTGCATAACATTATTCTCTATAAAAATTGTCTTTTGCAATTTTGGTGGCTTTGTTTTGCAAATTTACACATCGCCATCCTTTGTTAAAGATGATTTAAATGATTTATTGAACGTTAGTTCAAATAATGTGTTGCGTGGAGGCAAGGCACTAGCCTTTAAAATTTGGATTACTCAAGTTTAGGGCACCGGGAGGAGTATATATGTCTCAGGAAGACAAGGCGCCCAGAAGTGGGCAGCAATCTACATTCGCAGGTTATCTCGCACTAAACGCTAAGCGTTTTGCTGAACGACCAGCCTTTCGACACAAGGATCACGGTATTTGGAAGACATGGAATTGGGCTCAGGCCTTTGAAGAAGTTCGTGCCTATTCCATGGGTTTGAGAAAACTGGGTTTGAAATCCGGAGACAAAATTGCCATCGTGGGTCAAAATCGCCCCCGTCTTTACTGGACCTTTTGCGCAGCGCAGGCAATCGGCGCAATACCGGTTCCTGTTTACGCAGATTCTGTTGCAGAAGAGATGGCATTTGTCCTTGAGCATGCTGAAGTTGTTGCAGCTGTTTGCCAAAACCAGGAACAAGTTGATAAAATAGACTCTATTCGTGATGAAGTTAAAACTTTAAAATACATATTCTACGATGAGCCACGTGGCCTGCGTGATTATGACATGAAGAACCTGCATGGTATTTCTGATGTGCAAGAGATAGGTCGAGCTATATTTACTGAAAAAGGTGATGAAGCATGGCGTAAGGGTTTTGCAAAACTCGGTGGCGATGATGTTGCGGTTATGCTTTATACCTCAGGAACAACAGGGCGCCCAAAGGGTGTAATGCTTTCTTATGAAAATTTGATCAAATCAGCTGATAATGCAAACAGGTTCGATAACCTGAATGAACATGATGAGATTATTGCCTATCTTCCATTGGCCTGGGTTGGTGACCATGTATTCTCATATGCGCAGTCTTATGTAGCCGGGTACTGCGTATGTTGTCCGGAAAGCCCTGAGACAGCCGACCATGACAGATTGGAAATTGCACCAACTTATTTCTTTGCGCCGCCAAGGGTGTTTGAAACAATGTTGACCAATATCAATGTGCGAATGCAGGATGCCAGTAACATAAAACAGAAAATGTTCTCTTATTTCATGGATCATGCCCGCAAGGTTGGCGAACCGATCCTGAATAATAAAGACGTGGGCTTTATGGACAAGTTAAAATACAAACTGGGCGAGTTTCTTGTTTATGCACCTTTGAAAAACCGCATGGGGATGTCAAAAATGAAAGTGGGCTATACGGCTGGTGAGGCCATAGGCCCTGAAATTTTCAGCTTTTACCGTTCACTTGGTCTTAATCTTAAACAGCTCTACGGACAAACGGAAGCATCGGTTTATATTTCAGCTCAACCGGACGGGCAGATAAGAGCTGATACCGTGGGCAAGCCTTCGCCAGATGTTGAAATCAAGATCGCAAAAAGTGGCGAGGTACTATATCGTTCTCCTGGTGTTTTTGTCGGTTATTTCAAGAATGATAAAGCAACCAGGGAAACCAAAACAAAAGAAGGCTGGGTGCATACAGGTGATGCAGGTTTTATTGATGGTGAAGGCCATTTGCGTATTATTGACCGCGCCAAGGATGTTGGCAAATTAAAAGACGGCAGTTTATTTGCTCCAAAATACATCGAAAACAAATTGAAGTTTTACTCAAACATAAAAGAGGTTGTTGCGTTCGGTGATGATCGTGATCAATGTTGTGTATTCTTAAACATCGACCTTACATCTGTTGGCAACTGGGCTGAGCGCAACAATGTTTCTTATGCTTCATATCAAGAACTAACCCAGCATCCTCTGGTCATCAAAATGATGGGTGAGCATGTTGCGCAGGTCAATAAGGATCTTGCCTCAGAAGAAATGATGTCGGGTTCACAGATAGCTCGCTTCCTGGTGCTGCACAAAGAGCTTGATCCGGATGATGGCGAAATGACCCGAACCATGAAAGTACGCAGACCCTTTATTACAGAACGATATGGTGATTTGATCGAGGCGCTCTATGATGGTTCGAAAGAAAAGTTTATCGAAACCGAAGTAGTCTTTGAAGATGGCCGCAAGGGCGGAATATCTGCAACAGTTTCAATTCTGGATGCGGAAATGTTTGCGCCAACACACGCGCTCAAGGAGGCTGCGGAATGAACGCACACGATCCACATTTAAGTACAAAATTTGATGACGGTATTGCTCCGGGCGAAGAGCTTCTTCATGTTGATAATATCTCATTATCATTTGGCGGTGTTAAAGCGATTACAGATATCTCCTTTGATGTTCTAAAAGGAGAAATACGCGCGATCATTGGCCCAAACGGTGCTGGTAAAACTTCCATGTTGAATGTCATTAACGGGTTTTATCATCCGCAAGAAGGTACGATAACCTTCCGTGGTGAAAAGCGTCGCAAGATGAAGCCCTATCAGGCAGCCTCAAGTGGTATTTCAAGAACTTTCCAAAACGTTGCCCTGTTTGCCGGCATGTCAACGCTTGATAATATCATGGCGGGTCGTACCTTGAAGATGCATAAAAATTTCTTCTGGCAAATGTGGCGTCAGGGCCCTGCACTACAAGAAGAAATCCTGCACCGTAAAGTGGTTGAGGAAATTATTGAGTTCCTGGAAATCGAAGCCATTCGCAAAGAGCCTGTGGGGACACTTCCCTACGGTCTGCAAAAGCGTGTTGAGCTTGGCCGTGCATTGGCAGCCGAACCGGACTTGCTGTTGCTTGATGAGCCAATGGCAGGAATGAATTTGGAAGAAAAAGAAGACATGAGCCGTTTCATCATTGATGTAAACCAGCAATATGGCACAACGATCGCCCTGATTGAGCATGACATGGGTGTCGTAATGGATCTGGCGGACCGGGTCATTGTTTTGGATTATGGTAAAAAAATCGGAGATGGGTTACCGCACGAAGTGCAATCTAATCAAGACGTGATTGACGCTTATCTGGGGGTATCTCACTAATGGAATTGCTTAAACAAATTTTTATTGAGCCATTTGAAACCATGTATGCTTTGCCGGATTTACTCTTGCAAACACTGTGGGAAGGTTTTGTTTCGGGAACGCTTTATTCTTTGATTGCACTTGGCTTCGTTTTGATTTTCAAAGCTTCGGGAGTTTTCAATTTTGCCCAAGGCATCATGGTTGTGTTTGCAGCTCTTTGTCTGGTTGGTATTCATGCTCTGGGTGTTCCTGCATATTTGGCATTGATCTTGACGCTTGGTGTTATGGCACTTTTAGCCATGAGCGTTGTTCAGTTTGTGATGAAGCCTCTTGTTAACCAGCCAGATATTATTCTCTTTATGTCTACGATTGGCATTACCTTTATCCTTATTGCTGGCGGGCAGATTATTTTTGGTGGCGAACCAAAAGCCATGATTACGGAAGAATTGGGCTTGCCGACCGGGTCTAGTGTTTTGGAGGTTAGTGGCGGAATTGTAATTTTCCAGCACATTGATATTGCAGCGGCCATAATTGCTGCAATTCTGATTGCAGGGCTGGCGCTTTTCTTTAACAAAACAAAAATTGGTCGTGCGCTTCGCGCTGTTGCTGATGACCATCAGGCAGCGCTTTCTGTTGGAATTTCTCTGGAACAAATTTGGGTAGTTGTTTGGTTTGCTGCAGGTGTTGTTGCGTTAACAGCAGGTATTCTATGGGCTGCTAAATCTGATGTCTCCTTTGCGCTTCAGGTTATTGCATTGAAGGCGCTTCCAGTCTTGGTACTGGGTGGGTTCACTTCAATACCAGGCGCGATTATTGGTGGGCTTATCATTGGTTTTGGCGAAAAGCTTTTTGACCTTTACTGGGGTGTGCCATTATTGGGTGGTGGTACAGAAAGCTGGTTTGCTTTCATCATTGCGCTATTATTTTTACTTTACAGACCCGAAGGTTTGTTCGGTGAAAAACTTATCGAACGAATATAAGGGAGGGTTAAAACATGTTTTATCGTGAAGCAGGCCAGTTTAAAGCTACATATGAAGCAGACTCAGCCAAATTCCCTATTTTTCAAGACAAACTATTTATTTGGTTTTATCTGGTTATAGGATTTGTTGCTATACCACTATTGGGAAATGAGTTCTTCTTGGGTGCTATCATGATACCTTTCCTGGTATTCACATTAGCAGCTATTGGCCTTAATATTTTAACAGGATTTACAGGCCAGATTTCTTTAGGTTCCGGTGCCTTTATGGGGGTTGGTGCTTATGCCTGCTATAAGATGACGCTTGCTTATCCAGAAGTGAATATTTTAATTTTTATTTTTGCTTCCGGAATATTTTCAGCAATAGTAGGTGTTTTCTTCGGGTTGCCATCTCTTCGTATTAAAGGGTTTTATCTTGTAGTATCAACTCTGGCAGCACAATTCTTCCTGGAATGGGCATTCCAGAGAATCCCCTGGCTTTATAATTATAATAATACTGGTGCGATTGATGGTGTTTCACGATGGTTATTTGGAATACAGATAACAGGTGGTGGAGCTGACCGGACGGCTCAATATATAGTGTGTCTAGCTATAGTTGTTGTCATGACATGGTTTGCTTCCAATATTATTTCGGGTCGAATTGGCCGATCCTGGATGATGATTCGTGATATGGATATTGCAGCAGAACTTATGGGGGTACGCCCACTTTATGCAAAGCTTTCAGCTTTCGCAGTTTCCTCATTTTACTGTGGTGTAGCGGGTTCCATGATGGTTTTTTTATGGCTTGGGGCCGCAGAACCGGAAAGTTTTGATTACAACCACTCATTTGAAATTTTATTCATGGTGATCCTTGGTGGGCTTGGGAGTTTGCTTGGCTGTTTCTTGGGCGCTGCGGTAATCTGGATTTTACCTATCTTGATCCGTGAATGGTTGCCACCTCTTATTGATAAGATAACGCCTTGGGTTATTACATCTTCTACTGCCGATCTGGTTTCAGATATTATTATTGGCATAATGATAGTTGTATTCCTGATTATGGAACCACACGGACTTGCGCGTCTATGGGCAATCATTAAACAAAAATTGCGTGTTTGGCCTTTCCCGTATTAGGGTAGGCCTTTGCAGGTTTGGAGCTTGTCCTGAAATTGCATACAAGTTCTACATGGAAAGCAGTTAGCATAATGTTGATTGCAGAGTATTTGGGAGGAAACAATATGCTCAAGAAACTCATATTAGGTGCTGCTGCTATTGCAGTAGCCAGCACTGTTCAAGTAACTACAAGTTATGCCGAGGATACTTTATATATCCCTTCATTAAGCTATCGCACAGGTCCGTTTGCTGGAGCTGGCACACCAATTGCAAATGGTTTTGCTGACTATTTTAACATGCTCAATGCACGTGATGGTGGTATAGGTGGTGCCAAACTTGTTGTTGGGGAATGTGAAACTGCATATAATGCGCAAAAAGGCGTTGAGTGCTATGAAGCAACAAAAGGCAATGGCGCTCTTGCTTATAATCCATATTCAACAGGTATTACGCTTCAGCTAATTCCAAAAGCCCCAGTTGATAAAATTCCTGTTCTATCCATGGGTTATGGCCTTTCAGCAGCGGCCGTTGGTGAAAAGTTCCCTTGGACGTTTAACTACCCGGCGTCTTACTGGAGCCAAATGTCTTCAATCCTTCAATACATTGATTCACAAGGTGGTATCAAAGGCAAGAAAATTGGCTTCATTTATCTTGACGTTGGTTACGGTAAAGAGCCAATTCCACTATTAGATAAACTTGCACCTGAAATGGGCTTTGAGTGGGTAGGATTCCCGGTTGGTGTTAAGGAAATGCAAAACCAATCTGCTACCTGGCTAAATGTTCGTAAAGAACGTCCTGACTGGATGGTTGCTTGGAGTTTTGGTGCAATGACACCAACAGCAGTTAAAGAGGCTGCCAAGATTCGCTTCCCCATGGATAAATTCATTGGTAACTGGTGGTCTGGTGCCCATGCTGACCTTGAGCCGGTTGGTGAAGCTGGCAAGGGATACAAGGCTGCTAACTTTTCTGGTGTCGGAACAGACTTCCCTGCACTTCAAGATGTTATTAAACATGTTGTAGATGCTGGCAACAGTCAGGCTGCTAAAGACGATATTGGTAAAGTAAACTATAATCGTGGTCTCTTTAATGCTGTAATCATGGCTGAAGCAATTGCTGCAGCTCAAAAAGCTACAGGCAAAGTGAAAATAACTGGTGAAGATATGCGCCTTGGTCTTGAAACATTTGTTCTTGATGAAGCACGTCTAAAAGAGATTGGTCTTGAAGGTTTTACAGCACCGATCAAGGCTTCTTGCAAAGATCATGAAGGTGCTGGCTCAATCTTTATCCAACAATGGGATGGTAGCGACTGGAAGCGTACTTCGGATCTCATCGCTCCAATGACAGATGTTGTTCGCCCATTGCTTGAAGAAGCAGCTGAAAAATATGTTGGTGAGCAAACGGGCTGGAAAACCCAGTCTTGCGGGTAATCGCATAAACAAAGATGTTGGCCTTATTTGTTTAAGGCCAACAATATTTCAAAAGAATTCAAGGAATCCTTTCAATGAGCGTAGCTGAAAATCTCAAGTCAGAGACTGCAGAAACCATTCTGTCGGTTAATAATATCGAGGTTATTTACAACCATGTTATCCTTGTTTTGAAAGGTGTATCCCTCACGGTTCCTAAAGGTGGTATTGTAGCACTTCTTGGGGCAAATGGTGCCGGTAAAACAACAACCTTGCGCGCGGTTTCAAATTTGCTGCGTGGTGAACGTGGCGAAGTTACCAAAGGCAATATCATATTTAATGATGATGAGATTCAAGATCTAACGCCAAACGAATTGGTTCGGCGAGGCTGCATTCAGGTGATGGAAGGCCGCCACTGCTTTGGACACTTGTCGATAGAAGAAAACCTCATGACAGGCGCTTATACCAGAAAAGATGGAGCTGCCGCAGTGCGTGATCATCTTGATCTGGTTTATCAATACTTTCCACGTCTAAAAGAGCGTCGTAAATCTCAAGCAGGCTATACTTCAGGTGGTGAGCAGCAAATGTGTGCGATTGGTCGCGCACTAATGTCCAAGCCATCGATGATTCTTCTTGATGAACCTTCAATGGGTCTTGCGCCGCAATTGGTGGAAGAAATTTTTGAGATTGTCCGTGATCTTAATCAAAAAGAAAACGTGTCTTTCTTGCTTGCAGAGCAAAATACCAACATTGCCTTGAAATATGCAACTTACGGCTACATTTTGGAATCAGGACGTATTGTGATGGATGGCGATGCAAAAGAGCTTCGTGAAAATGAGGACGTTAAAGAGTTTTATCTTGGAACGGGTGGCGAGGGTCGTAAGTCATTCAAGGATGTTAAACATTATCGCCGTCGCAAGCGCTGGCTCGCATAATCAAAAGGCAAAAGCTTAATGGGAATCCTGGCCATCATTGGCATTACATTGCTATTGGCTTTTATATTTGGACCACAATATTGGGTCAAACATGTTATAAAAAAACACAGCATTTCAAGGCAGGATTTTCCTGGAACAGGCGGTGAACTGGCGCAACATCTGCTTGAAGAACTTGAAATAAACAATGTGAAAGTTGAAGTAACCAAGGATGGAGACCATTATGATCCGAGTGATCATATGGTACGTCTCTTGTCTGATCATCATGATGGACGCTCCATCACCGCAGTCGCTATTGCAGCGCATGAAGTTGGCCATGCCATACAGCATCATGAAGGAAACAGCCTTTTGGCACTGCGTCAAAAACTGGTGGTATTTGCTTCTGTCACGGACAAGTTTGCCGCAGTATTTTTCTTCCTGGCACCTGTTTTGGGAGTAGTTGCAAAATCACCTGCAGCATTTTTGGGTGTGATTATTATTGGCATTTCTTTTATTGCCATTCGCTTGCTGGTTCATCTTGTGACATTACCTGTAGAATGGGATGCAAGTTTTGCAAAAGCACTTCCAATACTGGAAAAGGGTGGTTATTTACACCCAAATGACATGCCGGCTGCACGAGAAGTTTTGAAAGCAGCTGCTTTGACATATGTCTCAGTAGCATTGGCAAGCTTGCTTGATCTTGCACGGTGGATACGGATTTTAAGATAAGGTTTATGGAAAATGGATAGATTATGACGCAGTATTTTGACAAATTGGAAACACGTTCTCCCAAGCAACGGGAGAATGATCTTTTTTCCAATTTTCCAATTTTCCTGATTGATATCATGGAACGTATTCCAGGTTGGAAGAAGCGTTTTTCAGAAATTGATTGTTCAAAAATAAATTCCCGTCAATTACTCGCGACACTGCCTGTTATGCGCAAGTCTGATTTGATGCAAGCACAAGCGGAGCATCCTCCCTTTGGTACGTTTGTTGATACTTCACTTCTCGCAGGCAATCGTATCTTTATGTCACCAGGGCCTGTATGGGAGCCGCAAGCACCAGGTGTTGATCCCTGGCAAGCGGCACGTTCCTTTCATGCAGCCGGTTTCAGATCAGGCGATATCGTGCATTGTTCGATTGGTTTTACCATGACACCGGGAGGGGCAATTCTTGATGAGGGCATTCGCGCTCTGGGCGGAGTAGTTTATCCGGCAGGGGTTGGTAACACAGAGGCTCAAGTTGAAGCAGCCAGTGTATTACGACCAGTTGCCTATGCGGGTACGCCAGACTATCTCAAGACCATGCTTGATAAAGCAGATGAAATGGACAAGGATTTATCTTCCATCAAGCGAGCTTTTGTCTCTGGTGGTGCATTATTTCCTTCAATGCGAGAGGCATATAATGCGCGCGGTATTACAGTTCTTCAAGGTTATGCCACAGCTGATATTGGTGCAATTGCCCATGAAACAATGCATGATGGCAAGCTTTGCGAAGGCATGATTGTAAATGAAAATCTCATCATGGAAATTGTTCGACCAGGAACTGATGACCCTGTTGCACCAGGCGAAGTCGGCGAAATGGTTGTAACCAGTTTTAACAAAGCCTATCCATTGGTTCGTTTCGGAACAGGCGATATGTCAGCATTGATTGAAGAGCCATCGCCGTGCGGTCGCACGAATATGCGCATCAAGGGCTGGATGGGCAGAGCTGATCAACGCACAAAAATCAAGGGCATGTTTGTTGACCCAAAACAGATTGATCAATTGGTGAAAGCTGTTGAAGGCATGGAGCGAGCGCGTTTGGTTGTGACGCGTGAAGACAGTAAAGATACAATGGTTTTAAAGGTGACAGGTGCAGCACTTGATGCGACAGATGTAAAAACAAAACTGTCAACGATTGCCAAATTAAATGGTACTGTCGAAATTGTTGATAGCCTGCCAAATGATGGCAAGATTATTGATGACCAAAGAGATTACACGGCATAAAATGGGTAATGCGATTACGAACTGGAGCGATGAATACGATAACGTGGGGCATATTCCTAATGCGATAGGGTTTA
>CALFBM010000084.1 GCA_937951645.1 uncultured Rhizobiaceae group bacterium
CGGTTGCCGCATTGACTTTTTTACCAGTTTCCCCTAGTCAAGCGCGAAGGGACTGAAACAATTTTCAGCTTTAGGGCGTTACTTCGGTTAAGATAAACCGAACTTTAAATCGAAAGATATCTCCAAAACATGAGTTTTGACACACTGGGTCTAAGTGACAAAGTATTGGAAGCTGTAAAAGCTTCCGGTTATACAGAACCAACACCAATTCAGGCAGAAGCCATTCCGCATGTCATGCAGCGTCGTGATGTGCTTGGTATTGCGCAAACCGGAACGGGCAAAACTGCCTCTTTCACGCTACCAATGTTGTCTCTTTTGGAGAAAGGTCGTGCGCGTGCTCGTATGCCGCGTACGCTTATTCTAGAACCTACTCGCGAACTTGCAGCCCAGGTTGAAGAAAACCTGAACCGTTATAGCGAAAATCAGAAATTAAACGTTGCCCTTTTGATTGGTGGCACATCTTTTGAAGATCAGTTTAAAAAGCTGGATCGTGGTGTTGACATATTAATTGCAACGCCTGGCCGCCTGTTGGACTGTTTCGAGCGTGGCAAAATCCTGATGACCGGCGTTGAAGTCATGGTGATTGATGAAGCTGACCGTATGCTTGATATGGGTTTTATCCCTGATATTGAGCGTATCTGCAAAATGGTTCCATTCACTCGTCAAACCCTGTTCTTCTCAGCGACCATGCCGCCAGAGATAGAAGGCCTTGCAAACAGGTTCCTTCAAAATCCGGTACAGGTAACAGTTGCCAAGGCGTCCTCAACATCTGATACGATCACGCAACACGCAGTAGCTTGTGAATATGAAGATTATGAAAAACGCGCCAAGCTTCGTGAATTGATTGAAGGTGCCGAAGATCTGAAAAACGGAATTATCTTCTGCAATCGCAAGAGAGATGTTGCAACTGTCTTTAGAAGCCTTGAAAAGCATGGATATTCATGCGGAGCGCTTCATGGTGATATGGATCAAACAAGTCGCACAGCAACGCTAAACGGTTTCCGCGACAATAAAATTTCATTGCTTGTTGCGAGTGATGTAGCTGCTCGCGGACTTGATATTCCTGATGTGAGTCATGTTTTCAACTTTGATGTCCCTGTTAATGCAGAAGACTATGTGCACCGGATTGGACGCACTGGCCGGGCAGGACGCAAAGGTGTTGCTTACATGATTGTAGTACCAACAGAACAAAAAGGCTTTGATGCAATCGAAGATCTTATTGGTCAAAAAATCGACTGGCTTGATGATGAATCTATTGAATGGGATGCTAAAGCGGGACGTCGCGGACGCGGAAAAACTTCTCGCAAAAAAGCAGAGGACCGCCCTGCTAAAAATACACCTCAACCAAAACCAGCACAATCTGCCACAACAAACCAGAATGAACGCGATCAGGCACCCAAGCAAAACGCAAAGCGTGGCCGCAAATCATATCATGAGCAAACTGATTTAGAGTATTCAGATACCAATCATGCCTTTGGTGGTGATGAGCACATTCCGGCGTTTTTGCGTTAAAACAGCGTCACGTCTGCTGCATTGAGGCATCCCAAAAAGTCGCTTCAATTTTATGACCATCCAAATCGAGAAGAAAACACCCATAATATGGCTCACCATAGTGTGGTCTTGGCCCAGGCTCTCCGTGAGGTGTTCCACCCATCTCAATTGCCTTTTCCCAAAACGCATGGACAGCTTCTTTTGATGCAGCTACAAATCCGTAATGCGTTCCATTTGCAATTTGTGCAGGTTCTTCATTCTCCGGAGTTTGAACCCAAAACTCGGGATATTCCTTGCCATATGCAACGGCACCTTCATGCTCCATAATTCTTGTAGCACCAAGCGTTGCCATGACCTTGTCATAAAACTCGACTGCCTTTTCGAAGTTGTTCGTTCCCAAAGAAACATGAGACATAATACTTGGGTTATCATCAGACATTATTTTTCCTCCTCTTTAAGTCGTTCTCCACACTGCCAATTCATATCCGTCCGGATCCTTGAACTCGAACCGCTCTCCACCGGGAAACTGAAAAACCTCTTTTGTAATTTCTCCGCCAGCCGTTATTACTTTCTCAAGTACCACAGGTAAATCATCATGATAGAGGACAATGAGTGGGCCACCATGTTTTACGGTTTCTTGAGTAGTGAACCCACCTTTCATACGGCCATCGTTAAACTCACAATAGGTTTCACCATAGTCAACAAAAATCCAGCCAAAGACTTCACCATAAAAGGCTTTTGAGCGTGCAATGTCTGATACATTAAACTCAATATAATCAATCAGGTTATTTTCCTGTGTGTTTTGCTTGATCATCAGTTTGTTAATCCAGTAATTCCATTCCCATAGTCCAAAAATCGGCTTCAAGACGCGTTGCCTGTCTAAATAGCTCTAATAGCCTTGGATAACGGGCTTCTGTAAAACTTGTTTCTGCAAGACTATCCAAAAGAGCACCAGCACCATCTGCAACTTCCTGATATCCATCTGATGCATACTCAGAAATCCATACGTTATATGGATTGTCATCTGATTGGCCTTTGGGAAGTTTGCTCAACCGCGCACCAATTTCTGCGTATCCTATCATACAAGGCGATAGTGCAACAAATAAATCCAGAATATCACCCGCCTGCCCTGCCTCCAATACATAGCGCGTATAAGCAATAGTGGATTTTGCTTCTGGCGTTTTTTCGATTGTTTTGGCATCCAATCCCCATTCAGCACATAATTTGAGATGCAATTGCATTTCTGTATCAAGAATTGCCTTTAAACCTTCAAGACAACCACGCATCTCTGATAAATTACGGGACTTGTATATTGCTAACGCATATGCACGGGCAAATTGAATGAGAAACAAATAATCTTGCACCAGATAATGCTGAAACGACTCTTTTGCTAAAGTACCACTCCCCATTTGTTCAACAAACTCATGTTCAGAGTAAGATTTCCAGTCTGAAATACAGTCAGACTTAAGCCTGTTAAACAGAATCATGATTCCAGCTTCCTCTTTCTGATTTTAATAATTAAACGCATTTTTGAGACTTTTCCTTATGATTATTCAACATATTACTAAATTTATTCAGCTTCACGTGGGGTTTTGGAAATCAAACCCCTCTTATTAACCAGACATTTACCATAAATTTCTATATTTCGGCTGAGATATTTGGGGATCATAATGCGGAAATATAACAACCTTGTCAGGTTTACACTGTCATTTTGCCTTCTTTCGCTTATTGCCATTAGTGCATATAAATTACTACCTGGTCCGGATACAATTAATGTTGGCGGACAAGTATATTTAGCGCAAATGGAAAGTGACTTTGTTGTCTGGATGCTGATTTGTGCTGTCCTTGTTCTCTTTATGCAGGCTGGGTTTTTATTACTGGAAGCAGGTGTTGTCCGATCCAAAAATTCTATCAATGTGGCTCAAAAGAACGCTTCTGATTTTGTCATTTGTGGTGTGATTTTCTTCCTGTTTGGTTTTCAGCTAACTTTTGGTCAAGGCACCTCGCCTTTCTTTGGCTTTGGCGGCATTGAACCTATGGAAGGAAATGCCAGCGCCCTTGTAGTCATGATTTACCAATTTGGATTTTGTGCTACCGCAGCGACAATCATCTCGGGTGCCGTTGCAGAACGTATGAGATTTGTTGCCTATTTGGCACTGGCAATTTTTGTTGCAGCCATCATCTACCCAATGTTTGCCCATCTTGTATGGGGCAATGCAATTCTTCCAGAAAATCCTGCCTATCTTGTCGATAAAGGCTTTATTGATTTTGCGGGCTCAACTGTTGTACACAGCACAGCCGCATGGGTGGCACTTGCTGCAATTATTGTACTGGGGCCGCGTAGCGATCGCTTTGACGCTAACAACAACCCGAGAGAAATTAACGGTCATTCAAGTGTCTTGGCATTTTTGGGGACTGTTATTCTTTTAATTGGCTGGATTGGTTTTAACGCGGGTGCCGTGAAGCCAGAAGCGCCTGAACTTCCCCAAATCATAGCCAATACAATTGTTGCTGCATCGTTTGGAGCAACTGCAGGCATGTTGCTGGGCTATGTATTGGATCGTGGTTTATTTAGGCCCATGGCAACAATTACCGGATTGCTTGGCGGTCTTGTTGCTGTAACTGCAGGTGTATCGGTTATCTCAATTTCAGGTGCGGCTCTGATAGGAATGGCAGGCGGTTCCATTGCCATAATTGGCTCGTACATCATGGTTCACAAGTTCAAACTGGATGACCCTCTTGATGTTGTGCCAATTCATGGCATGGCGGGCATTGCCGGCACGCTATTATTGGTTGTATTAGGCGATCAAGGTCAAATGCTTAATAACTCACGCTTTGATCAACTTATGATCCAAATGGAAGGTGTTGGACTTAATTTTCTTTGGAGTTTTGGGCTTGGCTATATATTTCTGCGCACCGTAAATGCAATCTGGTGTATTCGCGTTACTGAACAAGAAGAGCAAATAGGCCTTAATGCTGCCGAACATGGTATAACATTAGGGGTTGATAAATTGCGTGTGGCAATCAACAAGACACTGGAGGCACCTGATGTGGTTTCCAATGAACATGCCCTAAAAGACTACCGAATTGATGTTGAGCATGGTGAAGAATCTGCTGAAGTCGCGACAGCATTCAATGCAATCTTGGACAAGCACACCAACACGATAATCAAACTGGATCAAATGACAAAAAAGGCTAATTTGGCAAGCGAAGCGAAGTCCGAGTTCCTGGCGAATATGAGTCATGAAATACGCACTCCCATGAACGGAGTCATGGGCATGGCGGAGATTCTTTCAAAAACCAAGCTGGATGACAAGCAAAGATCTTTTGTAAGCATTATAACCAATTCTGCATCATCCTTGCTCGAAATTATTAATGACATTCTGGATTTTTCAAAAATAGAAGCCGGCAAAATGCTACTTGATGAAAAAGCATTTGATCTACATTCAATGGTGGCTGATGTAACCCAAATGTTGTCTGCCAGAATTACTGAAAAAAACCTGGAAATAATTGTACGTATAGGCCCTAATCTGCCTCAGATATTCATAGGGGATATTACACGCATTAGGCAAATGCTGGTTAATCTGACGGGTAACGCTATCAAATTTACTGAACGAGGCCATATCTTTATAGATATTGATGGTGAACTTTCCAAGGATGATGCCTGGAAGGTTTATTTTTCTGTTACTGATACTGGTATTGGAATACGCGAAGATCAACTTGAGAAAATTTTTGACGAATTTAGCCAAGCTGATGGTTCAACCAGACGTGAGCATGATGGCACCGGTTTGGGTTTGGCAATTACAGCAAAACTGGTATCTTTAATGGGAGGCGATCTTGGTGTCTCCAGCAAAGAAGGCGAAGGCTCCAAGTTTTGGTTTGAGCTAACACTTAAGAATGACAATTCCTCCAAATTAATATTGCCACAACAATCAACGCTCAAAAACAAGCGTATTCTTGTGGTGGATGACAACAAGGTAAACCAGAACATTCTGGAAGAGCTTTTAACATCATGGAAGACAGAGTTTGCATCTTGTAACAATGGTTTTGAAGCACTTGAATTTCTGAAAGCGTGTGATCACAAAGATGTTCAGATAGATGCGATGATCTTAGATTACCACATGCCCAAAATGAACGGTGAAGACTTGCTTGCTGAGATACGTTCAATGCAGAAGCATTCAAAAACACCCATTATCTTATTAACCTCTGTTGATTATCTTGATGATGGTCGATCTTTTTCACACTTGGGTTTTCAGGCTGTTCTAAACAAACCGGCCATGTCTAAGGAAATATATTTTAACCTTTCAAATATTCTTGATAACGATACTGAAATAGACCTTGGAGGTATAAGTGCAGTAAAGGAACTCGTAACAAGTCGGGCACAAAATTCACAACAGGATGTTGCAACAATTTTCAAGGCAGCGCTGAGTGATGATGATTTGTCAACGAATAGTCATGAAAACGATGTAAGGCAAATCAATACCTCACTTCCTTTCAAGTCACGAAATACCTCTCAATCGAAGATTGATATTTTGATTGCGGAAGATAATGAAGTTAACCAGGTTATTTATTCCGAAGCGTTAAAATCAACTGACCTTACATACCGTATTGTCGGAAATGGACTGGACGCAATTTCATTGTTTGAAAAATTTCAGCCATCTGTAATTTGCATGGATGTTTCCATGCCAATTATGGATGGACATGTTGCCACTGAAAAAATTCGGGAAATTGAACAAAGATCAAATCTGTTGCGTACGCCAATCATCGGTATAACGGCACATGCTCTAAATGGCGATCGTGAAAAATGTATTGATGCCGGTATGGATGATTATATCGCAAAACCATTATCTCCAGATATGTTTTTGACAAAAATAATCAGCTGGTTAGAGAATGAAACTACAAGCAGTGTTTTATAATGACTTTAGAGTAGCCAGATCGTCAATTTATTGCTTGGCCAGTTCACGGGCTTGAATCATTTCAGGCGTCATTTCGGCCGGTGTTAACTCCACACTTTCACCACACCCACAAGCAGAGCTTTGGTTGGGGTTATTAAAAACAAAGCCTGTGCGCAGTTTTGTAATTTCAAAATCAAGTTGAGTTCCCAATAAAAACAAAACCGCCTGTGGAGCGATGTAGACAGTTCCTTCCGGCACTACAACCTTGTCTTCACCTGCGATAGGTTCTTCAACCAGATCAATGGTATATTCCATTCCAGCGCAACCACCGTTTTTTACACCGATTCGAATGCCATCTGCGTC
>CALFBM010000085.1 GCA_937951645.1 uncultured Rhizobiaceae group bacterium
AGGGCATAAATCTTCTTGCGCTTTATCAAAGTCAAGACTCACCTTAACAGCGCATGCGCCATTTGTTTTTGGTGCAGATATCGCGACAGGTTTTACCTTGCCAAGGCCAGCTGCTTCCAGGTCACGGGCAATACCTGCAACGCCAAGCGCGTCTGGACGGTTAGGCGTGATTCCAATCTCAATTACCGGATCATTGAGTCCAGCATAGTCTGCAAATGACTGTCCTACTTCTACAGTATCAGGAAGGTCGATAATACCATCATGCGCATCAGACATTTCCAACTCACGCTCGGAACACATCATGCCACGGCTTTCAACACCTCGAATATTACCAATAGAAAGTGTGATATCAATGCCAGGCACATAGGCACCAGGAGCTGCAAATGCACCATACATGCCCGCGCGTGCATTAGGTGCACCACAGACAACCTGCACTGGATCACCATCACCCGTATCAACTGACAAAACTTGAAGCTTGTCTGCGTCGGGATGTTTTTCAGCACTTAAAACTTTTGCAATCTTGAATGGCTCGAACTGAGATTTGTCATCAACATCTTCAACCTCAAGGCCAATTATGGTCAGTTTCTCAACAATTTCTTCAAGTGTTGCATCTGTTTCAAGATGGTCTTTCAACCATGAGAGTGTGAATTTCATTTCCTCGGTCCGTATTTAGTCGGGTCTGTCGTATGATGTTTTGTTAAATTTAGGCAGATCATCAGCGATATGAAGCCAGCTGATTTTCTCATTATGATAGGAATGGTTTTCAGGTGGAAATGCGTTAGGCTCTTCCATAAACCCAATATAAAAGAAAGTGATGTCTGATAATTTCGCATCGGTATATGCAATGGGAGAGCCACAGGACTTGCAAAATAATCTGCCAAAGTCTCCATTGCGCCATTCAGACAAAGTTTCTTTTTTTACCCATTTAAAGTGGTCACTTTCAAAGCCGACAAAAGCAACGATAGGCGCGCCATTGGAACGTCTGCAATCATCGCAATGACAATAGCCTGTAAAATGCGTTTCATGCGTTGCTTCAATCGCAACACCTCCGCAGCGGCATGATCCCAGATGCTTGCTCATGCAGGCACCTCAATCACTTTGGTTTTTTCATAACGCTGCAGATTATCTGAAAGCTTCAGCCAATTAATTTGCTGTCCTTCAAAGGAATGATACGTCGGCGGAAACTTGTCCGGCTCATCCATGAAGGCTGTATAGAAGAAAATTAAATCAGGAGCGCTTTCGTGTGTCTGCGCAACCGGAGTCCCACATTGATTGCAAAATGTACGCGTGCAAGTACCATTTTTATATTCACCTAATGAAGCATTTACTTCCCAAGTTACTGATGCACGAGGCATGCCTACGGCAGCAATAACGGGCGCACCAGTTGATCGACAGCAGTCATCGCAATGGCAATAAACGCTTGCTTCCGGTTCTGCCTGAACCGAAATCACAACGCCTTCGCAGCGACAATATCCACGGTGGGTTGTCATTTTTTTACTGCTGCTTTCTTCGTTGTTTTACGCGTTGTAGTTTTGCGAGTTGGCTTTTTGCGCTTTGCAGCAGCGCGTGTTTTCTTGCGCTCTTTAAGTTCATCAAAAATTACAAAACCAATTTTCATTCCATCATCATCATCCGGGTTTTCTTCCGGATTGTCAGATTTAACGGGCGCTTTAGTGAAAGTCAGTGACATTTGTTCAACGTGCTGCACAATGGTGACTGGCGAACTGTCTGCAGGGTTCATGCCATCTATGCGCATCAGGTCACCATCAATTGGTATAAGTCCCAAGACTTTTATCGGCCCCATAGAAGAAAATGTAATAACTTCAAGCTTTTCTTTTTTAGGGTCAAGCTGCTTGTTTATGGCAAAGATCTGCTTTGCAACAGATTGAGCCGCCTCCTCTGCATTGTTCTCACAAGCCATTTTATCCCACTCAGCATCTTTGGGAGGGTTTTGTAACATGGATGCAAAATCACCTTTTAAAAGCGCTGCGTCTGAAAATCGTGTCATTGTGAAAGCCCTCCAAATAATGTCGGCAAGTCTAGTGGCCTGAAACCATAATGTTTCATCCAGCGCACGTCTGCATCGAAGAAAGCGCGCAGGTCTGGCATTCCGTATTTTAACATGGCGATGCGGTCTATGCCGATGCCCCATGCAAAGCCTTGATAGACATCCGGATCAAGACCGCCTGCGCGAAGCACATTTGGATGCACCATGCCGCAACCCAGGATTTCCATCCAGTCCGTACCTTCCCCAAATTTAACTTCATTACCTGAACGATCGCATTGAATATCAACTTCGAGCGAAGGTTCCGTAAATGGGAAGAAAGACGGACGGAAACGCATGTTCACGTTATCAACCTCAAAAAAGCTTTTGCAAAATTCTTCCAGTACCCATTTAAGGTTTGCAATGTTTGATTTTTTATCAACAACCAGGCCTTCCAATTGATGAAACATTGGTGAGTGCGTTGCATCTGCATCGCAACGGTAAGTCTTGCCAGGAATAATAATTCGGATTGGGGGTTCCTGGTTTTCCATCGTGCGGATTTGAACCGGAGACGTATGTGTGCGCAGAACCTTGCGTTCGCCTTTTTCATCTTCCTGCATGAAGAACGTATCGTGCATTTCACGTGCCGGGTGACCTTCAGGAAAATTCAACGCGGTGAAGTTGTAATAGTCTGTTTCAATCTCGGGGCCTTCTGCAACGGAGAAACCCATATCGGCAAATATTGCCGTAATTTCATCCATGACTTGGCTTATTGGATGAATACGACCTGCCTCTGACGGAGATTGACGCACTGGCAAGGTCACATCGGTTTTTTCCGATGCCAGACGAATTTCCATTGCAGCGCGTTTCAAGATTTCCTTGCGATCATTGATGGCTTGCGTAATAGCGGCCTTCAACGCATTCAAGGCTGGTCCTTGAACCTTGCGCTCTTCATCAGACATTTTGCCCAAGGTCTTCATTACATCGGAGATAGAACCTTTTTTACCTAGTGAAGCAACACGAACAGCTTCAAGCCCGGCTTCATCAGCAGCCTGCTCAATATCTGCGCGGATTGAAGTTTCCAGTTCTGCAATATCAGTCATGTTTTTACGTTCTTTATATTAGGTCTTTAACCCAGGTTTTAGCCCAAAATAAAAAACCGCACCAGCTTGTTAGCCAGCGCGGTTTCTATTTGAATACGTCTGAAACCCGCTGCTTATTTAACAGCGCCTTCAAATTCGTTCTCTGTGTGATTTTTCAGGTAGTTCAAAGCTTCTTTTGCCTTGGCTACCATCGCAGCAAATGCCTGCGGCTCATGAATTGCGATATCTGAAAGAACCTTGCGGTCTACTTCGATGCCTGATTTTGTAAGTCCATCAACAAGACGTGCATATGTAATGCCATGCTCACGTGCGGCAGCATTAATACGCTGGATCCACAATGAACGGAAATTACGCTTGCGTGTTTTACGGTCACGGTATGCGTATTGGCCGGCTTTTTCTACAGCCTGACGTGCAACACGGATCGTGTTTTTACGTGCACCGTAATAACCTTTTGCTTTTTTTAATACTTTTTTGTGTTTTGCGTGTGCGGTGACACCGCGTTTTACTCTAGCCATGATTTATGCTCCTGAAACTTTAATTGCACTTACTTTGAGTAAGGCATGAATTGCTTGACGATTCTTGCATCTGCATCGCAAAGCACCATGGTGCCGCGTGCATTACGCAAAAACTTGTTGGAACGTTTGATCATGCCGTGCTGTTTACCAGCACCCGCAGCTTTAACTTTGCCACTGGCTGTTGTTTTAAAACGCTTTTTAACGCTTGATTTGGTCTTCATCTTGGGCATTTCGCTCTCCTTAGTTAAATACCAGAACTTGCATTCTGGAAAATCAAAAGCTCCGCTGACCAAAGCGGAGCTCGCGTCAAAACCATCATGGCATGCCCTGCCAGACGATCAATAATGTGCATAAAGCCCAATTTACTCAATTTTGCAAGTAAAATGACTCAGTTAAGAACTTATTTAATTGGTGAAACAACCATCATCATCTGACGGCCTTCCAGCTTAGGCTCTGATTCAACCTTCGCAATAGGCACAAGCTGCTCCTTGACCCTGACCAGCAATTGCATGCCAAGCTCCATGTGAGCCATCTCACGCCCCCGAAAACGAAGCGTAATCTTGACTTTGTCACCATCCGCCAGAAACTTTTCTACTGCACGCATTTTTACATCATAATCATGCGTATCAATATTTGGACGCATTTTAATTTCTTTTACGGATTGGGTTTTCTGCTTTTTGCGAGCTTCCGCCGCTTTTTTCTGCGCCTGGAATTTATATTTACCAAAATCCAGAATTTTACAGATTGGCGGATTGTTGTTTGGGGAAATTTCTACAAGGTCTAAACCTTGCTCAACAGCAAGTTCCCTGGCTCTTTCGATAGGCACTGTGCCGTGATTTTCGCCTTCAGCATCAATGAGTTGCACTTCTGTTGACAAAATGTCTTCGTTTGAACGTGGCCCACCTTTTTGGGGCGCTGTTGCTCTATGTGGTCTGCGAATGGTCGTATTCTCCTGAGTTGTTTTAATTATCTTCTCAATGTTTTGTGAAGATGCTGCATTCACTAACATGATTCAATTCAAAAATCATGTATTTTTCTTATCCAAGTTTAATAGATATTTTCATCTGTTCGCACCTTTGATTTGCGCGATTAAACGAGATATTGATATCGCATTACAATAATGAGTAAAATATGACATTAGAAACATCTGAATTTCTTCACGTTGGTAAAGACGAAAATAGCTGCAAAATTGCAATTAGACATCGTGCTGGCAAGTCTCCTGGCCTTGTTTGGCTGGGTGGCTATCGCTCGGACATGATTGGCACAAAAGCTGAAGCACTTGATCAATGGGCTGTCAACAATGGTCACGCTTGCTGTCGCCATGATTATTCAGGGCACGGCCAGTCTGGTGGTGAGTTTATTGATGGAACGATTTCACGCTGGCTGGAAGAGAGCCTGGCTGTATTTGATACAAAATGTGCTGGAGGCTCGCATATTCTGGTTGGTTCCTCGATGGGCGGATGGATAGCACTTCGCATGTGTGAAGAACTTGCAAAACGAGGCGAAAGCCATCGCCTCAAGGCTCTGTTGCTACTTGCCCCAGCCCCTGACTTTCCACATTACCTCATGAAGCCACATTTGAGTGAAGATCAAAAACAACAGCTTGAAACACGTGGCTATATGGAAGAACCTTCAGAATATTCAGATGAACCCAATATTTTTACCAAGGCACTTTTTGATGATGGAGATAAAAACCGCGTCATGGAAGGGATGATTGAAACCGGATGTCCTGTTCATATCCTGCAAGGTATGAATGACCCGGATGTTCCTTATCAACATGCGATGCAGCTGGTAACGCATTTACCCAATGAAAATGTCTCCATGACATTGATCAAGGACGGCGATCATCGCTTGTCAAGAGAGCAGGATATTGCACTTTTACTGCGTACTGTTGAGACACTAATAAATGCGTAAGGGGTATCACGGGCCACTCGCACAAAGCCGAAACTCGCCGCCACCAAAGTTTACCTATTTGCCGCCGCCTGATAATGGATTAGACATCATTCATGTCGATGATGATATTCTTGTATTATCAAAGCCTGCAAACTTGTTAAGCGTTCCTGGCAAAACAGAAAACCATGCAGATTGTCTTGAAACACGCGCTTTATCAGAATTCCCTACAGCAACCGTTGTGCATCGCCTTGATAGAGGTACTTCAGGAATTTTCATCATGGCATTAACTGCAAAAGCACATCGCCATCTTGGGCTTCAGTTTGAAAAACGCCAAACCGCCAAGACCTATATTGCAGAAGTAATTGGTGTTGTTGAAAAAGACAAAGGTATCATAGATCTGCCAATGCGGACTGACTGGTATAACAGACCCAAGCAAATGGTGGATACATACTTTGGTCGCGAAGCCATTACGGAATGGAAAGTTGTTGCGCGTAGTAGCAAGACAACCCGAATGGAACTTCATCCAAAAACAGGTCGCTCGCATCAATTACGTGTCCACTTACAAGAGTTAGGACATCCTATTTTAGGGGATAGTTTTTACGCCCCAGCACATGCGGTTGCGATGGCAGACAGATTACTGCTCCATGCCCAGACATTAGAGCTGTTTCATCCCCAAAATGGCGAACGGGCAAGTTTTACCTCACCCTGTCCATTCTGATTTATTCAGCCAATGCAGCCATAATACGAGCCCAACTTCGTGTGCCTTTATGAAAGCTCATCAGTTCATATTTTTCATTGGGTGAGTGAATACGATCATCTTCCTGGGCAAAGCCTACCAACATCGAAGGCATGTCCAGATATTCAGCAAATCTGCCAACGACAGGGATTGAACCGCCCATCGCAATGAGGGCTGTTTCCTTGCCCCATTCTTCTTTGAGCGCCCTCGTTGCCTTTTGAATTTCAGGCATATCGTAAGGAATATGAACTGCAGGGCTACCGCTATGATCCTGGAAACTTGCAGAACAATCTGCTGGCAAAGCTGTATTTACATAAGCGCGGAATGTATCTCTTATTTTTTCGGGATCTTGTGTGCCTACAAGCCTGAAGGAAATTTTGGCTGATGCGATTGCCGGAGTGACGGTCTTAAAACCTTCGCCTGTATAACCACCAATAATACCGTTAAATTCTGCAGTTGGCCTTGCCCAAACCTGCTCCAGTACAGAACGCCCTTTTTCACCTGCAGGAATGGAAAGGCCAATATCGCCCAGGAAATCACTTTCTGAAAACCCAAGTTCATCCCACATTTTCTTGATTTCATCCGGGGTTTCAGGAACACCTTCATAAAACCCGTCTAACGTTACTCGCCCATTTTCATCGTGCAGACCTGCAAGAATTTTCGACAAAATACGGATTGGGTTTGCGGCTGCTGAACCAAAAAAACCGGAATGCAAATCACGAGAAGCTGCGTGAATCGTAACCTCATCACTTGCCATGCCACGTAGCGCTGTAGAAATTGCGGGCGTTTCTCTATCCCACATGGTTGTATCACAGACCAGGGCAATATCGGACTTTAACTCGTCCTTGTTGGCTTCAAGAAATGGAATGAGAGACGGTGAACCGGACTCTTCCTCACCTTCAAAAAACAGGGTAACTTTTACTGGTAGTCCACCAGTTTCTGATTTCCAGGCACGACACGCTTCAACAAAGGTCATGAGCTGGCCTTTATCGTCTGATGTGCCACGACCAATCATTTGTTTAGAACCATCAGGCATTTCCTTGATACGAGGCTCAAACGGTGGCTCGTCCCATAATTCGAGTGGATCACAGGGCTGCACATCGTAGTGACCATAGAATAGAACATGAGGCGCATCTTCTGGACCTTCATGATGCGCAACCACCATTGGATGCCACGTTGTCTCACGAATACTTGCCTCAAAACCAATTGACTTCAAATCTTCAACAATAAACTCGGCCGCCTTTTTACATTCGCCTGCATAAGCTGTATCAGTTGATATGCTTTCAATTCGTAATAAATCAAAAAGACGCTCTACCGATTGATCCAGATTTTTGTCAATTGATCCAAGTACGGCATCAAGATTGCTCATAAGTTACTCCAAATTTTTCCAATAGTTTAACCGACACAGATGGCACTCATCCATTATGATCACACCATTGGAGCTTAGACTGCAAGGCAATTCATGTCATGTAGATTTTTAGAAAAACTCTGACCGGATCGTTATCAACTATAGGTGGGGCGATGATAACGATCCGTGTCAGCAAATATGATAATCCAGATTGGGCATTAGGATTATCAAGAACTGGATACTCAGGGGAAAGCATCCAAGATGCGTTGTTTGGTTGAGGGTAACCATAGCAACTGGTAAATATATTGGCATGACTGAAGATAATTGCAATATACGAAATGCTCACATCCCATCACTAGCGTGTGAGCGATACGAGAGGTTAAAATGGCGCACATTCA
>CALFBM010000086.1 GCA_937951645.1 uncultured Rhizobiaceae group bacterium
AAGGGCCGTGTAGAAAAAGCAGGGGTGCGTGACTGGATACGTTTCCGCACCCCTGTTCGTCATGTTGAGTGGGATGCGGGTGCAAAGAAATTTAACGTGACTTCTCATGATCTTGTAAATGATAAAATCACTACCGAGCAATTTGATAATGTAGTTTGTTGTAATGGCCATTTCTCAACGCCGAATGTACCTTCCTTTGATGGCCTTGACCGCTTTAATGGCCGTGTCCTTCATGCCCACGACTTCCGTGATGCGGTTGAGTTCAAGGACAAGGATGTATTAATAATCGGCACATCTTACTCAGCTGAAGACATTGGCTCGCAGTGCTGGAAATATGGCGCAAAGACAATTACCGTTAGCCATCGAACTGCTGCCATGGGATATGACTGGCCGGACAATTGGCAGGAAGTTCCACTGCTCATGAAAGTTGAAGGTAACACCTGTACTTTTAAGGACGGCGCGACCAAAGACGTTGATGCCATCATCCTATGCACTGGCTATCAACATCACTTCCCGTTTATGGCAGAAGACTTAAAACTGCGTACAGCAAACCGTCTTGCATCAGCTGACCTTTACAAGGGTGTTGCTTATGTCCATAACCCTGCTCTTTTTTATATTGGAATGCAGGATCAATGGTTCACCTTCAACATGTTTGACGCACAAGCATGGTGGGCGCGTGATGTAATCCTGGGCAGGATTTCCATACCATCCAAATCAGAGATGGAGGCTGATGTGAATGATCGTGTGGCACGAGAAGATGCCCTTGAAGATGATTACCAATGCATCTGGTATCAAGGTGATTATACAAAAGAGCTTATTAAAGAAACTGATTATCCGACCTTTGATGTTGAAGGAGCGTGCCAGGCCTTCAAGCAATGGAAAGGTCACAAGAAAATAAACATTATGACCTTCCGCGATAACAGTTACAAGTCCGTCATCACAGGTACGATGGCCCCTGTACATCACACCCCGTGGAAAGATGCAATGGACGATACTTTAGAGAGTTATCTGGAGAATTAAAACTAGGGTGGCAGGTAATAACTTGATTCATTTATCTGCCATAAATATATGATTTAATTAATTTAATTCTAAAATAAATTTATCAGATCAAGAATTACTGGTTAACCAGAATTTTAGCCACGTTTTTAAAAGTATGCCGCATTTTTTCTGCTAGCTCATGACTGATTCCACATTTTTCCATTGCCATATCCATGCAACTTAACCAGTTATCAGAAGCTTCCTGATTTATCTCAACATGCGCGTGAATTTGCTTCACATTCATATGCTTGTGTTTTTCAAAGTAATATCTATTGCCTCCCAAAAAGCCGCACATGAAATCAAATTGCTCAAGACGCGCATGCCTAAGACCATGCCCGTCTTGGTGAAGTTTCAGAATATCTTTTCCTGCTGGATGCGTTTCTATAATATCGTAAAAAGTTTCCACCAGTTCCTTAACAGCAGTCTCTCCGCCGATTTGCTCTATGATAGCTTTGGAAGGATTTGGCATAAGGATTTAACTGCGAGGCTTGCTTTTTGTCGGGTCATAATGGGCAAATGGAACGATCGTTGCCGGTAATCGTTTTTGATGTCCGTCCAGTTTTCCAATTTCAAGTTGTGTTCCAATTTCGCAATGGGCAACATCAACACGGGCAAGAGCAATATTCTTTTTCAACAGCGGTGATCGCATGGAAGATGTAACTTCACCAATTTGAGCACGCCCGATATGGATGCAATCACCATGGCCAACATCAACATTACTATCAATATCAAGACCTACCAATTTACGTGATGGGGTTTCCTTGCGCCGAATTAAGGCATCGCGCCCGATGAAATCATCTTCCTTGCTTTTGAGCGGAACGGTAAAACCGATACCTGCTTCAAATGGGTCTGTCTGATCCGAGAAATCATAGCCTGCAAAAATCAAACCCGCCTCAATGCGCACCATGTCCAATGCTTCAAGGCCCATAGGTTTAAGTCCGAATTCTTGTCCTGCTTCCCAAATAGCATCAAATATTTCTTCACAATGTTTTGGGTGGCAAATGACTTCATAGCCTAGTTCACCTGTATAACCTGTTCGCGATAAAACGAAAGGCGTACCGCTCTCATTGTTAAGTCGAGCAGGTGTAAACCTGAACCAGCCCAGTTGATCAAACTGCGGATTATGTGGAGCAGTCCAAACAATCTTGCGAAGCAGATCGCGAGAATTAGGCCCCTGCACCGCAACGTTATGAAGTTGGTCCGTTGAAGACCTTATCAATACTTTCAAGCCCAGTTTTTCAGCTTGCTCGCGTATCCATTCGCCGCCATAGTCCGAACCACCAATCCAGCGGAAATTATCTTTACCAAGACGAAATACCGTACCGTCATCAATCATGCCACCGTGCTCATAACACATTGCAGTATAGACAACGCCGCCAATCGGTAATGTCTTCATATTACGTGTAAAAATATACTGACAAAGCGCTTCGCTATCCGGGCCCGTAATTTCAAACTTTCGCAAAGGCGACAAATCCATAATTACTGCTTTTTCACGACATGCCATATATTCATCAATAGGCCCTGCTTCCGCAAAGCAATTGGCCAGCCAATAGCCGTTATATTCAACAAAGTTACGTGTATGCCTTGCAAAGCAATTATGAAAACCGGTTTGTTTTGTCATTTTCGGTTCCGAGTCTGGGGTCGTACGATTTGCGATCGCACGAGTAAATTTCTCTTTGCCCGAATAAGTTCGAACGTGAATATCAGTTGGGTTCCAGCCATTTGCCGGACTTGTGTCATCCGGACAAGCAGAAGACACACATACGATATCGGTCAGTGCACGTAGCAAAACGTAATCACCGGGTCTTGACCATGGTTCATCGCTATACATAACGCCATGTTCATCTAAAAATGTATTGAAGAAAAAATTGATTGCCATCCAGCCAGGTCGACCAGTAACATTAAACTTCTCCAATGCGGTATTAAAATTTTCCGAGCAATTTGCATGTCCCGGATATCCGATGTCATCATAATATTTTGCAGAACACGCCAGTGCAAACGCATCATGCCGCCCACATGTATCCTGCACCACTTCAACCAAGGGCAACATTTCCTGGTCGTAATATTTCGCATGAAGCCCAGGCATGGGATAAGCATGTCCCATTAGGGTTCGCGTTGTTGTTACATCCAAGGCATGCTCAATGCCCTTATCAAGTTTACGAGCGCTAAAACATTCAAAGTCTGTGCACTGTCTTCCGTCCACATCAATAATCTGAATGAAGTCCCCCGCCTTAACAAAAAATGCCTCAGCTGTTTGAGTATGCACACGCAAATCCAGAACCGGATCGGCAAGTGGGTCAGGAAGTTTGAAGCGACCAACGGACTTTATCCGGGCTCGTTTTACCATTACAGTAATTGGCGTAGAGGTATTTTGCAATTCAATGTCCATAACATCACCAGGTGCTGCAATAATTACGACACCATCACGTTGAACTTTAAACTCAACAATATCGCTGGCTCGCGATGCTTCACCAAAAAAGGCAACGGCGCCTGCTTTCGCCAAATCTATTTTTCGCGATTCCAGCCCCATTCTCAAACCTCGCAGGCTTTCGTCACTCTCACTTAAAAGAGCCTTGAGGCCATCTGCATTTGAGTTTGTATTTTCGCCTATTACACCAGCATCTATCTTGCCTTTGTCATCAACGGCAATAACCTCACAGAGCTGACCTCCTTCATCGTTGTTTAAGGTTATAACATCACCCTGCTCAATCGGGATCAAGATAGCACCTGACCCTTGCACCACATAACGTTCAGTACCCTGAGGCAACGAAAAGGCTTTTGGTTCAATGATTTTACTTGGCTGGGGCGGCCCTGCATTCACATTGGGATAAACGCTATCAAGCATAAAACAAACCTAACCAAAAGTTGCATGTGCGGAATAATTATTTATCTATAAGAATAACACAATAGACGGATATAACAACCACACAACCATTATCTTGACTTCATACAGCAGCAAAAACTTTTCACCTATATCCCCTCTTCTAAAACAAGCCTTGTACATCGCCATTTTTGTCCAGCATGATTGCTTCTGCTGACGGGGTTCTTGGCAGGCCTGGCATGGTCATGATCTCACCGCAGATGGCAACGATAAAGCCGGCACCTGCAGATAGACGTACTTCACG
>CALFBM010000087.1 GCA_937951645.1 uncultured Rhizobiaceae group bacterium
AAGTCATGCTTTTCTTTAAGGCGATCATTGCAAGGGCTGCTTGTGCAGCACCCCCACCCTTGTTCTTTTCCGAAGTTTTTGCCCGCGCCCAAGCCTGTGCTTCATTTTCTACCGTTTGAATGCCATTACCAATGGCAAGACCATGTTTAACTGACAATTCCATGATTGCACGAGCAGATTCGTTTGAGACGATTTCATAATGTGTCGTCTCACCGCGAATAACACATCCAATGACAATATAACCATCATAGTTTTTGGAAGAACCTTGTGCCATTGAAACCGCAGCAGGAATTTCCAGGACACCTGGTACTGTAACATAATCATGAGTAGCACCCGCCTGTTCAAGAACATGGGTCACACCTTGCATCAGGCTTTTGGAAATTTCTGTATAATATGGTGCATCAACCACCAAAAGATGCGGGCCGTCAGCCATTCAGCGCTCCTTGCTCAAAACGAATGTTTAAACAGGTCAAAACATGGCTGGCCAAACTTGGCAAGTGTAAATTCAGCCAATCATTACCGAGCAACGTATTGTGCAGGTTCTGCAGGTGCTTTTGGCTTATTGATTTGAGACAAAATCCGCTCATGAACGGTTGAATGATTGGCAAGTGCTATGTGTCCAGCTTTTATTTTAAAAGCAGAAAACTCTGTCTTTTTATTACCCCACGACAATTTTGATGACGTTCTGAAGCAATTCAGGCCGGTACAACTAAAATTGTCCGCCAGCCTCACATTTTCATAGATACGTGCCATTGCCGGACCTTCCAGAGTTGCCAGATAATTTATGGGAATGTCCTTTCTATTCAAGTCTTGGGCAATCCAGGTCACAATATTCGCGCCAAAACTGATACCAATGAGATTAATCTCAATATCAGGATTATTCTTGTAGGCAGCCTTTATTTCACGCGTTACCTTCGAGCGAATAAGGGTTGAGCTTTCAACAAAGGAAGCATAGTTGTGCAATGTTGAATTTGGTATTTTTTTGGACAGGTTTGTAAACCCATAGCCAATTGATTCCACGCTACTGGCAAGTCCATTGATAAGATATGTTTTCTTTTTTCGAGGTTTTGATGCCAGCACTGGCTCTACTGCCTGTACCTGACTGACAGCACGCTCCTCAGAAGCAAAAGCAATACGAGAAGTTTCCCGCAAGTGTGGTCTTTTTTCAGGAACCGAAGCAACTTCCAGTGAAGAAACCTCTGTAACCTGCCCATTTGAAGCAGACGATGTGTTGATATCCGGCTCAATTGCAGATTTTAAAACATCATCATTTCCACTTGAGACACAAGCAGACACCATAAGCGACATTGATAGTATTGAAATTCTCTTGAAAATCATATTTTTGAACCAGCCTGATCATTCATAGCTGAATTATAGAAACATTTTGGTTAATGTTTGGCAAAGCACTTAATATTATGCATTACAACATCATGTTTTTCCCGAGAGCCTTGCTGCATAACGAGCCATTGTATCAACCTCGAGATTAAGTACATCACCCGATTTGCGATGCCCCCATGTGGTTACTTCAAGGCTGTGCCTGATTAGCAGCACATCAAATCTTGTGCCTTCAACCTTGTTTACCGTCAAGGAAGTACCATCAAGGGCAACAGACCCCTTGCCTGCAATGAACATTGCGAGTTCCTTTGGCGCATCAAGTGTGAATCTGACTGCGTCGCCTTCTTCATCAACGGATATAATTTTGGCAACACCGTCAACATGTCCAGCAACCAGGTGACCACCAAGTTCATCACCAACCTTTAAAGACCGCTCAAGGTTTACCGGATCACCTTCCTGTAACCCGCCAAGAGTTGTTAAGCGTAATGCTTCTTCCCAGGCTTCAACATCTATCCAGTTATCACCTTTTTCCACGACCGTAAGACACACTCCGGAATGGGCAATCGAAGCACCTATATCAATTGTTGATGTATCGTATATCGTCTCCACCCTAAACCGCTTGCCCTTGGGCAAGTCCGTAATGGATTTGATTTTACCAATATCAGTAATAATACCTGTAAACATCAGCTGCTCTTTCGTAATCTCAAAGACCTGTCTGGCCCAAAATTCAAGGTCTGGCAAATCTCAAAACCGGCAGGCAGAGATTTTGGCGTGAAAGGTGCATAAACGGCATGAGCTGGTGTCTGCGGTTCATCAGGGCAGCCGCCAATGTGGACGACAATCTCGTCTACCAAATCTTCTTCAAGGAAACTTTTTGCAATTCCAGCGCCTCCTTCAACCAGAATGGACTGGATACCGATTGCTGCCAAATCATCCATTAATTCTGGCAGGGCAATCCGTCCATTATCCATCTCGCAAACTTGATGTTGTGCAGCATTGCGGGCAAGCATTTGTCGCCATTCCAGTGGTGCTGAAACAGGTGAAACAATAATAGTTTGTTTCTGCAATGCGGTTTTAATGACCGTTGCACTTTCAGAAAGCCTTGATTTTTCGTCCAGTATCACACGAATAGGGGACCGCGTTTCCAAACCAGGCAGCCTGCAATCCAGACTTGGGTCATCAAACAGTGCCGTACCACTTCCCACCAAAATTGCGTCGTGCCTGGCGCGCTGCAGGTGCGTTTGATAGCTGGAAACAACTGAAGAAATCTTTAAATTCCCCTTCTGGGTGGAGCCGATAACTCCCTCTTCATTCATTGCCATTTTTAACGTTACAAAGGGGCGCGAAGATGTTCTTGCCTTTAAATACCCCTGCATGACACGCTGCACTGCCACACCACCATCAAGTTGTTGTACTTCAATACCTGCCTCAATCAGCATCTGGTGGCCTTTGCCATTTACCCGATTATCAGGATCTGTAATGGCTGTCACAACCCTTGTTATGCCTGCATCAATAAGAGTTTGCGCACACGGTGGAGTTTTTCCATGATGTGCGCAGGGTTCAAGCGTTACAAAAGCGGTTGCACCTTTTGCAAGTTTGCCAGCTTGCGCCAAGGCAGGCGGTTCTGCATGAGGTCTGCCACCTTTTGCTGTTACGCCAGAACCTACGATCATTGCACCATGCCCGGTTTGAGCAACAATAATACAAGCAACAGACGGATTTGTTCCCGTCAAACCTTGATGCTTTCGTGCCAATCTGAGGGCTGCATCAATAAATCGACGATCCTGATTGGTATCAACAATATTTTTTATACTCATATCCATCGCGTGTTTATGCCGTAAAATATAAATTTAGGAAAGCTGTTTGCGCAACAGGAATTCACCATGACCATCAACAATTAGACCATCAAGATTTGCAACCTTTGAAAACCCACAAGTTTTGTAGAATTCATAAGCCTCATTGTTAAAGTCAGAAACGCAAATAAAGATATTTCTGGCTGAATGTGCTTTCGCATTTTCTTCCAGCCAAGCCATAAGCGCTTTACCCAGGCCTTTTCCTTGTGAAGAAGGGATCAAACCCAAAAACCCGAGATAAGGGCCAACCAACCATGGGTATCTGACAGAAATAATTCCGACAGGCTTATCATCCAGCATTACTGAGTATGTGTTGGTGGATGAATCCTGATATTGAAATCCGTCAATCAACCCTTGCTCAGAAGAGTTTAGAGTTTTCCAGGGTTCAATTTTTACAAGCTCCTTACTCAGAAACTGGGCATCTTGAGGCGTAGGAAAGCATAATTGGCAAATACCAAGATCGTAGCTTTCTTCACCAAATCCACTCATTCACCTGTGCCTTTCCCAAAAATCCAGTCATAGCGCTTATTATCACCAGGACGGTTTTCATAACAAGTCTTTGCAATAACGGGCTTTCCCATGGCAAGAAGCTCGCTTGCTGTTACAAATTCCCATCCTTGTTTTATCAATCTGGGTATCGCAATTTTTAAAGCCTTGCCTGTATTCCATCCTCTACCATTGGCATGGGCAACAACAATTCCGCCGGGCTTCACACGCAACAATGCCCGCGCAATTGCCTTGGGTGATTGGCCTCTGGATGGATCAGCAGTAACAACACTCCATTGCACTGCAGGAAGTCCTGCATCATTTACTTGTTTTAAAGATCGCGCATTACAAGTTCCATAGGGAAATCTAAACGTCGGAATGCGTTTTGGTATGGCACTCATCCCGCCTGCTTTTGCACAGTCCAGTGCGCTTAATTCAGCTCTTTGCTTTTCATATTCCGCTTGTGTAAACCAGATTTGATCTTCAACTTCAGTTTTACCGAGCACTCTAAAATTACCATGTGTCCATGCGTGGTTACCCATTTCAAAGAGCGGATCAGCAATCATTTGCCTTGCACGTTCTGGGTGCGTGGCCATCCATTTGCCGCCAACATACATCGTTGCCTTGATGTTATATTTGCGAAGAGTATCAATGATTTCAGCATCATACCCTGCAAAATCATTATTCTGCTCACCGATATCAAAGCCTAGCGCCATGACTTTTTTATTGCCGACATCAACACTGCGGATAGAGCCGTAATAATCAGGCAACAATTTCGCCGGAGAAATTTTGGGGCGCTTGATTTCCGGAGGTTTGAGGTAAGCCCCTGCCCCACGTTTTCGGGTTAGCTTTTCACCTTTCTTGCCAGCCAGATCAGATGGCGAAAAACATTTTTCAAGGAGTGATTTCGATCCATGGCTTTTGGGAGCAAAATTTGTCCAGACCTGTCCTGCGGTTGCAGGTACAGCCAACAAATTTATACAGCCAAAAGCCATAAGTATTTTGAAGTTCTTCATGCAAGAGGCAATCGCACAATTATCCCCGCATTGACAATAACACTAGTGCGATCAGTCACCTCATCGTGAATATTCAATCCGCCAAAAATTGCTTTCGGCGTTACTTGCCCATAGGGCAATTCCTTTGCAACTTCATCCAGATTGATTTTCTCCGGTTCCTGTGCAGCAATATTAAGTTCGATTTGCATTTGCATTGGATCAATGTCGAGGCTTTTAAAAAGCGTTAGCGAGGAATGATGAATGGCATCCTGTACTGCGCGTTTCGCAGCCTTGGTATAATCCTGCCCGTAAAGATCGTTGCCTGTTCCCATTTCAAGAATGATACGTTTCATGACAACCACTCCTGCCTGTCATCAAGATCGAGGTAAACAATCAAGGCCGCATTTGCCATAATTGTTCCTGTTGTTCCATCATCCTTGGGTGTATCCATACCACCTTTTACAACTTCAACAGACCCTTCACCATATGGCAGCATCGCAGCAACTGCTGCCTTGTCAACAGCTTCTGGTTTCTGGACACCGATATGAATATCAACCCGCATCTCGTCACGTGATTTTCCAAAAGCGTCTGCAATAACCAAAGAGTTTTGTCTCAGTGCATTGTGAACCGCACGCGTGGCAGCCTTGGTGTAATCAGAACCCCGGATATCCGTGCCCATGCCAAGTTCCATCACCATGCGTTTATAGGGCATCACTCATCATCCTCTTCAAGTTCACTCAAGAAACCTTCAAAATCCTTGGCTTCCTGGAAATCCTTATAAACAGAAGCAAAGCGAACGTAGGCTACTTCATCGACCTGTTTCAGGCCTTCCATGACCAGTTTGCCAATTTGATCCGAGGTAATGTCACCTTCTGATTGTGATTCCAATTGGCGCACGATACCTGAAATCATTTGCTCTACTTTTTCAGGGTCAAGATCACGTTTTCTGATTGCGGTGGAGACTGAACGCGTGAGCTTGTCCCTGTCCAGGGGAACGCGCTTGCCTGATTTTTTCAAAACAGTCAATTCGCGCAATTGAACGCGCTCGAAGGTTGTAAAACGACCGCCACATCCAGAACAGATGCGACGGCGCCTGATGGCACTTCCGTCTTCTGTTGGACGTGAGTCTTTAACCTGGGTATCGTGATTGGTGCAATAAGGACAACGCAAAGAAAAAAGCCTTCCATCTGATGATGAAAGGCTTTTAGCATTATCGAATTTATGAAGCTAGCTTACAGATAGTCATACATTGGGAAACGTGATGTCATTTCCACTACTTTTGCATGAACCGCTGCTTCTGCTGCCTGATTTGCATCCGCATCATTTGCAACCATCAATCCGTCGAGTACCTCAGTGATGAAGTTACCGATTTCTGTGAACTCTTCTTCACCAAAACCACGGCTTGTTGCAGCAGGAGACCCCAGACGAATGCCTGAAGTTACAAACGGCTTTTCAGGATCAAACGGAATACCGTTCTTGTTACAGGTAAGACCTGCACGCACCAAAGATGCTTCCGCAGCCTTGCCTGTTGCTTTTTTCGGGCGCAGATCAACCAGCATGGAATGGTTGTCCGTACCACCTGAAACAATATCAAGACCATTGTTCATCAAGCTTGCAGCCAATGCCTTTGCATTGTCTTTTACGCGTTGCGAATAAGCTTTGAATTCTGGTTGAAGTGCTTCACCAAACGCAACTGCTTTTGCCGCAATTACGTGCATCAAAGGACCACCTTGAAGCCCCGGGAACACCGCAGAATTCATTTTCTTTGCAAGCGCCTCATCGTTGGTAAGGATCATGCCGCCACGTGGACCACGCAAGGATTTATGGGTTGTCGTCGTGCAGATATGGGCATGTGGAACAGGTGACTCATGCACACCTGCTGCTACAAGGCCGGCAATATGAGACATATCCACCATCAAATAAGCATCAATCGCATCTGCAATTTTGCGAAATGCAGCCCAATCCCATTCACGAGAATAAGCAGTACCGCCAGCAATGATGATCTTTGGCTTGTGTTCCAGGGCAAGGCGCTCAATCTCATTGATATCAAGCTGATGCGTATCTTTATCAACGCCATATGAAACAACGTTGAACCACTTGCCAGACATATTGACAGGGGAACCGTGCGTTAGGTGACCACCAGAATTCAGATCCAGTCCCATAAATGTATCACCCGGCTGAAGAAGCGCCAGAAACACAGCCTGGTTCATTTGACTACCCGAGTTAGGCTGAACATTTGCGAAGTTACAGCCAAAAAGCTCCTTGGCACGATCAATTGCCAATGTTTCAGCAATATCAACAAATTCACACCCCCCATAATAACGCTTGCCCGGATATCCTTCGGCATATTTATTGGTCATGATGGAGCCTTGTGCCTCCATCACAGCGCGTGAAACGATGTTCTCTGATGCGATGAGTTCGATTTCATGACGCTGGCGACCCAATTCCTTTTGAATCGCAGCATGGATTTCGGGATCCACTTCACTGAGTGGTGAATTAAAAAAAGTATCAAGACTGGCAGCCATAGTGACCATTCCTCTGTGTTATCGTTAAACTAACCAACGCACCCCCCGATTTGGTAACGTTAGAGAGGTTTGATATAACGCGGCCAAACAAATGCCAACCCTTATTTTGCGTCAGAAAAGCAAAACCAAGCGTCGTATTGGCGCATCTTCACACACCAAGGTTATATAACATTGCTCTATGAGGAAAATTAGCCCCGGTTACCCTTAATTCCAGCTACCCAATGCCAATTGCTCTGCACCATCACGGCTGTAGATATCATCACGGAATTGAACAACGCCGTTTCTTGTGGACCAGGCGGTAATATAATTCCAGTAAACAGGTACTGCAGAGGCAAGTTTAACATCAATACGTTCGCCAGATTCTATTGTGCGTTCAATCTGACGACGGTCCCAGCCAGGGGTTTCCTTCGCAAGCCAGGTAATCAGGTCTCGAACATTTTGCACGCGTACACAACCAGAAGATTCAAAACGAAGTAATTTTGAAAACAAGGCCTGTTGCGGCGTATCGTGCATGTAAACAGCATGTGGATTAGGGAAGTTGATTTTTACGGAACCCATGGCATTGATTTTGCCAGGGTCTTGTCTGAATCTCAAATCAACCGCTTCTTCCGTATTCCAGTCAATGGTTTCCGGTGCAATCTCTTCATCAGAGTTCCATGGGAAAATACGAATGTTATTGCGTGTCAGATACGTTGGATCCTTTCGCATCAAGGGAATAAGATCCTTGCGAATAATCGATTTGGGCGATGTCCAATAAGGATTTAGATTCAGTTCATAGATCTTGGATGCAATGATGGGTGATTGACGGTCTGTCTTGCCAACAATTGCCGTATGACGTGATTCAACCTTGCCGTTTTTTACTGCCTCAATTTGAGCTGCAGGGATGTTTACCATTACGTACCGGTCGCCCAGAAAACCCGAGAACGAACGCAAACGCACAAGGTTTGTTTCCAACTGGCTTAGGCGAATACTGGTTGGAATATTCATGGCAGCATATGTATATTTGCCCATGACACCATCCGCAGGCAATCCATGGCGGGCCTGAAAACGGCGCACAGCACCATCAACCCAGGTATCAAATACATCCGAGTTACCTGCACTTGGATCAAGGTCCCTGGAAGCGACCAAACGCTCTCGCAGAATAAATACACTACGAGACTGACTGCCTAAACGCAGTTTTTCAGTAGCAGGTACAACTGGCCATCCACCCTTTGCGCTTATCTGACGGTATTCGGCAATCGCTTGTTGAATGAAACCCGGCGTTTGCGGGGAAAAAACCGGAACATTTGTCGAAGAAAGCTTGGCATCGCCTCGACGCGCATCAAACTGGTCACTCCAATTATCACGTTTTGATGATTTGATAATTGAAGAAATCGGATCGTTTGCCAGCGCCGGTGCCGAGAGAAGGCTTGCACCTGCAGCCATGCCGGATATAAATTCTCTACGTTTCATCATGTTATTCCAGGTTCGTTTGTAATTATTTGTACACATTAAAATTCTAGCGCCACATAAATCATCCTTACGCGAGTCTTTGTTAACTTTACAATCTGTATGTTAAAGATTTCCTTACCATAAATCAAAATCTTACGTTAGGGTAGAATTTATTTAACCAAACAGACACAATTGCAAACTCTTTGCGGATAATTATGCATTATTTATGTTAAAATGAGGGCTATACAAGTCTTATAGGGCTTAAATAATGAAAAAGGCCTGCCAAAATGGCAAGCCTTAATCAACTTAATGTGAGTTTATAATATATACTATTATAAACGATATAAAATCTGGTCAGTCCAGAAACGCTCAAGGCGTTTTAGCGACTTGTTCATCGTAGCAAATTCACCGCCGTTTATGCCACCAATTTGTTCGATTGAACCAATATGGCGTGTGTAAAGCTCGTTTACGATTTCCGCAACTTCTTTGCCTACTTCTGTAAGGCTCACACGAACTGAACGACGGTCAACACGTGATTTTTGGTGATTGATATAGCCTTGATCAACCAGCTTCTTTAGATTGTAAGAAACATTTGAACCAAGGTAATAACCACGAGTACGTAGTTCGCCCGCTGTTAATTCTGTATTGCCAATGTTAAAAAGAAGAAGAGCTTGTACAGGATTAATATCACTGCGACCCTTACGGTCAAACTCATCTTTAATTACGTCAAGAAGACGGCGATGTAGACGCTCTACAAGCGTAAGTGAATCTAGATATAGAGTTTTGATATCACCTTCATATGAAGGTTCAATTGCTTCTCCTACCATTTCTGGTGCGTTGGTCATTATTATTGCCTCACTGTTTTTATTCAGGCAGGATTATTTTTCCCTGCTCTGGAAACAGTTCTACGACACTTGTATAAAATTCGAATTAAAACTTAGGATTAATTTCTGGTTACCAAAGGTCTTTTTGCGTCAGGGTAAACAACTCCTCAACAATTTATTTGTCTTTTTATCGACCGACAGCATACCGCTTCCAAAACAAGGGTTTCACGCTTTATTAACCATACTTTTTTACAAAGTCTTAAGCAAAATGTTTGGGGCATTGTAATGACTATGGAAAATCGTACAAAATCATGGAAGTTGATTTCGTGGGTGATGCGGGGATGTTATCTCCTTGCACTTGTTGTTGTTTGTGGAATTTGTGTAAAATTTTATTTTGAACAACGTGAGATTAACAATCAGATAGCTGAAATTCGTAATTTAGGTGAACAATTAGACGTAACAGATAATGCACTTGAGGTTTTAGCAGAAAGAGCAAGGCGTGTTGGCGAGGAAACCCCTGCCAAAATTGATAATCTGTTTCTGGAAATTGTTTTAAGCGGCAGAACCGTTAAAGACAGAAACCGCGTACTAAAGAAGCTTAAAACAGTTGAACGCGTAGTTCCAATGAAAACCGGTCTTCAGTATTTTCAGGGTCAAGCACAGGTAGAATTTGAAAAACTGCAAGCACTTTGGAAGTCAGCAAATCCTAATATTACCAATGAGATTATTCGAACCTCTGAATTTATGAGAGGGCAAAATCCATTTGTACATTACATGACGATGCTTAATACGGAAAAAGTTCTGAACACACGTTACCCAGATCACATGCACTGGGTAGCTCGTACGATAGAAGCGACTTACAACAACCAGGTTTCAGCAAATCACAAGCATGCAACCATGACGCTGGCGGAAAAAGAGAGAACAATTGTTAGCAAGCAAAGTAGCCTTCTTGAAAGGTTTTTGCTTATCACACTTGGTGTATTGGCTTTCATCGGTCTTTGTATTTTCATACCACTTGATGTTGCCATTCATCGTCTAATGAAAAACCTTAGAGAAAAATCAATTTTTGCGAAGCAAGAATCCCGCCGCGCTGAACTTGCGGATCGGGCGAAGAGTGAGTTTTTGGCGAATATGTCTCATGAGATCCGTACTCCGATGAATGGTGTCATGGGGATGGCTGAGTTGTTGATCAAGACGGAGCTTGACCAAAAGCAGAAGACGTTTGCGGATATT